>JAEZPW010000108.1 GCA_023441255.1 Acidobacteriota bacterium
GTCTCACCGCGTCTTATGGTTCGTTCGGCACTTCGAGCTTGGGTTTCAATATGGCGAACGGCACCAAGAACTTCGGCAACTTCCTCTCCATCGGTGGCCTGAACAGCGGCCGCTTCCTTGATACCCCCGAGTTCCGCCCTTTGCACTCCAGGGGTAATTCCGAGAGCTTCTTCGACCACATCGACTATCAGTTGACGAACGACGATATCTTTCACCTCAATGCCTCGCTCGCGCGCTCGTGGTTCCAGATTCCCAACACCTACGATCAGCAGGCCGCCGGGCAGGACCAGCGCCAGCAACTTTACAGCTTCAATCTCGCGCCCAGCTACACGCACCAGTTCAATCCCAACACGCTGCTCAGTGCTAATGCCTACCTGCGTCAGGATCGCGTTCACTACTATCCCAGTGCCGACCTATTGTCGGACCAGCCGGCCACCCTTGCCCAGGACCGCAGACTGACGAACGCCGGCCTTAAAGTAGATGTTTCCTACGTGAAGGGAATTCACAACGCCAAAGCTGGAGTGCAGTTCTCGCACACCATTCTTACGGAACGCTTCAACGTCGGCATCACCGATCCGGCCTTCAATTCTCCCTGCACGGACGCCAACGGTGTTTCTGTGCCGGCTCCGGGCATCGCCAGCCCGGAAGGTTGTGCCGGTGGCGGGTTCATGGTGAACACCGGGTTTCAGCCCGGGTTGGTTCCCATCGACCTCACGCGCGGTGGCTCGCTCTTCAACTTCAACGGCCACGCTGACATCAAGCAGGAAGCCATCTACGTCGAGGATCAGTTGAAGTTTGGCAGTCTGAGCGTCATGGCCGGACTGCGTGGTGACAACTACAACGGCATCAGTGGCGGGTCGGCCATCCAGCCGCGTGTCGGTTTGGCCTACTCCATCAAGAAGACCGGTACGGTGCTGCGCGGCTCCTATGGCCGCATTTTCCTGACGCCCTACAACGAGAACCTTGTACTTTCCAGTTCAACCGGCCTGGGCGGCCTCTCCAGTGGAGCATTCGGCGAGCAGCCCATCACACCCGCACGACGCAACCAGTTCAACGTCGGCATTGAGCAGCCTTTTGGCAACCGGTTCGCCGTCACGGCCGAGTATTTCTGGAAGTTCCCAACGGGCGACTACGACTTCGATACCCTACTCAACACGCCTCTCACTTTTCCTATCCAGTGGCGCAAGTCCAAGATCGACGGCGCTTCCGTCCGGGTCAATCTCCCCACGTGGCACGGCTTGAACGTGTACTCAGTCCTCGGTCACACCAGGTCCCGCTTCTTCGGCCCCGAGATCGGGGGCATTCTTTTCAACTCTCCTGTCGATGCAGAGGTCTTCCGCATCGACCATGACCAGGCGTTCGAGCAGACCACTCACCTGCAGTACCAGTTTGGCAAGAACCTGCCTTGGATGGGCTTCACTTGGAAATACGAGAGCGGCATGGTTGCCGGCGCCGTCCCTGACCTCGCGACCGCGCTCACGCTTACCGGAAACGAGCAGGAGCAGATGGGCCTTTTTTGCGGTAGCACCTTCGCCACGTCCGCGTCGCCCATTCGCGAGTGCAGCGGCGGCACGCTCGGTTCCACCAGGATCAGCTTCCCGAGCGGGACGCCGAATGCCGATACCAATCCCACGCGCGTAGCCCCGCGTCACCTCTTCGACATGGCGGTCGGTTGGGACAACGTGTTCCGCGGCGACCGCTACAAGTGGGACTTCCAGCTTTCGGCGATCAATCTCACGAACAAGGTTGCTCTTTACAACTTCCTCTCGACCTTCAGCGGCACGCACTTCGTAACGCCCCGCACGCTGCAGGCGCAACTAACGTTCAGGTTTTAAAGGCAGTTTCACGTTTCGAGTTTCGTGTTTCGCGTTTCAACCTCGAGTCTGCCGTTGCGCGAGCGAGGCGAGTTCCACACCCGTAACTGCAGAAAGTCGTGGCGACGCAAAATCGCGCATCAGCAGGTCCCGCGATTGCGAGCCGTTTAAGCCTTCGTCCTCCGGGGAAGCGGGACGAGCGCAGAGTACCGGGCATGACTCCAAACGAAAAGCCGAGACCACTGGCCTCGGCTTTTCGCGAAACGCGAAACTCGAAACGTGAAACGTTCGCCTTACGCGCTCTTCCTCACGTGCAGGCTCATGTCCCGCACTTGCGAAAGGACACTGCCCAGCTGCATCGCGTTCAGGTGTGAAATGTAGGGGATGAGTTCGCTGAGGAATGGATCGCCGACCAGTTCGCGCAATTCCGCCTCGCGGGTCGGCTCGCCGTTCAGCAACTCGGGCACGCTCACCTGCAATGCCTCGGCCAGTCGTTCCAGCGACGACAGTGTTGGCGTCGCCTTTTCGTTCTCTATCTTCGAGACATACGTCCTGGGCACGTGCATCCGCAGTGCGAGTTGCCGTTGGCTCATGCCGCTCCTCTGGCGCAGCGACCGGATCGCGGAAGCGACCTGAAGTCCGCCGTTGCTCGTGTGCGGAACACATGAGGACACCGGTTCGGGCGCGATCACTTCGGGTTCTTCTGGGTCGAGAGAAGCATGGCACCTGCGGCAAAGGCCGTTGGTGGTCCGGAACTGCACGATCTTACAACGGTCACATCTCACTACTTCCCGCGAATCCACGGGTGCGAGAGTTGTAGCCATGCTGGTTATGGGAGATGCCAGAGCGGGCATCTACACTTGCACTTGTCATCTGCAAGCTTGTGCGAATTTTAGGGTAACAACATTAGAAGTCAAGCTTTTTTTGGCTCAATCCCCGAAAAGAATCCAACAACTCCCAAAACAACCTTAAGAACACCGGAAAGAGCATAAGCACGGCGGAAACTGACGGCTCAAAGCTGAAGACTGGCGGCTGACGGCTGAAGGCTGATGGCTGATTTTTCTGAGCCTTGCGACTCTCGGATCACCGCACTAAAGGCTAAGAGCTAAGGGCTAAGGGCTAACTCTCCTCACGACACCCTCGTGGCTTACCGCTGACGGCTGTTTTCTCCCCGGTGCGCGGCTCGTCTCATTTCTTCTGACCTGCCGCTGCGCTCCTCTGCTACAAATTAAGCATGGACCGCAACGACGCCTGGAACCTGCTCACCGAGTTCACGCAATCCGAAAGCCTGCGCAAGCACGCCCTCGCCGTCGAGGCGTGCATGACCGCCTACGCCCGCAAGTTCGGCGAGGACGAAAGCAAGTGGTCCATCGTCGGCCTCATCCACGACTTCGATTACGAGAAGTACCCCACCGCCGAAGAGCACCCCTACAAGGGAAACGAGATCCTCGCCCAGCGCGGCTACCCCGACGACATCCGCCGCGCCATTATGTCGCATGCCGACTATACCGGCGTCTCGCGCGACTCCCTTCTGGAGAAGACGCTCTTCGCCTGCGACGAACTCGCCGGCTTCATCACGGCCGTCGCCCTCGTGAAGCCTTCCAAGTCCCTCGCCGAGGTAGACGCCAAGTCCGTTCGCAAGAAAATGAAGGACAAAGCTTTCGCCCGCAGCGTCAGTCGCGACGACATCATCAACGGCGCCGCCGGCCTAGGCGTCGACCTCGAAGAACACATCGCCTTCTGCATCGAGGCGATGAAAGCGAAATCAGGCGAGTTGGGCCTTGCCGGTGTGGCGGCGCAGCAGTAGCTAGCGTGTCAGTTCTCAGTTCTCAGTGGACTGCCCAGACGTGACGCTGAGCCTGACAATTGACCATTGAAGTTGTCGCTAAACTGGAGTTGTCATTCCGAGCGCAGCGAGGAA
>JAEZPW010000146.1 GCA_023441255.1 Acidobacteriota bacterium
ATTGTCACCCGCTGGTGAACTGTATGCCTGCGCCGCAGCCCGCATGCCACGCAGGCGTTCGCGAACGGTCTTCAGCGAATCGGGTTTCTGCTCTTTGCGCAGTTCCGACCTGAGCCAGTCAGTGGGAACGGTGAAGGTCTTGTTGCCGTCGGAGACTGTCCATGAGGCCGGCAAAGAATCGGCTACGGAACGCGCTCTTTCGGGATTGTCGGAAAGCGAATCGAGCTCGGCCAGGGTGTGGTCGATCTGTGCAACGTACTCGGGAACGCTGAGTGCCGGAGCAGCTTGATCGACTGCTCCGGCCACGGCACAACAACAAACGATGATTACAGCAGTACAGAAAACCCGCTTCAAACCCATCTCTTACGAGCCAGTAACCGCCGCTGCCGCGCCGGAGTTCGTCGCGCCTTCCAGCGACTTCATCATGACTTCCAGGTCAAAGGCTTCCTTGCGGACCCGCTCATCGTAGTAGATCAGGGACAGAGCAATGGTGAGAAGCGGTCCGACCAGCGATTGCGTGATGAACGAGCCGATCGCGGCGACTACTTGAAAACTGCTCATCATCTGCGCCGGGTTACCCGCCTGCGCTCGCAGTCCAACAACCATCAGCAACGGCCCTTCCCAGAGCAGCGTGACGATGTACATGAGGACCGTAAAGAGGAAGTACACGACGAAGATGCGCCCGCGATTACCCTTGGTCAAAGCGGAGCTGCGAGCCGTGGCCTCGCGCAGGCCCTTCTTCTCGATGACTGCCACCGGGATGGTCAAAGACCACATGAGCGCGAGGATGATGCCTGGGATGATGATCAGCACGAATCCCAGCATGACGCCGATCCAGACGCCGACCATGATGAGCAGCAGGTGCGGAATGCGCGATTTAATAGCGTTGTAGGCGGCACTGACGCTCGTGGACTTATCCAAATGCACATCAGAGACTGCGACGACCGTCGCGCTGGTGGATGCGGCCAGCGCAAGCACGTAAATCAGCATGGTCAGCAAGGTCCAGCCGGCGGTGGCAACGACGCCGCGGAGGCTGACCGGGTCGCGCATGACGACGCCGCCCAGTTGCAGGGCGAGGAAAGCAAGATGAGGCAGCGCGACGATGCCAACGAACAGCATGAAATGCTTGCGATACAAGAAGAAAGTGCGGTCGAGCAGTTCGCCCAAGCTGAGCGGGCGCAAGACGGTCGGCATGCGTGATCCTTTCGTCGCAAGGGGTTTACAGAGTGGCCGCGATGATAGCACAACAACTCTGAAAAAGCCCGTATTTACTACCGTTTGCCGCGTCGCAACCGCTGCGCGGCAGGACATGTCCGCACGGTGGCAACCTCGTGGGCATTGCCGGAAATTCCAGATTCACGTCAAGAAAAGTCGCCCTCCATGCACGCATGGAGAGCGACCGTTGACAGCCGAATTATTTGACGGCGAGTGTCAGGTCAATCGTCTTTTGAACCTGCCCACTCGTGCCAGTCAGGTGCAGCGTGTAGGTGCCCGGGGCCACGTTATGCGAAATGGGAGGAGGCGGCGTGGATCCGCCCGAGCCGCCGCCACCGCAACCAGCCAATCCCGCAACACCGGCGAACACTGCGGTGGTGACCACGACGGCGCAGACGAAATGCAGCAGCCGTTTGCGACGACGCACCGGGAAAACCAGGAACGCGCCGCAGGCCAGCACCGCCGTACCCAGGAATCCGCCGAACCCGTGCAGGGCCGCGGACCTGGTGCTCTGCGACGTGGCAACAGTTACCGTAATGGCGGTGTTTGCGTCCGCCGCCAGATTAACGCTGGACGGCGACACCGTGCAGGTTGCGTACAGAGGTGCGCCCGTGCACGCCAGTGAGATGGACCCGGTGAAGGCTCCCGCGGAAGACAGAGCGAGGTTGTACGTTGCGGTCTGTCCGGCGTTGACAGAAGCGCTGGTGGAACCGCCGCTGCCCGCGCCTAACGAGAACTCGCTGCCCAAGCCCGTCAATGCAACGGAGTGCGGGCTGCCGTCAGCATCGTCGGTGAAGGTAAGCGAACCGGTGCGACTGCCGGCGGCAGTTGGCGCAAAGACCACCGACGCTGTGCAGCTGGCATTCACAGCCAGAGACGACGCGCAGGTATTCGTCTGCGTGAAGTCGCCGGTGATCGCAATCTTGGAAATCGTAATCGGTTGCGTGCCTGAGTTCGTAACGGAAACGACTTTCGCGGCGCTCGAGGCATTCACCACAACCGAACCGAAGTCCAGGGGATTCGGCGAGAACGACAGCTGCGCAGCGCCAAGGACCGTGAACGTGGTGGATGCGGTGCCTCCACCTGAGGTCTCGTTCGAGAGCGTGATAGTTGCGGTTCCAACCTGGTTGAGAACGGTCGTCGGAATCGTCAGCGTCAGCTCAGTGCTGCTTAGGAAGGCGGCGGCGAGCGGCGAGCCGTTCCAGGCTGCGGCGGTGTCCGAACGGAAAGCCGAACCGTGGACCTGGATAGTTAGCGTCGGGCTGTTGATCTTGGCTTCTGATACTGACAAGGAGGTGATCGCCAGGTGGTCGTTGTTCAGCGAGCCGTGCACTATGCTCGAACGCAGGATGTTCAGAGAGGTATAGGAGTACGTGTCATAGTCTTGCCCGGAAACGAAGGCGAGCCCGTCTGTGCCCCACTGCACCAGGTCTATCGGCCAAAAGCCGGTCCGGGTGGTATCGAAGTAAAGCTTTGCTACCAACGAGTAGCTTGACTTGTCATACGCGCCCACACTCAGCGCCTGATACTGCGACGGCGACGCGTCGTGTTCGTCCAGGACGAATACTCTGCCGGGTGTCGGCAGGATGTAAGGCCACAGCGGGAAGGTGAAGGCTCCAACCTTAGTCTTCGTGACGGGGTCATACACAGCGCCACTGCCGGCATAGAGCAGCGTGCCGTCGCTCACCACCGTATTGCCGAAGGAAGCGCCGCCCACGTAAGAACCGCTAGGGCGCGTGTAGTGGAGCCCGGTCTCGTCCAGCGTTATCACCTTAAAGAACGAGGTGCCAAACTCCTCTGCAGGTAACGCGTAAAGAGTGTGCGGATCGTTGGTGAACACGACCTGGCCAATTTCGAGCCAGTTCGGATAGTCATACGGCAGACGGTTGACCATGCCGGAAT
>JAEZPW010000261.1 GCA_023441255.1 Acidobacteriota bacterium
GGGCATCAACGCTAATCATCGATTGCGCAGCGAGATCGGAATGATAGGCCTTTGCCCCGGCATTCAAGAATATCGCTGCTGAAGTCGCACCGAAGACTCGCGCCACCTGACCGGGGATGTCGTTCAACAGTTCGAGAACGTTATCGATCGAGAGAAGTTGTTGGCTAAAGGCATACAGGCGTTCGACGTCGTGGCGGCGGCGATTGGCGTTCAATGCTTCTCGCCGAGCACGGTTAGACAGATGGCTTGCAATGATCGCGGTGAGCAGGAAAGTAGCGAGCGCGATCCAGTTCTGCGGATCTGCAATGGTGAAAGTGCCAACCGGCGGAAGAAAGAAGAAGTTGTACGCGAGAGTGGCCATCAGGGCCATGAACACCGCGACTGCAAGGCCCCAGGCCGCGGACACAGCTAGCACCGCAAGGAGAAATGTAAAGCCGACGGTAGTCGGATTGACATGAACTACCTTGAGGTACACGAATGTGATCGCGATTACGGCGAGCGCGGCAACTGTGGAGCGTGCCGCTTTGTCACGAATGATCTCTTTCACGACGGCAGATTGTACCTGATTCGACAAGCATCCTGGTTTGGATGACAATATGCTCGCGATGACCAAGACGCCCGAGCAGTGGCTGGAAGACACGGCCCCGACGAAGAAAAGGGGTATTTTCAAGCTCTTTCTGGGGTATGCGCCTGGTGTCGGCAAGACATACAACATGTTGAGTGAGGGAATCCGACGACATAGCCGTGGCGAGGACGTCGTCATCGGTGTGGTCGAGACTCACGGCCGCAGTGCCATTGCCGAACTTGCTTCTCGCCTGGACCCAGTGCCGCGAAAGAAGATCACGTACAAAGGCACGGTCTTCGAAGAAATGGACATAGATGCCATACTCGCTCGTCGTCCGAGCGTTGTGCTGGTTGACGAACTGGCACACACGAACATCGAAGGCAGCAAGCATGAGAAGCGCTACGAAGATGTCATGGAGTTGTTGGACGCCAACATTGACGTCCTCTCCACGATGAACGTTCAGCACATCGAGAGCCTCAATCCAATCGTGCAACGGATCACCGGGGTCGTAGTGCGCGAGACGGTACCTGACGTCGTGATGCAGTTGGTAGATGAAGTCGTGCTTGCAGACTTGACGCCGGAGGCGCTTCAGTCGCGAATGCGCCGGGGAGATATCTATCCGGTTGATCGCGCTGAGCGCGCACTCTCGCACTTCTTTCGCCCGGGCAACCTCATCGCCTTACGCGAACTTGCGTTGCGTCAGGTTGGTCAAGTGGTGGACCGCAGCCTTGAGACCTACCTGGAACGAGAACACATCGAGCAACGTGCGCCCATTAATGAACGGATCGCGGTGGGCATCAGTTCGAACCCGTCTGCGCAATACTTGATTGCCCGGGCCACTCGAATGGCGGAGAGGATAGGCGGAGAGGTTTTCGTCGTATACGTCGATATTGGCGCGGACGAGAGCCCCGAGAACAAACGAACCCTCGCGGAAAATATTCGCTTCGCTGAAAATCTCGGTGCAAAGATCATCAAAGTCAAAGGCAAACGTGTCGCTGAGGAAATGGCGAAAGTGGTGCGGGAGAAACATATCACGCAGGTTATTTTTGGGCGCTCTGCCCTTCGCGGTTGGAAGAAGTACCTTTACATATCAGCGATTCATAAGTTCCTTCGCGACGCGCCTCCTGTTGACGTTCACATAGTCACGCAGGAGGCACGATGAGAGGCATGTCGGAGGCCCAGATCGCTCCTGAACGCAGACGGATTCTGGTAGTTGATGACGAGCCGCAGATCACCCGTGTGTTGCGCACTACGCTTTCCAGTCACGGCTACGGCATTCATACGGCATCGGACGGCGACGAGGCCCTTGAAGTGATGCGCGACTGGACGCCAGATCTGATCATCACCGATCTCGCAATGCCCAACATGGAAGGACTGGAACTTTGCCGGCGTGTTCGGTCGAAATCAGCCATACCGATCATCATTCTGTCCGTCCGCGGAGAGGAGAAAACGAAAATCGAGGCTCTCGACGCCGGGGCAGACGATTACGTCACGAAGCCATTTGCACCCAACGAATTGTTGGCGCGTGTTCGCGCAATGTTGCGGCGGGCCGGTATGCCGCCCGTCTCAAGAGAAGTCACCAAGATCGATATCGGCGACTTTGTGATCGATCTCGAAGGTCGTCGCGTTAGTGTCCGCGGGCAAGAAGTCCATCTCAGTCCTAAAGAGTTCGACCTGGTTGCGTACTGGGCCAGACACCCACACAAGGTGGTAACGCATCGCGCATTGTTGGCGGCCGTGTGGGGAGATACTCCGACCGCACAAGCGGACCACCTGCGTGTGTTTGTGAATCACCTTCGAAAGAAGCTGGAGCCGGAAGACGGTTCAGTTCGTTACATCCACACCGAACCGTGGGTTGGCTACCGCTTCGAGCCGGGCGACTGACCGGCGTCTTAGAACTCGCCCAGCTTCATCATAGCCGCAAGCACGCACCCTCCTCACCCGTTCTGTCTCCAGACTCGTGCTCCCCAACATTAATGGTTTGTTAAGGGACTCAATACGCAACGTTAAGACGGTCTGTTGTCCAATCGGATTGTGTTGATCTCTGGGAACAAGACGGGGATTCAGCCGGAGGTTGGTCATGACACCCATCGCAATCATGGTCGCCAGCGTAGCCGGCGTAGTGTTCTTGATCTACGTCTTTGCCGCACTCTGTAAAGAAAGCCGTCGCGGGCCGTGCCGCGTGGTGCAGATCTTGTGGCACCCGGAACAGGACGATCTTGAAACCCCAGCGATGGGGAGCCGCGAGGTTCTCTCCATAGATGCCCGCGCACCAGCGCAGCACGCTTTCGGCGTCGGAGAAGGTCCAGCGCTAAGGGTTGGAAGGTGACAGGTATGTGCATTGAACTGTTGTCGGGCGCTCTCTCCACTCAGAACGCTAACGATTCTTTAATGACTCTCGCTTATGCGAGTTTAACGACCAATAGCGTTAAATCTGAGTGGATGACGAGAGTGGTCAATGAGCATTCAGGAGTGCAAGAAGTGTCGCAACATCGCAAGTTCGAAAGGGATGCAGTCAGGACACCGACGCTTCGTTGCAACCGCCAGTGGGCGAGGGATCGTGCACCCCGAAATTTCAAGCGATGCTCGCGCATACTGACCGTTGTTCTGCTTGCTATCACTCCGGCAATAGCTCAGACGCAGGACTCGGAAACACAAGAGCGCGACAGCACAGAAATCCAGCAACTCAAGCTGCTTGTTCGACAGCTTCAGCAGCGTGTGTCACAACTCGAAGCACAACAGGCTAACCGATCGGGATCAGAACCTTCTTCTAGAAGCGCGGCCCTCCCAGCGACGGCCAACGCGCCATCACAGGCTGCCAGCCCCGCGACAATCAGTTCGGGCGATCGCAGCGTCCTCGACTTCCTGCACGACACGACACTGAACATGACGTTCGACGGATACTACGCTTACAACTTCAACCGTCCGGTCGGTCGCTTGAACCTCCTGCGTGCTTACGATGTCAGTTCAAACAGTTTCAGTATCAACCAAGCTGCTGTGATTCTGGAGCGGGCGCCAGACCCGGCAAAGGGACGTCGTTGGGGGGCGAGGCTAGACCTGCAGTACGGCCAAGCCACAGAAACGCTGCAGGGAAATGCCGCGAACGAACCCCGACCGCAAGTGTACCGCCCCGTGTTCCAGGCCTATGGCACTTATGTCGCGCCGGTTGCGAAAGGGCTCACGGTTGACTTCGGCAAGTTCGCCAGTGCGATTGGCTACGAAGGAAATTACAGCAAGGACCAGTTCAACTACTCCCGATCGTTTTTCTTTAACTTCCTGCCGTTCTACCACATGGGCTTCCGTAACACGCTGGCTGTGAACGACAAGCTCAGCCTCGGGTATTGGCTCATCAACGGAGTGCAGCAGACAGAGGACTTAAACGGTTCTAAATCTCATGTGGTTCAAGCGGTGATCAAGCCCACTAAGAATGTGCAGTGGAACGTCATTTACTATGTTGGCCGCGAGCAGCGTGATCTTGTTCCGCTCCTCAACCCTGGAC
>JAEZPW010000266.1 GCA_023441255.1 Acidobacteriota bacterium
ACCCGGCTGTGGCCGTGGTTGAAAGACTGAAGCGCGAATTCCCGGAGCGGCGCCTCAAGCTGGTTTTCTGTGATCAGACGCTTGGGACGAACACAAAGGTCAGCAACCTGGTGCAGATGATGCCTAGTGCGGAATACCAGGACCTGATCGTCAATGACAGCGACATAAGCGTTCCTGCAGACTACATCTGGAAAGTGACTGCTTCGTTACAGCAGGATGCAGTCGGCATGACGACGGCACTCTACCGCGGTGCTGCCGGCCGTACCTTCTGGTCCAAGCTTGAGGCCCTGGGCATCAGCACAGATTTCGCTTCCGGAGTGCTGACAGCGCGGCTGCTGGAGTCGGGAATTCGTTTCGGATTGGGTTCGACGCTGGCCTTCAAACGTAACGCGCTGAAGGCGATCGGTGGGTTCGAGATCTTGCTCGATTACCTCGGTGACGATTACGAACTCGGAAAACGCATTGCCGACGCGGGATATCGGGTGGAACTCGCGCCAGTAGTAGTGGACACGTTCGTTCCGGAATACAGTCTGCGCGGGTATTGGAATCACCAGATACGCTGGATGCGAACCGTCCGTGCGTCGCGTAGCGGAGGGTATGCGGGGCTCATTTTCACATTCGGGCTACCGTTTGCGCTCGCCGCATTGCTGCTCCGTCCCGCGTGGTGGAGTGCCCTGCTGTTCGCAGTCACCGTTCTGCTGCGGTACGTGATGGCATGGCAGGTTGCCGTTGGAGCCGTGGAGGACCGCGCCATTGTTCGGCATCTCTGGCTCATTCTGGTGCGCGACTTACTGGCCTTTCACATCTGGGTAGCGGGGTTCATGAGCAATCGCGTTGTGTGGAGAGGGCATAAATTTCAGGTCAAAAATGGTAAGCTCGAACGTGCTACTTAGGGGAGAGGAGAGGCGGGTTTCGACGCATGCGAAAAATTCTGGTTACGGGTGGCGCGGGGTTCATCGGAAGTCATCTTTGTGAAGCACTGCTGGAGCGCGGCGACGACGTTTATGTCATCGACGATCTTTCCACGGGCCACTATGAGAACGTTCGTCACCTGCGAAGCAACAAACGTTTCCACCTGACGGTCGGCTCTATCCTGGATGTCGCCACTCTCACACCGCTTGTCGAACAAGCTGACCTGATCTTTCATCTCGCCGCAGTGGTGGGCGTGCAAAAGATTATCGATTCGCCGGTGAACACGATTGAAATCAATATTCTGGGCAGCCACAATGTGCTGAATCTCGCAGCGCGCTACAACAAGCTGACCCTCGTTGCTTCCACGTCCGAAGTGTACGGCAAGAGCGCGAACTGCCCGTTCGTCGAAGACGACGACTCGGTCTTTGGACCGACCGTGAAGAGCCGCTGGAGCTATGCGTGCTCCAAAGCCGTGGATGAGTTCCTCGCTTTGGCTTACCACAACGAACGAGGCCTGCCGGTCATCATAGCGCGCCTGTTTAACACGACAGGCCCTCGTCAGACGGGCCGCTACGGCATGGTGTTGCCGCGCTTCGTCGCACAGGCTCTCCAGAATTTTCCGATAACCGTTTACGGTTCAGGTGAACAGACGCGCTGTTTCGCCGACGTTAGCGACGTGGTTCGCGGCCTGCAACTCTTGACCGACCACCCGGACGCTACCGGGCAGGTCTTTAATATCGGTAATCCAGAAGAAGTGTCCATCAATGCCCTGGCACGAGCCGTGAAGAAGCTGGCTGGAAGCGATTCGGAGATTCGTCACATGTCTTACGAGGAAGCGTATCAGCCTGGCTTTGAAGATATGGAGCGCCGGGTGCCAAGCATCGCAAAAATCCAAAGTCTCACGGGGTTCACTCCGCAGAGGGATCTGCGCAGCATCATCCGGCGGGTGGTCGAACATATGAGAAAAGTTCACCCCGGGATGGCTGAAAACCTGGCCGTCATAGACTAGTGCGGAAACGCGAGGTTGGGACCACCTGCAGTGGTCCCATAAGTGTTCCACCCGAACACTACGTTGTGACTTCTTCTACCGCTTCAACCTTTCGGTTTGCGGGCACGATGCGTCCACCTGGCGTGAACCGATATTGTTCCCCACGCCACGTGAACGAACTTCCGCCAAGGAAGCTTCCCGCCCACACAACAAACCCGAGCAGGTCGCGGAGAGGAAAGAGGTACGAGTACCGCAGCGCCCGGCTGTCGCCGACCAGTTGCGAACCGATTTCCTGTGCCTGCAACATGCGGCTCGCGATGCTCCACACCGCTGCGGCAACGCCCAGCAGCGGTGCTCCTGCGAGCGCGCCTCCCAGTAGCGCCAGCACACCATACGGCGTGCCGTACGTCAGCCCTTCGCCAATGTGGCCGAGTGGACGCGAATAGCGCGTGCTCTTCGCCCAACGCAGTTGTGCCTTGAACGTAGTGCGGAAACTCCCGCCGACCAGAACGTGGCCCACACGGTGGTGCGACAGGACGACTCGATATCCGGCTTGCGCCACGAGCTGTCCGAGAACGAAATCGTCAGAGTAGTAGTCGGCCGTGATCGAAATGCCACCGATCTTCTCCAGTGCGTCGCGACGCACTGCCATGACTGCCCCGAGCGCGAACTTCATGCCCTCAAGCATGTCGGCAACGACAACGCCGGATGCCATTTCCACCGACATTCCAATGGCCTCGATGCCGGACCAAAAATCTTTGTCGGGGATGCCGCGGTATAAGCAGGTAACCAGTCCGTTCTCGGGCCTCAGAAGTGGAGCCACGACGTTGCGCAGAAAGTCCGGCGCGACCAGGACGTCACTGTCACTGATGATCAGGTGATTGCAGCGCGTGCTGGCTATCATTTTGTCCAACGACCACACCTTTGCGTTCGGCCACTCGGGATGTCCGGAGGTGATGATGCGAACCGGAACGTACGGGTACTTGTTTCGAAGCTGGTCAACTACGGTCAGTGCCGGGTCGTCGGTGTTGCGAGCGCCAAAAACGATCTCGTACGCGGGATAATCCTGGCGGAAGAAGCTCTCGAGATTCTCGTAGAGGCGTGGTTCGAGGCCGTGCACCGGTTTTAGAACGCACACGGTCGGCAGTGCTGCGAGAGAAACGGCATCGGCATTGCACTGCGCGGCGGCGGTTTCGCTGCGATGGCGCGCGGCGGCAACAAGCACGAGGCAAAGATATACAGTTGATGTAAGCGTGCCGATAGCAGCAATCGCCAGCAATATGAAGCCAATCGTCGCAGCCGGTGCAGTAGGTTCGAAATACATAGGCGAAAGCAGATTATAGGCTAAAGGAGAAATATCCTACCCAACTACTTCGTAGCCTCTCCGTCGTCGCCGCCCTCGATCGCCACTACAGCGGCTTGTTCATCCAAATGGTCTTCCCGCCGCTGTGTGATAGTTCGTATGCCGGTTTGCCTTCGAGAGCTTTAGGATGCTCCTCATCGGTCCAAAAGAAGACTCGCTGAGGCGCCGCCCAGAGCGCGGCAAAGGTCTCCGGCGTTTCCCATAGGCGAGGGGCATCCCCGAAGCGCGACCCGTACCACAAGTTCGCCTGCTTGTCGCTCAGTACCAGCACGTGCTTCCCCGTGTAGAAATTCATGGTGGAGCCGGCCTCGAACTCACCGCCGATGACGATCACGTCACCGGGTCGATAGACGTTCAGGACACTCTGTGCGAGTTTCTTGGAGGTGAGCGTGGGTGAGAAGCCGATCAGCGCCGTGTGCACGCAGTACAGGATGACGATCATCATCCCCAGCAGCGCAAAATTCGCTTTCCCCGGGTTCCCGCGTCGCCTAAGAATAAAGTTCAGCACGGTGCCCACGAGGAATGCGATCGACACCGCAGCAAGTGGTACGCGGAAAAATCCCAGCGCTTGCGGCGTGAGATCGAAGATGTGACCGAACGAGAGCGCGTACATCTCCGGATTCTTCTTCAGCAATTCGTAGAGTTCAATGCCGTCGGGTGCGGGCTGCGCCAAGTGCAGCATCAGCATTCCGACGACAAAACCTGCGATGCCTATGGCCAGCAGAACGGCCGATGAAATTCGTCCCCACCGCCGGGTGGAACTGCCGGCGGGCGCCTGCACCTCTTTTTGCAGCCATCCGCCGATCAGCAAAGCGAGTCCTGGTAACGCAGGAAGAGTGTAGTACTCCTGCCGGGTAGAGAAGCTGAAGAACCCTACGACCACAAGTGTCCACAGCCCGAAAATCAGGGATGCGCGCTGACTCCGGTCCAGTCCGGAGGCATAGTCGCGCAGCTTTCGAGGGATCTGTCCAAGTGCCTGCACGGCGAACATGCACCACGGCCATACCCAAG
>JAEZPW010000277.1 GCA_023441255.1 Acidobacteriota bacterium
AACGATATCCGCGGACCATTTCCCGACTACCTCACGGCCGAGAAGACGTTTGTCCACATGACACAATTCCAGATCGACACGTGGAACAAAACACCACTCGCCGTGAATATGGAGCCGGACATCAGCAGCGTCGGTAACCGCGAGGTGCAGGACATGGCAGTGCGTGCAGGTTGCTGGCTGCGTTCGGACAGCCTGGCGATGGATGAACCGATCCAGATCGAAGAGCTCGCGAATCGTCCACCGTGGATCGCAACGGTCCTCGAAGACGGCACAAACAGACACTACGTTCTTCCTGGATACAAGGCTGAAGAAGATGCATGCCTGAGCAAGCTTCCCGCCTCGATGCTGGCCTTTGTGGGAAGAGACAATGAGGTTCAATCGGCGGGTGATTATCCGAGTCGGATTGGCGGGCCAATGGAGCGCCCGTACCGCGAGTCGGCTGGTTTTCATACGCTGGACATCGGATCGAACTACTTCGGCCTTTGGACGGAGCCCGACAATATCCGCCGCTACTACGAACAGTTTCCAGATTCGCTATACGCGATGGAGCAGCGTCTCGGCTATCGAGTGCGGCCATCGTTGATTTGGCAGAGAAAACGCTACGACACGATGGAGCTGATTGTGGCCATCGTAAACGATGGTGTTGCAGGCGTGCCGGGCCTTTTGGGAGTCTACGCCGAGAGCCTCGACGGAAAGGTAAAGGTCGGAGGAAATCTGGATGCGGGCCAGCCCTACGCCGGAAAAGTTCGTGAAACGTCGCTGATTCTCCCGAAGGGAATGGACGGCCAGCAGATCATTTTGCGCGCGGAGTTGGAGGTCAAAGGTGTGCGGCGCCCGGTGCAGTGGGCGTGTCACGAGCGAACGAACCCCGACGGTTCGTTGACAATACGACTCAAGAAGGGCAGCGATTCAGACTGGCGAAAGGGAGTCTAGGTTGGGTCAGCTGTAGTAGTTTCACCAGAGAATGCGAATGAGAGCTCACGTTGTCAATTCTCGCTGGCTGCAAGCCACTAACTTGGAACTAGCTCCTAAGGACAGCGCTCTTGGCGCGTCGAATGGCCAGCACGTGTTCGAGTCGGGCGACCGCGTTTTGAACTCCCTTTTCTTCGCGCATCAGTCGCCCGAGAACTTCGGCACGCCGGCGCATCTCCGGCGAGGACGCTTCCGTAATCCGTCTCTGCAGCACGACTGAAGTGAGGTGCTTGTAGGGCACGCTCTCCGGCGCGACTCCGGCCCACTTCAACCGTGAGGCCCAGAAAGGCTGGTCTCCGGTGAAGGGAACGACTATCGAGGGCACCCCGGCCGCTGCTGCCGAGTGCGACGTACCGGCTCCGCCGTGATGAATGACCATCGAAACGTGCGTGAATAACTGATCGTGCGGCACTGGACCAATGGGAAAGATATTGGATGGTAGGCCCGAACTCCCGAGTTCAGTCCATCCCGATGAGAGCAGCGCACGACGCCCCTCAAGCGCAGTGACGACCTCCCTCATGACCAAGCCTTGATCGAACCCGACCATGCTTCCAAAACCAACGTAGATCGGCGGCTCTCCGGCTGCAAGGAAGTCCTGGAGCGTTTTCTGCGGCTGCCACTTTTCCTCCTGGAGCGTCCACCGTCCAGTAACGTAGTAGTTGTCCGGCCAGTCTGAAGGTTTGGGGACCAAATGCGGAGAGATGGCGAACAGAACCGGGTATCCCTTCCACGGCTTGCTGCGAGGTTTTTCACGCAGTACTTGCGCCCGTGCCGCATTGATCGAGTCCCGGAAGGTGCGCCAGATGGTTCCCATCACCAGGTTGTGCGTCAGGCGATTGCACCAGCCGGGGACCGACATCGGAAAGAACGGGCTTGCGAATTCCCGCGTGGGTGCAGTTGGCTGCAACCCGACACCGACCATCGGAAAACCAAGGTGCTCGGCGACCGAGAGTCCAACATAGATCGGGAGTCCGGCGGCGATGATCGCGTCGCAACCGCTGGCGGCATCAAGAAGGGATCGCATCCATTCGGCCGTGCACGATTTTGCGAAGGATGAAAGCGCTTCAGTCATCGCCGAGGCGCCTGCGGCTGTTCTACGGGACGACAACAAGTCAGCCATCGCAGTCTTGATGTCGCCCGCCAGTGCGATGGCTTGAACACCTGCCGACGTGGCGAGCCGCACGCCGCATTTTTCAGTGAGGAAGCAAGTCTGGTGCCCGGCATCTGCCAAGCCCTTGCAAAAAGCTGCCAACGGCCGGGTGTCGCCCTCTGTACCAAATGTGATTGCAACGATCTTCATGGGCTAGTTTCTCTCGGCAATGATAGAACAGGAGATTGCCGATCGTGTCGTAATCATCTCATTCCGGAATGTTCGACCACATGCTGCACCACGTTGATCCCCACGGAGGTTTCCCGATGTGGGATCTGTGGACAGAACCTGTCGTTATCCGCAGTTATCGTTGCAAAAGCAACCCGCGTATACTGCGGAACAATTCAGAGCTGAAATGGAGATTACTGATGATCAGCCGTATCTGGCACGGATGGACGACACCCGAGAATGCAGATGCTTATGAAGCGCTTCTCAAACGTGAAGTCTTCGTAGGCATCAAGGGGAGAGGCATCCCCGGATTCCGGAATATCCAGCTCTTTCGGCGGAATCTTGATGAGGATGTCGAGTTTGTCACAGTCATGTGGTTTGATTCTCTGAACGCGGTCCGCCTCTTCGCCGGTGAGGATTACGAGGTAGCGGTCGTTCCCCCGGCTGCACGAGTTCTCCTGTCGCGCTTCGATGCGCGCTCACAGCATTACGAAGTCAGAGCCGAACTGCTGAGGTGAACAGGCCCTCTGCCAGGAGCCAATTCGAGACAGACGCTGAAGCTCACTTCAGACTCAACAATATATTCGCGGTATTGAACGCTTTCATTTCAGTTCGGCGCGACTGAACAACTGCAACATCTCCTCTTCAGATCGCGGCTTTAGCACGCTCTTCGCCGCGAACTCCTCAGCCTGAGGATATCGAGTCGTGCGAATCCGTTCAGCAGCGTTCGCGAAATCATAGTCGGTGTGTCGAAGCTGAACCTCAGGACCGAGCAACAGCCAATCTGCACCGGCCACCCCGAAGGGCATGCCTACACTGCCTGCATTCACCACCCGGACTGTGCCCACCTTTCGGTCGAACTGCATGTGCGTGTGACCGCAAACGACGACCGACGCGTTCAGGCCTTTGAGGATGGGCGAAAGGCGTTCTTCTGACGTCGTACGGGTGAAGATTTCGTTTTCGTCTCGCGGCGTCGCATGGCAGAAGAGCACTTGGCCCAAACGCGAAACTTCGAGGCTAAGCGTTTTCGGCCAACTCGCCAGTACTGACTCGCATTCGGTGGGAAGCTGCTCCGCCGTCCAGCGGATAACGGGACGGTACTGCTCGGGAACGGCGACTGGCTCTCGTCCTGCCATGACATCGAGAACTGCGACCTCGCCGTTCCCTTGGATGAACTGCGCCGGGATATCGAGGTTCAGCAAACGCCGCATTGTTTCGGCGGGCATCGGGCCGGGCAGCACATCTCCACCGACGACGATGTGGTTTACCTGCGCATTTCGAATGTCTTGAAGAACGGCGTCCAGTGCTGGCAGGTTTGCGTGAATGTCGTAGATTGCGGCGACCCGCTTCATCGTTTTCTTAAGCCCCACTACACAGATGCGCCCCTCGTGGTCCAAGCCTTTTCAGGACAACCTCTTGGCTGGCCAGTTAGCGGAAACGGAGCTCTGCCAAAAGAGTACACGGAAGGGAGGTTCTCTGAAGAAGCTCCACCCGTAGTTGCGATTCCGAGTGTCTCCGTCTGCTTTTGGCCATATTCGGCTGGTGACCCTGGTGTATGCTCCGCCGAGTTCTGCGGCCTCTCCGGAGCTGCCATGGGAGCATCACCAGTTTCAGGAGCGAGGCGAACTCCGAGCGTTAATGTCGGGTTCGCTGCTCATACCCGCCATGTTGTCGCCCTCCGGCTGCTGCCATTCCTCTTTGTCCTATACATCGCCAACTTTGTGGACCGGACGAACGTTGCGTTCGCCGCTCTAGAGATGTCGGCGGACTTGCACTTCACTGACCGAGTGTTCGGATTAGCCGCCGGCGTATTCTTCATCGGGTATGTCGCTTTGCAGATACCGGTGGCCGTTCTAGTAGAGCGTTGGAGTGCCCGGAGAACGATCGCGATCATCATGATCTCCTGGGGTCTGCTGACGGTCCTCACAGGACTCGTCCACAATGCCGAACAGCTCTACGCGGCCCGGCTTCTGTTGGGCGCTGCCGAAGCGGGATTCTTTCCCGGCGTGATCCTTTACCTGAGCCACTGGTTCATTCAGGAGGACCGAGCGAAGGCCACGGCGAACTTCATGGCCGCCATTCCGTTGTCATTCGTTATTGGCTCGCCGGTGGCGGGCTGGATTCTGGGTCGTCAATGGTTTGCGATCGCGGGATGGCGCTGGCTCTTCATCCTCGAAGGCATACCGCCCGTGCTGCTCGGCACCTTCGCAATCTTCTGGTTAACCGATCGGCCACGCCAGGCCAAATGGCTCTCACCCGACCAGCGCGAGTGGCTCGCAGGCAAGCTCGAAGAAGAACGTGCGGCTGCGGAGTCCGGTCAGGCGAAATACTCGTGGAGGGTGTTGTTGTCCTTCCCGGTTCTGCTGCTGGGGACTGTCGGCTTCCTGCAAAACGTTGTCTTCTATACATTCATGTTCTGGTTTCCGACTATCCTGAAACGGAGCTCGGGACTATCCGATGCGAGGGTTGGCTTGCTCGGCGTCATTCCTTACATCGTGTACTTTCTCGCAATGCAGATCAACGGCTGGCACTCCGATCGCGCGCAGGAGCGGCACTGGCACACGGCCTTGCCGATATTCATCGGAGCGTTTGCGCTCCTTGGATTGGTGACACTTCGGGCTTCGACTGCGCTCACTATAGCCCTGTTCAGCACCATGTGTGTGGGCGGAGCATTTCTGCCGACAATTTGGGCCATGCCAACGGAGATCCTGAGCGAGTCGACGGCTCCACGCGCCGTCGGCATGATCAACGCACTCGGGAATGTAGCCGGATTCGTGGGGCCTTCGGCATTCGGCTATCTGGGCACCGTCACCGGGTCGTTCTCGACGGCTCTAACACTAATGATGATCTTCAGCATCAGCGCCGGCCTTCTGGTTCTACGCGTTCCCAGACCTCAGGCCCTCCCGCGCGAAGCAACGGCGTGATTTCGTGGGTACCTGGGACTGCGCCCGTAGTCTCTACCGAGACGAAATACTCACCGGCCACTCTCGCTTCGGCCTGGCGCTAGACCGGGATGTTGCCGTGTCTCCTTTGAGGCCGAATCTCCTGTTTATTGCTAAGGGTTTCTAGAACCTCGATGATGCGAGTGCGCGTTTCTCGCGGCGCGATAACGGCGTCAACGTAGCCTCGGCTCGCGGCGATGTACGGGTTGTAGAGCTGCTGCCGATAGTTGTCGATCAGCTCTTGGCGTTTGGCTTCGGGGTTGGGCGCTTCTGAAATTTCCTTCCTGAAGATGACATTCGCCGCGCCTTCGGCGCCCATGACAGCAATCTCGGCCGTGGGCCAGGCAAGCGTCATGTCGGAGCCGAGGTGACGGGAGCACATGGCGATGTACGCGCCGCCGTAGTTCTTGCGCGTGATCAGCGTGACCTTGGGTACGGTCGCTTCGGAATAACACCAGAGCAGCTTGGCGCCGTGGCGGATCACGCCGCTCCATTCCTGGTCGGTGCCGGGAAGATAGCCGGGCACGTCGGCGATTGTGACCAGCGGGATGTTGAAGCAGTCGCAGAAGCGGATGAACCGCGTCGCCTTGTCGGAGGCGTTCACGTCGAGGCAGCCAGCCAGGTACATCGGCTGGTTCGCGATGATGCCGACGGTACGACCGTTCATGCGCGCGAAGCCGACGAGGATGTTTTGCGCGAAGTGCTCATGGACTTCCAGGAAGTCGCCGTTGTCGGCGATCGATCGGATAAGCACCTGCATGTCGTAAACGGCACGCGGGTTGTCGGGCATGAAGGTGTCGAGCGCGGGTTCGATGCGATCGGCGCTGTCGCCTGTCTGCACGATAGGCGCGGTCTCGCGATGGTTGCTGGGAAGGAACGTGAGAAGGCGGCGGATCTGGTTCAGACAGTCGCGGTCGTCTTCGGCTGCAAAGTGCGCAACGCCGCTTTTGCTGTTGTGGGTCATGGCGCCGCCGAGTTGCTCTTGCGTCACCACTTCTCCGGTGACGGCGCGGATCACATCAGGGCCAGTGATGAACATGCAGCTCGTGTTTTTGACCATGAACACCCAGTCCGCCATTGCGGGTGAATAGACGGCGCCGCCGGCGCAGGGGCCCATGATCGCGGATATCTGCGGTATGACGCCCGATGATTGCGAGTTACGAAAGAAGATCTCTCCGAAGCCGCACAGTGAATCGACGCCTTCCTGTATGCGTGCGCCGCCGGAGTCGTTAATGCCGATAAAGGGGATCCCCGCCTTCAAGGCCATGTCCATGACCTTGCAGATCTTCTTGGCGTGCATTTCGCCAAGACTGCCGCCGCGCGCGGTGAAGTCTTGCGCGAACGCGGCGACCGGACGCCCGTTGATCCTGCCGAAACCGGTGATGACGCCGTCCGCCGGGATATCGACCTTGTCGATGTCGAACATAGTGCCGCGATGTTTCATGAACATGTCGGTTTCGCGGAAGGTGTTCGGGTCGAAGAGCAGGTCCAGTCGCTCGCGGGCCGTGAGTTTGCCCCGCTGTTGCTGTGCGGCGACCGCCTTGGCACCGCCCATCTGCTTAATCTTGTGGTTGCGCTCCTGCAGGTCCTGGAGCTTCTCTGCGACGGGTCCCATCTTCCTTTGCGTCGTGGATGCCATGTCCCACCTCTCGTTTTCGTTCAGTACTGTGGTCCCGTTTGGCCCTGTGACAAACTGAAATCGCGTGTGTAAACCCACACAACCAAGAGGAGCTTGTGTGGTCCACGCTTGCATGGTTGGTTGATCAATGCTTGACGATCGCCAGCACGGAGCCTTTGGCCACGCGCTCGCCTTCGCGATGGCGAATGTTGATGACCTTGCCGTTGACCGGAACCTGGATCGGGTTTTCGACTTTCATCGCGTCCAATATGACGATGATGTCGCCTTTGTTGACGTGATCGCCCGGCTTCTTCTCACAGCGCAGCACCACGCCCGGCATTGGAGCCACGATGCGGGTGACATTGCCATTGACTCCTTCTGGCGCGTATGTCAACAGCATCTCGACTTCCGTGATAGCGACGCGCGCGTCATCGAATACGTGCTTGTGCTCGGGCGCAATGGCGCCGACATGGTCGGCGAGTTCGGCCAGCAACCCGGTAGCCTGGTTTATCTTCTCGGCGAAATGCGAGTCGCCGTTGTGGCCCGCCTTGCCGTTGGCCGGAACGAGACGAAGTTGGCCAGCTCCATCGCCCGGTACCTTGCCGCCTGCGTTCGACGAAACACACGCGACCTGCTCAACTGCTGTTTGGCTGAAATGTCCTGACATGGATCGCTCCCGAACAGAGATCGAAAGGGTCGTGCGAGCAGACCCGGTCGCAACACAAGAAGTTTATGTCCGATTCAGCTCTGAAAAATGGAGCACCACACACAAGCGTGATTCACATCACGCACGGTCGCGCCGTTTATCACGTCCGCGACTTAGATTGGCGTGGTATGGCGTGATCGTAGTTCCGAAATGGGATAGCTGATTTCACGAGCGTCGGCCCCGTGAACAGAAGACCACATGCCCCGCATCTCAGAATCACTTGCCCGATGGACGTTGATCGACGAAGAAGATGGGAGGAAGTACGCGACAGAGCCGTAGAAATGTTTCATCATCACGCGCCTACCCAGTGTGGGACACTCATTTCGGTGAACCGTGACGCCGGCGCTTGACCCGGAGCTGAGCGAGCGAACGTGCGAGGGCAGCGTTGACGGAGGCGACCTCTTCGGAGGAAATTTTTTCGCGTAACCTGGCTGCTGCCCGTTCGCGCGCCTCTTCAGCCTTGGCTTCGTCGATCCTGGCGGCGGCAATCGCCATGTCGGTGGCGATATCCACCCGACTGGACGTGACCTCGACAATGCCCCTGCCGATGGCTACGTACTCGTCACGACCATCTTTACGAACCATCATTTCGCCGGGCACGATTATCGTCATCAGCCGCACATGATGAGGCAGCACACCTATTTGCCCCTCGATACCCGGCAATGTGACGAGTTCCACATCGTCAGAGAAAACGGTACCTTCAGGCGTGACGATTTCCAATCTCATCGTGCTGGCCATTGATCATCACCTGTCGCGCTATGCTGCGACTGCCATTTGCGGCCTCGTTGCCTGAACGACTTCCTCAATATCGCCCTTCATGTAAAAGTCGCTTTCGGGGATGTCGTCATGCTTGCCGTCGAGGATTTCCTTGAAGCCGCGGACCGTATCGGCAACTGGTACCTGCCTGCCTTCCCGGCCAGTGAACACTTGTGCGACGCTGAACGGCTGACTGAGGAAGCGCTGGATCTTGCGCGCTCTCAGCACCGTCACTTTGTCTTCAGGCGACAGCTCGTCCATTCCGAGAATGGCGATAATGTCCTGCAGATCTTTGTAGCGTTGCAGGACCTTCTGCACTCCACGCGCGACGTCATAGTGTTCCTTGCCGACAATCTCCGGCGCCAAGGCGCGGGAGGTTGACGCAAGCGGATCCACCGCCGGATAGATACCCAGCTCGAATATCCCACGGTCCAACACGACCGTGGCGTCCAGATGGGCGAATGTGGTTGCAGGCGCGGGATCGGTCAGATCGTCGGCTGGAACATATACCGCCTGGAAAGATGTGATTGAGCCCTTCTTCGTGGAAGTGATTCTTTCCTGAAGCGCACCCATCTCAGCGGCAAGGGTCGGCTGGTATCCAACCGCGCTCGCGCTTCTGCCTAGCAGGGCCGACACTTCGGAGCCCGCCTGCGAGAAGCGGAAAATGTTGTCGATGAAGAGCAGAACGTCCTGGTTCTTCTCGTCGCGGAAGTATTCCGTAACAGCGAGTCCGGCCAGCGCGACTCGCAAACGAGCGCCTGGAGGTTCATTCATCTGACCATAGACCAAGGCAATCTTTGACTCTTTCAAATTGTCCTGCTTGATCACTCCAGCCTTGCTCATCTCATGGTAAAGATCGTTTCCCTCGCGGGTTCGTTCACCAACGCCGGCGAACACGGAAACACCGCCGTGGAGCTTGGCGATGTTGTTGATCAACTCCATGATGACAACAGTCTTGCCGACGCCGGCACCACCGAAAGCTCCGACCTTGCCGCCCTTCATAAATGGGCACACTAGATCGATGACCTTGATGCCGGTCGGTAGCACTTGCGGCGATGTGGACTGATCGAGGAGCGGTGGTGGCGCACGATGAATCGGGTAATACTTCTCGGCGTCGACCGGTCCTCGTTCGTCGACGGGCGTGCCGGTCACATCGAACACCCTGCCCATCACGCCCTCGCCGACGGGCATCCTTATGGGGCCGCCGGTATCGCTGACTTCGAATCCGCGCTTCAGCCCTTCGGTGCCGGACATCGAGATGGTCCTGACTGCCCTGTCTCCGAGGTGCTGCTGCACTTCGAGCGTGATCTTCGTGGGCTGGTCGAGAACTTTGCATTCGACGGTCAGCGCGTTGTAGATCGGAGGCAGTGCATCAGGGAACTCGACGTCCACGACCGGACCGGAGACCTTGATTATTTTTCCTTTATTCATTCCCCACCCGCGAAATTTCTGGCGTCGGACGACGCCGCTCACTTGGATTCACCGCCGGCCAGATCCAGCAATTCCTTTGTGATATTGCCCTGTCGAAGCTTGTTGTATTCGAGTGTCAGGTCCTGAATGAGCGTTTCTGCACTCTCCGTTGCATTCTGCATGGAAACCATGCGGGCGCTATGCTCACTGGCTTTTGCATTGAGCAGCACCTGATACATGTAAATGTGCACGTAGCGCGAAAAGAAAAGATCGAGTAGTTCCTTTGTGTTCGGTTCGAAAAGGCAGAAGCTCTTGTCCGCAGTGGCCTGCTTCTCAAAGTCCGTGCCAAACATAGGTATGGACTTGAGTTCTCCTATCGGAAGGAACTCCAGACAGAGAGGAGTCTGGGTCAACGTGTTGACGAAGCGGGTTGCGATAACGCGGACTTCGTCTACCTCGCGCTTTAGAAAGAGGTCGCGAGCGAACGAACCGATTGCGGTCGCTTCCGGAAACGTCGGCGTGTCTGAGTACGTAAACTCGGCCACCAGATTCCGGCGCATGCGAGCGATGAACTGAGAGGCCTTTTTGCCAGCTGTGATGAAGACTGTGGTCTCGGGATCGAATGGCATCGCAAGACGAAAAAGGTTGTTGTTGAGAGCCCCGCAGAGCCCTTTGTCCGTGCCGATCAGAACCACTGCGCGCCTACGAACCTCCCGAGATTCCAGCAACGGGTTCGTATAGTCACCCATCAGGCGCACCGCCTCGCGCTGAATGCGGTAAAGGAGGCGCACGAACGGACGTCCGGCGATAGCAGCCTCTTGCGCTTTCCGCATTTTCGAGGCTGCTACCATCTGCATGGCTTTGGTGATCAGCGATGTGCTGCTGACCGACCGGATGCGTCGTCGTAGCTCGCTTGCGCTCTGCATAGGTCAGGACATCCCCAAGCTCATTCCCAAGTTTCTTTGAACTGGTCCGTCGCGGCCTTCAGTTCGCTCGTCAACGCCGGGGCCAGAGTCTTTTCCTTGACTATCTGCTGGAGAACACCGGCCTTTCTCGTGGTCATAAACTCGGTCAGTTTCTCTTGAAACTCCTTTACTCGTTCGACCGGGACGTCATCTACGTACCCGTTTTGAACAGCCCAGATGACGGCAACTTGAACCTCGACCGGGATCGGGCTGTACTGTGGCTGCTTGAAGATCTCCATGATTCGCTTGCCGCGATTGATCTGTGCGATCGTCTTCGCATCCAGATCAGAGCCGAACTGCGCAAAGGCCGCCAATTCACGGAACTGAGCGAGGTCGCCCTTGAGCTGTCCGGCAACCTGCTTCATGGCTTTCAGCTGCGCTGCCGAACCGACGCGAGAAACTGACAATCCGACAGAGATCGCAGGGCGCACGCCTTGGTGGAACAGATCCGTCTCCAGGTAGATCTGTCCATCCGTGATCGAGATTACGTTTGTGGGAATGTAAGCTGAGACGTCGCCTGCCTGCGTTTCGATGATGGGCAGGGCAGTCAGCGATCCGTTCCCATACTGCTCTCCAACGCGCGCTGCGCGCTCAAGCAATCGGCTGTGCAGGTAAAACACGTCTCCGGGATAAGCTTCGCGTCCGGAAGGCCGCTTTAGCACGAGTGAGACCTGGCGGTACGCTACGGCGTGCTTGGAGAGATCGTCGAACACGATCAGCGCGTCCATGCCGTTGTCCATGAACCACTCGCCCATGGCGGCACCGGCAAAGGGAGCCAGATATTGGTTAGTGGCCGAATCGGCAGCAGGAGAAGCAACGATGACTGTGTATGGCATCGCTTCAGCTTGCTCCAGCACGGAGATGAGCCGGGCAATACTGGACTGCTTCTGGCCTATCGCCACATAGATGCAGTACATGGGGCGGAAAAGTCTGTCGCCCGAGGCCTCCGCAGCTTTGTTGAGTCGAGCCTGGCTGATGATCGTGTCGATACAGATCGTCGTTTTACCCGTCGAGCGGTCGCCGATTATCAACTCGCGCTGTCCACGTCCTACCGGGATCATTGCATCGATCGGCATGATGCCCGTTTGCACCGGCTGGCTCACAGGACTTCGGCGGATGATACCGGGCGCAATCTTCTCGACTGGATATGTAGCATCACTCTTGACCGGACCCTTGCCGTCCAGGGGCTCTCCCAGCGTGTTCACTACACGGCCCAGCAGCCCCTTCCCGACCGGAACCTGAAGAAGCTTGCCGGTCGCGTGCACCTCGTCGCCTTCCTCAAGTTGCGTGTAGTCGCCAAGAATGATGACGCCCACTTCCGTCTCGTCAAGATCCAGCGCCAGACCGGTGATGCCGTGGCCGAGATCGATCATTTCGTTGAGCATCACGTCCCCAAGACCTTCAACCTTGGCGACGCCGTCGCCGATCTCGCGGATGATGCCGACGTTCTGTTTCGCCGTGGCCGTCTTCAGCCCGGCTATTTGAGCTTCGAGTTCCTGCAGTAGGTCAGGCATGTGCTACCCCACTTCGGCC
>JAEZPW010000344.1 GCA_023441255.1 Acidobacteriota bacterium
GACCAAGGCAGTCATCATGATGGGGCGCAAGCGTAAGAGCGATGCCTCGTAGGTCGCTTCGCGCACGCTCTTGCCTTCCAATCGCACTTTATTGATGTAGGAAACGAGAATGACCGCGGTCTGAACCGACACGCCCATCAGCGCCAGCAATCCCAAAACGGACGATACGCTGAACGGAGTGTTCGTCAGCTTGAGCGCGATCAGCGCGCCAACAGGCTCTGTCATCACCACGCCTAATGCAATCGTGAATGGGAACTTGAAATTGCCGTAAAGAGCAAACAGGATCATAAATATCAGCACGACGGCAAGCGGGCCAATAACGCTGAGTTGCTGCTTTGCGGCCAGTAACTGACTGTACTCCCCGCCCCAGCTCAGCCAGTAACCTTCGGGTAGGTGCACCGCGTTGTTGACTGCCTTCTGGCCATCGTTCACGGCCCGCTCAAGGTCGCGCCCCTCGATGCTGTACTGGACGCCGATGTAACGTGAGTTGTCCTCGCGGTAGATGAACGAAGCACCGTTGCTTTCCTTGACCTCGGACAGTTCCTTCAGCGGGATCTGCTGGCCATCAGGCGTGCCGACGAGCAGGTTTCCGATTTGTGCCGGACTGCTGCGGAACTGCGGCTGCATCCGTACTACAAGATCAAACAGTTTTTCGCCCTGGATGACCTGAGTCGCAGCCTGGCCGCCGACAGCCGCCTGAATCACTGCCTCGACGTCCGAAACATTGATCCCATAGCGCGCGATCTTGTCGCGGTCGACGTCGATCAGCAGGCTCGGTTGCCCAAGCTCGCGCACAACGGTTAACTCCGTGAAACCGGGTACATGTTGCAAGGTGTTCTTTATCTGAAGCGCCTTGTCTTCGAGCACGTTCAGATCCGGGCCGTAAACCTTCACCGCGAGCGAGCTCTTGAGCCCCGTAAGTGCTTCATCAACGGCATCCTCGGCTGGCTGTGTGTAGTTGAAGATAACGCCAGGGAACGCGCTCAGCCGCCGGTTCATCGAGGCGATCAGTTCTTCTTTGTTGCGAACGTCGCCTTGTTGCCAGGCCTTGTCGTTGTAGGGCTTCAGCCCGACGTAAAACTCGCAATTGAAGAAGCCGGTCGGATCGGTACCATCGTCAGGCCGCCCCAACTCGGAGCCGACCACCGTCACTTGCGGATAAGACATCAGGATGTCGCGGAGTTGTGGCGCGATCTTGGATGCCTCCTCGAAAGAGATCGTGTAGGGCATAGTCGCGCGCACCCAGACGGCGCCTTCGTCCAGGTGCGGCATGAACTCGCCGCCAATAAAGGGGACCAGCAGCAACGTGAGGCCGAAGATCACCGCAGCGCCGCCCAGCGTCCACCCGCGATGGTCGAGACACCACCGTAACTTGCCGGCGTAGAAGCGCTTGATCGCTTCGTAAGGGCGGTTCACCCTCTCGCGCACTCCGCCCGTGAACCAGTAAGAGGCCAGTACGGGAACCAGCGTCAACGTCAAGATGAGTCCGCCGAGCAGTGCGAATGTCATGGTTTCAGCCATTGGGTGGAAGAGCTTTCCAGACGGCCCACTCAAGGCGTAGATCGGCAGGTATCCGGCGATGATAACGGCAACGGAGTAGAAGATCGGGCGATCGACGTCACGAGCTGCGTGAAGAATGACATCCGTCAGTCTGTATTCGGTGCCTGCGCGCTCGGCCAGTTCACGATAGATGTTCTCCATCATCACGACCGTGCCATCGATAATGATTCCGAAGTCAATGGCGCCGATGGAGAGCAGATTCGCGGACACATCATGCGCATGCAGAACGATGAAAGCGAACAGCAGCGACAACGGAATCGTGAGCGACACGATCACCGCAGCCCGGAAGCTGACCAGGAAAAAGATCAGCACGATAAACACTAGGATCATGCCGCGAACAAGGTTGTCCTCGACCGTGCGGGTCGTCAGCGTGACCAAGTCGCTCCGGTCGTAATAGGGTCGGATCTTCACGTCCTTAGGCAGCACCAGCCGATTCAGTTGCTCAGTCTTTTTCTTGACGTCCTGCAGCACGGTCTGGGTCTGCTCACCGCGACGCATTAGAATGACGCCCTCAACGGCATCATCGTTCTTCTGGAAGCCGAATTGGCCGAGACGCGGGGCGTGCCCGATCTCCACCTGGCCTATGTCGCGGACGCGGATCGGGGTTCCCTTGTTCGCGCCAACCACGATGTTCTCGATATCCTTGGTGTCGCTCACTAGCCCGATGCCGCGCACGTAGTAGAACTGTCCGCCTTGCGAATAGAAACCTCCGCCGGCGTTCGCATTGTTGTTCGAAAGCGCCTGAAGCACCTGCGGGACAGTCAGGTGATATCCATACAGCCGCGCAGGATCGAGCAGCACCTGGTACTGCATGGTCGTCCCGCCGAAGCCGGAGTCGTCCGCTACGCCCGGAACCGACCTGTATGCGCGCTCGACGACCCAGTCCTCAATCGTCTTCAGCTCCTGCGGGCTGCGATCGGGACTTTCCAGCACGTATCGGTAGACAAGTCCGCTAGGACTGAACAGCGGCGCCAGCGTCGGCGTTACGCCAGTTGGTAATTGGGCGTCTGAAAGACGTTCGAATACGTTATGCCGCGCGAAGTAGTTGTCTGTATTGTCCGTGAACGTGAGCCGGATATCGGAAAGGCCGTACAGCGTGATGGACCGCATGACGACCAGTTGCGGCACGCCATTCATCTCCACTTCAAGCGGCAAAGTGACGAGGCGCTCCATCTCCTCGGCCGCGTGGCCCGGCCATTGCGTTATGATCTCGACCATCGGCGGAGACAGGTCGGGATACGCATCTACCGGCATCCGCTGAAACGAGATCACGCCCCAGATGCACATGAACAGCACCAGCATGAGCACCAGGAAGCGCTGGCGCAGTGAAACCTGAACGATGCGGTGAATAAGTCCGCCGCGACCGTTCTGGCCGTTCGGTCGACTTTCGTTTTCTTGGGTCATCGTTGCAGCGAATTAGCGAATTGCAGAAACAGGCTTCCGTCGGCGACAATGCGTTCCCCGGCGCTCACCCCACTGGTCAATTGGGCGTTGCCATCAGCCGTTTCCCCCACCGTAACGGGACGCCTGCCAATCTGGTTCTGCTGGTTGAGGACGTAAACGAACGGCTGATTTTCCGTGTCGCGCAGCACAGCAGCAGTCGGGACGGTGATCGTGTTCTGGATCGTTCCGGCCCGCACAGTGGCGAAAACATACATATCCTTCTTCAGCCTGCTTTGCGGATTCTTCACGTCGATTCGCGCCTGCAAGGTTCGCGTATTCGGGTCGAGCGCCGCCGCGATGTACGAGATCTTTCCGTGAAACTCAGTGCCGGGGTAGGAGTCAGTAGTGATCGTTACCGGGTCGCCGATGTGAACGTTGGGCAGGTCTTTCTGATAGACATTGGCTAACACCCACACGGAACTCATATTCGAGATCGTGAACACCTGCGTGGCCCCGGCCTGCACCACTTGTCCAGGCGCGACCAGGCGCTCTACGGCCTCTCCGGCGATGGGCGCAAGCACTGGTATCTCGGACGCCGCCGGTCTACCCACAACCGAGTCCGGCTTCTTGATTCCGAGAATGCGCAACGACTGCTCTGCTGCACCGAGGTCGGCGCTTGCCTGCGCCCGCGTGGATTCTGCGGCTTCAAGGTCCCGTTGGGCGATGGCGTGATGATCGAACAGGTCTTTTGATCGAACGTAGTTCTTGTCTGCCAACTGGTAGGCATCTCGCGCCTTCAGGTAGTTGGCCAGCAACTGGGAATAGTCGGGGCTTGCGACGTAGAGCAGTGGCTGGCCACGGCGAACCTGCTCGCCTGGCGTGACCACAATGCGACTGACAGGACCGCTGACCTGGGTGATGACGGGTGTCGTGTCAAACGCATTGAAAGCGACGGCACCAGTCAGGCGCAAGTTGCGACTGATGGACGTGGGAGCAACTGTTACGACCTGTATGTGTGCCATCTGGTCTTGCGGGATTGTGAACAGTTGCGCTTTGTCGTTCGCCTGGCCGGAGTTCCCCGAGTAAGACGTCATGGTCTCCGAGTTCTGCGCGCCGCTGCTACAGCCCAGCATCGCCGCAAGCAGGGCGGCTCCGGCAACCAGCGAAACAGATCGAATTGTGCGGGCTCTTCCGTTGTTGATCATGGCAATGTCCTCGTGCCTATCGCCTCTTTCAATTGCTCAACAGAAAGCATGTAGTTGGCGAGCGCCTGGCGATAGGAGAGTTGAGTCGAACGATAGCTGCGTTGAGCGTCCAGGTAGTCGAGCAGGCTCGCGGCGCCTCGCTTGTAGGCATACTCACTGATGTCGCGAGAATCCTGTGCCTGCTTTAGGTATCCCGAGAGATATAGCTGAATGATCTTCTGGTTCGTCATGAAGGCTTCGTAATTGTTGCGAACGTCGGTCATGACCGTGTCGGACGCGGCTTCGGCATTCTCCTGCGCCTGCGTAAGTGCGAAACGCGTACGCGCAATTTCGCCCTGGTTGCGGTCGAAGATCGGCAGGGGGATGGCGAAAGTTGCGCTCAGTGAATTCAGGTCTGAAACGTGGGTGTAGGACACACCGGCGGTGAGGTCCACTTTGCCGTTGGCCTTCGCCAGCGCAATCTGGCTTTGCGCTGCCTTTATCCCCTGTTGTGCGGCGAGCAGGTCCGGCCGCAACTTCAAGGCGCGGAGGCGAAGATCGTCCAGATTGAGCGATAGCGGCTCGTAGGCCAATTCTCCTGCGATGTCGAAATCGGCGGGAACCGCGTCGTATCCAAGCAACTGCCGAAGCGTGGCGAGTGCCTGCACTTTCGCTACCTGCGCATTCGAAACGTCGGTCTGAAACTGAAGCATCTGCAGCTTGATCTTCAGCAGGTCGCCTTCGCTGATGTCTCCCGCCCGGTACCGCTCCTGGCTGATCCTGGTTGTCTCCTCGAAACTGTTGAGGTCCTGTATGGCGAAATCGAGAACCGACGCCGCGAGTTGCGCGTTCACGAACTGCTGCGCCACGCTGAACGTTAAAGTCCGCTCGTTGTCGCCGATCTGATACCGGGTAACAGCGGTTGCGTCGCGCGCGGCTTCCACCCGGCGCTGCCTCTTCCCGCCGCGCTCGATAAGGTAGCTGGCGCCAATATCAAACTGCTGCACGCTGGACAGGTTGTTGGCCGTGAACTCGCTAGGGTTGAATACTGGAAGAAAAAGGCTGTCCCAGGTAAGCGTCGGGTTCGGGCGCAACGACGCCGTGACCTCCTGTGCCTGGTTCTGCTGAATCTGCGTGCGCGCCGCTTTCAGGGTGTGACTGTGGGCCAACGCAAGATCAATGGCTTGGTCCAGCGTGATGCGAGCAGGACCTTGCCCAGCCGCAGTGCCCGCGCACAACACCACCGTGCAAAAAAGTACAGAAACAAACGTCGCAAAAAACGTCGAACGAATCTTCTGCATAATGCCTACCAGCAGAAACTCACGCTTTGGGGAGGAGCGGTCAGCCGGGCCTTAAGCTCTTGGACTGATCGGTGGAATTTCGCTTCCTCAGAAGGTGGGCGGGGGGCGGATGGACTCAACAACTGTCTGCGAACTGGCAGGTCTCTTCGCAAGCTTGACCAGAACAGGTTCAGGAGGGGTGCCAGAGGGTTTAAATGACGCCGAGACGGGCAGCAAGGACGGCGAATGCGACGTTGCACAGATCGCGCAAAATGCCTCCACCGCGCCCATATCGTGTACCCGGATCGAATGCGCCAGTTCAGTTCTGAGTTCCAGCCGCAACGGACATGCATGCGTGGCTTGCACGAAGGCGCCGAAGATCAAAACGAGAGCGCAGAACCAGTTCAGCAGTCCCGGATTCCGAGTTTGCGTGCAGTGCTCCACCTTTGGCCCTATGTTAGATGCCAGAGCGGTCGGAACGTTAACTTTTGGCGAACTGCGTCCACAGAACTTTTTGGGCCTGCTCAAAACGTGCGTCCCCATCGTGTTGTCGGTCCCAGCACGCGACAGATCCCGCGGGTATTCAAACGGCAGCCGTCCAGGGCGCAATCTGACCTTTTATTGATTCACGAAATCCGCAGAACGGCCGCGCGATCTTCAGTCGTTTGGGGTGGGTAATCTGATCCGGGGTCTGGTTCACGTTTCGCCGAAACCCAGCGCGACCTATCCCAGCTCTTAGCACATGACACACGGCAGAGCACATCGACGGACAGGCAATTTGCGACTGGACAGGGTAGACTTCCCATGCTCGGAATGAAACGTCTCTTGCCATCACTATTCCGGAGCGAAGGAGCACGGATGCGACACCGAGTGGTTTCATGGCTGGTGATCTTCGTTCTGCTTTCGATCGCAGCAGCGCAGGCTGAAATCAAAGTGCTGGCCAATCACGTAGGGTATGAAGCTAGTGGCCCGAAACACGCAGTCGTCCTGGCGGACGCGGGCGAGGATGTGACGTCGTGCGCGTTGAAGGATTATGCCGGGGGCGAAAAACTTCGGGACTTGCCGGTGACGGCGAAAGGTCCGGTAAAGAAATGGAGAACTTGGCACTTCTGGACCGTCGACTTTGATTCTTTCAACCGCGAAGGCCAATACATTGTCGAGTGCTCGTCGAAGACCGGATCGGTTCGCTCGTTCCCGTTCGCGGTGCAGCGATTGATCTTGGAGCGCAACACCTTGTCCGACGCGATCTACTACTTCAAAGAAGAGCGCAGCTCGGGTCCGATGGACCAGGCGGACCGGCACCTTCATTTCGACGGTAAGAAGCAGGGCACGCTGGATGCCCATGGAGGCTGGTGGGACGCCACGGGCGATCACGGCAAGCACCTGTCGCATCTGTCCTTCTCAACCTACTTCAATCCGCAACAGATTCCGCTCGCCGTTTACAGCCTGCTGAAGAGCTACGAGTTGCTCGATGTGAGAGGCGTACCCGAATTCGTACGGTACAAAGACAGGCTCCTCGACGAGGCGATGTTTGGTGCGGATTACCTCGTCAGGGTCAAGGTGCCGTCGGGATCGTTTTACCGCTCGATTTCTATAGGCGGCGTAAAGCAGCTTCCAGAAGAACGCAAAGTCGCTGGAGAGATGAAGAAGTTTGGCATCTATCAATCCAGCAACCAAGCTCCGCGGGATATGGTGGAGGAGGCCAACACCGATCTGGAATACGAGGTCAGCTACCGGTCGGGTGGGGGTGTTGCGATCGCGGCGCTTGCGATGGCGAGCAGGTATCCGTCTTCAGGTGATTACAACAATGCGGACTACCTGAAGGCTGCGGAGGATGCGTTCGACTTCTTGGAGAAGAACAACCTCAAGATGTTGAACGACGGCAAGGAGAATATCCTGGACGACTATTGCGCGCTGACGGCTGCGACAGAACTGTACAAAGCGACAAAGAAGGCGCGCTATAAGGAAGCGGCGGACCAGCGCGCAAAAAGTCTTGTGGCTCGGCTGATTTCAAGCGGTCCCTATCCCAACTACTGGCGGGCCGACGAAAATGACCGCCCGTTTTTTCATGCATCAGACGCCGGATTCCCGGCGGTCTCGTTGCTCTATTACTCAGAAATAGCCGAGGACAAGACGCGCGAGGTGGTGCTCGAGACTGTTAAGCGGTCTCTCATCGCACAAATGGGAGTGACGGCCGAAGTGACGAACCCGTTCGGATACGCGCGACAGATTGTGCAGGACAAAACCGGAAATCGACGGACGAGCTTTTTCTTTCCCCACAACACGGAGGCAGCTCCGTGGTGGCAGGGCGAGAACGCAAGGCTGGCCTCGCTGGCAGCCGCGGCACGACTGGCGAGCAGGCAGTTGCATGACCCGGAGTTCAGCAAAGCGACAGAAGCATTTGCGACCAACCAGCTTAACTGGATTCTCGGCCTGAACCCATTCGACACTTCTATGATGTACGGAGTCGGTCACAACAACCCGCAGTACTTGTTCTTTGACTCCTGGGAGTTCACCAACGCTCCTGGCGGAATCTCCAACGGTATTACGAGCGGCTTTAAAGATGAGGACGATATCGATTTCAACCTGACTTACAGGCAGACAGGAGCAGACAACGACTGGCGCTGGCAGGAGCAATGGCTGCCACATACTTCGTGGTACCTGCTTGCTGTATCGGCGCATGAAGATCGGAAGTAATGTAGGTTCAGCACTGAAGCGGTTCTGCTCGTGTCCCCACGCATGCGGCAATTAGACGCCGCGTGTACGGTTGTCGTGGATGGTCGAAGATGTCATGAACAGAAGCGATTTCGACGATTTCACCACCGTGAAGTATCGCGACCCGGTCACACAGACGACTAACCGAATGCAAGTCGTGGGAGATATAAAGAATAGCCATACCCAGACTCTTGTTGAGATCCCTAAAGAGTTGCAGGACTTCGGCTTGCGTTACGGCGTCGAGCGCACTTGTCGGTTCGTCCGCAACTAACAAGGCAGGCCGGTGAATGATTGCCATTGCTATCAGCACACGCTGTGCCTGCCCGACGCTCAACTCAGATGGGAAGCGGTGCAGAAGCGCTTCTTCGACCGGCAAACTCACGCTTCGCATGCAATTGTCTATCGCCCGCCGGCAATCCTCGCGTGAGCCTCTGGCGTGAGCACGCCAAGCCTCCTCAAGCTGCCTGCCGACACGCATGGCGGGGTTGAGTGCTGACAAGGGGCTCTGTAGGACCAATCCGATCTCGCGGCCACGAATGTCGCGCAGCTCGCGCTCCCTTAACCGCATGAGATCACGCCCATTTAGGTAAACGCTCCCGCTTGCCCGGCCGCCTTTCAGATCAAGCAAGCGGAGGATTCCCAACGCGATGGTGCTCTTGCCTGAGCCACTCTGGCCGATTAGACCAAGCACCTCGCCCCCGTGCATCTGCAGGAACGTGCTGCGCAGCACGCCGGCGCGCCCGGGGTAATCCACCGAAAGGCAAGCGGAAAGCAACAATGGCGCGGCGACGCTCATTTCGAGGTAGCCCCGCCTTCCGCCTGCAGCGTCCAGTGTTCGACATTCCAGTAAGTCTGAGGTGACAAGGCAACCGGCTGTACGCCACTGATCTTCGTGGAAACTGCGCAGAGCGCATTCTTGTTAACGAGATAAATGAACGGTGCCTGCTCCGCGGCAATCTCTTGCACTCGATCCCATGCCGCCTTCCGTTGCTTAAAAGCAACTGCGGACGCCTGCGCGTGCATGCAGCGGTCTATTTCCGCCTCCCACTGTGTGGCGGGGGTCTTCTGATTCGGATTCCACGAGTGGTTGTCACCAGAACTCAACCAGACCGCCATCTGTGAATTCGGATCACCTTCGACATTGACCAATCCGAGTAGTACGGCTTCATAGTTAAACTTCTCGGTCATGCGCTCGATCAGTGACGGAAAATCAAGCGTGACCACGTTCACCTTCATGCCTAATCTTGAAAGATCCTGCTGAATCATCGCCGCCATTCGCTCGCGGTACTTGTTGCCCGAATTCGTGATGATGGAGAACTCGACGATGTGTCCGTCTGCGTCCAGGAGCCTCTTGTCCTGCAGGTGAAATCCGTCCTGGCCCAGGCGCTTCAACGCGGACGTCAGGTCGTACCGGACGGGCTGCAGTTTGGTGTTGAACCACGTTTTGCTGGCCGGAGAAACCGGGCCGATCGCCGGTCGAGCGTGCCCGGCGAAAACTACTCTTGCCAGGTCGTCACGGTTGATCGCCTCCGACACGGCACGGCGAAAGTTTTGAGAACGGAACCACGCGAGCTTGTATGCCGGTAGCGGCGCACCCGGGGCCTGGTTGAACCACATCTGCTCGGAGTCGAGTGATGGTCCAGCGTCTCGGAGCGCTGCGGAATCTGAGGCGGCGAGACGGTCGAAGTATTCGCTGTCAATCGAGTTGATCAGGTGAATCTCACCACGCTTGAAGCGGAGGGCCTCAATGTCGCGATTCGCCTGAATCTCGAGGCGAATCGTGTCAATGTAAGGCAGTTTCCGGCCTGATTGATCACGTTTCCAGTAGTTCGGATTGCGTTGCAGCAGCATATAGCTGCCGGCCTTGTGATCGGCGATGTAGTAGGGGCCGACACTCGCCTTCTCTTTGTTCGCGGACTTGGCAGATGTGATTGCTACCTGGTCGAAGAGCTGTTCCAGCCCGGCGACCGGCGCCGGGAAGACGATCGAGATACGATTCTTTCCCGTAATCGAAGTTACGACTTTTCCTTGCCCGGATCTGAACGAATCGCCGAGCGGAGAGTGTACCGCAGGATCCATTAGGCGCTGAATAGTAGCGGCAACGTCCTCAGCACCGAACGGTGTCCCGTCGGAAAAATACACTCCTTCCCGCAGGACGAAACTTATGGTTCGTCCATCTAGACCAACTTTCCAGCTGCGCGCGAGTTCAGGCTCGAGTGTCTGGGTCCGCCGATTGAGCCGGAGCAAAACACCGCCGGTAAGATAGCGAACAGTCTCGGACGCATCATCGTTCACAAGCGCGGGGTCGAACGTCTTTGGCTCTGAGCGCAAGCAGAAGCGAAGCTCGCTCGCAGAAAGGACTGCGGCTGAGGCGAGCAACAGAATGATGAAAGTCAACGACTTCGCCTTGAGTGTCATGCATTCACCTTCGATCTCGACAGTAGAGCTTCGAGACTGCTGACAACGACAACCAAGAGGACAAGTGGGGCTAGCTTCCAGTAATCGCTCGAAAAGAGCGCCAACTCTTCGAGTTCGCGCAGCAGACTTCCCCACGACGGCAGCGGTTCGGCGACGCCGAGGCCGAGCATCCCCAGGTTCGCTTCCGCGAGGATAAACACCGGGATGCTGATCCAGAACTGTGCCATGAGGATGGGCCTGAGATTAGGTACTAAGTGGAACGCGACTATACGTCCTGGTCGTGTTCCATTTGCGCGAGCCTGCAGGAGAAACTCGCTGTTCCGCATGGCCGAAACATCAGCGCAAACGACTCTGGCCGACGCAGCCCACCCGAGGCTCCCCAACAGCAGGAACGTGACCGTTACCGAGGCCAAGGGAGAAATGTTGAGTGGCAAGAGCGCACGTGCAGTTATCAGCAGGAACAACCACGGCAGGCATAAGAAAAGGTCCGTGAGGCCATTCGCAAACCGCTTCCACAAGCCTCCGAGGTAACCCGCAACACCGCCGATGAGACCTGCGAGCATAGTAGACAGCAGGGCTGCTGCAGGTGCCAGCAGAAGCGAAATGCGCGTGCCGTGCACGAGCCGTGCGAAGCGGTCACGCCCGAGTTGGTCGGTCCCCAGCCAATGCTGGTGGGATGGCGCCGCGTTTGGCACCTCGCGGAACTGGGTCGCGTATCCGGAAGGGGCTACCAGTTCGGCCGCCAGGCACCCGAGCATGATCAGTCCAAGGACGACCACGGCGATTTGTCGGATTTGCTTCACGTGGTGGCGGGCGACAACGCCCGTTGCATGACGTCAGAAATCGTGTTGGCGAGCAAGGTTACGACGGTCACCAGTGTTGTCAGCGCGACGAGCAGTGGCAGGTCACGGCCCAACGCCGCTTGCCAGGCGAGCTGCCCGATGCCAGGAATGCCGCACAGAGCTTCTACGGCAACGCTCGCCCCCAGCGCCACGCTGACCGAGATCCCAATAAGAGCAACAATGGGCGCGGCGCAGACAGGTAACACATGGCGGACGAAAACAGCTGTTCGCCCCAGGCCTTTTGCCCGGGCGGTCACGATATGCGGCATAGAGTATCCACGGGCGAGAAGATTGCGAACGTAGCGGAACAGTCGCGGAAAGACGATGACCGCAATAGCCATTGCCGCGGGCACATGAAAGATGACAGTGAGCACCGCCACTGCCGCCGCCGGTACGCACAGGAAGGAGCTGCCCAACAGCCCCGCGATAACATCGTAAACTTGCTCCTTCAGCAAGGCGGCCGAGAACGCCAGGCCAGCGGCCAACACCCAGGCGAGCAACAGTCCCCACGCAACCAATCTCACGGTCACAGGCAGACGCTCGCGAACAAGCTCGCCGACAGGGCGGTTAAGCGTCACCGATCGCCCGAACTCGCCATGACATGCGTTCAGCAGAAACCCGCTGTAGTAATGGCCCAAGTCTCCGTTGTGGCTCCTCTCTTTGCGGAGTACGTCACGACTTTCGTGGCTCAGGCGCGGGTCCAGTTGTCGAACATCCACGTCGAACCCCGGTGCCATTCGGACCATGGTAGCGGTAAGCAGTGTCCCCGCGATCACGATGAAAACGATCGTCAGCAGTCGCCCCGCGATATCGAGCCCAAGCTTCATAGACGTCAATTGACCAGGGAATTCGTTTTGTCAGACATGGCATCCGCGGCGATTACTTCAGGCGCACCTGCCGACAGCGCTTTCTTTATCGCATACATGCGCCGATCGGCTTCGGCCAGCAGTTCTTCGGCGTCTGCGCCGTCAGCCGGAAAAAACGCCGTGCCAGTGCTTGCGGAAACCAACTGATCGCCACAAATCTCCTTGCTGGCCGCACTCGCCAGTTCGGATATTCGCTCGGCTTTATGCCTGGCGGCCTCAGCAGTGAGCCCGGGAGCGACCATGACGAACTCGTCGCCTCCCATGCGGGCCAGGTAATCGTATTCGCGGCAACTGCTTCGCATTTTCTGTGCGATCAGGCGCAGCACACGGTTGCCCTCGAGGTGACCAAACCGGTCATTCACGTTCTTGAACCGGTCCAGATCACAGACCATAACCGCTAACGTGGTGTTAGTGCGCTTGCATCGCGATACTTCGGCATCGAGGTGGAGGAAGAGCGAACGCGCGTTCGGCAGGCCAGTGAGGTAGTCCGTTGTGGCAGACGTCTGCGCCTGTTGGTACTTGAGGGCATTCTCCACTGACAGTGCAACCTTGCCGCCGATTGCCAGCAGGATGCGCAGGTGGTCCCGGCTGAAGGCATTCGCATCCGCTCGATAGAGCGTCAGCGCACCTATCGTACCGTTGATACCCTGCAGCGGCACTGATAATGCCGAGCGCAGGTTGCTGAACTTGGTCGGGTCATTTAAGTACCCGGGTTCCACCGAGGGGTTGCCGTTCACAATCGCCTTGGAGTTCTGCACTACCCATCCGGAGAGGCCCTGTCCAAGCGGGATTTCCAGGCTGGAGAACAGGCGAAAGTCGTCGCCGGTCACATATTTTGGAACAAGCACGTCTTCTTGCCGGATCCAGATCGCGACGCTGTCATACGGAACCAGTTTGCGCAGACGCGACGAAAGCACGGACAACGTGTCCTCCACCCCTAGAGAACTGCCGAGGTCATGGGTGAGTTCAAACAGCATCTGCGCCTCGTGCCGTGCTGCGGCGATCGATGACAGGAAGTCTCGTTCGGTAACCGTCGAAGCACTCTCCTTCGGGATATTTTCGTAGCCGGCTGCCGGGGCTGCAGCACGTTCCACCCGAACGTCCTGCGCCGGCAACGGACGGGCGGCGGCCTGCGCTATTGCCATTTTTTCCAACTCGATGTAGCGGCGCTTCAGAATGTCGAGAACTTTCGGATCGAAGTCAACACCGGACAACGAAGCGACTTCCTCCATTGCCCGTTCCAACGGAAGCGCACGTCGGTATTGCCGATCGGACGCAAGAGCGTCCAGACAATCAACCGCGCTCAGAATTCGTGCCCCGATCGGTATTTGCTCGCCTGCCAAACCGTCCGGATACCCCGTGCCGTTCCACCGCTCGTGGTGCGAGCGAACAATGGGCACGACAGCATACGGGAACTGAACACGCTCCAGGATTTCCGCACCGACCACCGGATGAATCTTCATCTTCTCGAATTCTTCAGGGGTCAACCGGCCGGGCTTATTAATGATGTGTTCGGGCACGGCCAGTTTGCCGATGTCATGGAGAATGGAGGCCGCTTTCAGCGCTTCGATCTCGGCATCCGGCAAGCCCAATTCCCTGCCGATTTCAGTGGCGTAGATGCGGACCCGCTGCAGGTGTTCGTGCGTCGTGTGGTCCTTGGCATCAATGGCGAGTGCCAATGCCTCGATGGTGCGGAGGTGCAGTTCCGCCATCTCTTCCACGTGCCGCTTCTCGTCCTCGAGCCGTCCCAGGTATAGCCGGTACGATCGATAAATCCAGTACACGACCGGAACGAGCAGCAGCGTCGTCGGCCAACCAAAATCGCGGTTTACGTAGTGAACGATGGCCACGAGCGCCGCGCCGGCGAGGTAGTAAGGAAACGACCAGAAATAGCAGTCATGCCAAGTCTTGCGGAACGACTTGCCCTCGGCCAGGCAGATGATCGCGGCGATCGGAAGAGTATTGGCAAGGAAGAATACGCAAGCCGTACCGAGAACTTTGAGCGGGAAACTGTTGCCGAAGACTACCGTCGAGTGCGCATAAGCCCAGTACGTGATCCACACGGCCGGCGCCATCATGCTGAAGACGTTGAAGACGATCCGTACCGGTTTGGCGGGCCGGTTCATCTTCAGGAAGCATTGCACCAGGGTCGATCCACACCCCAGGATCATGGTTTCCGGAAGGGACAACTCCAGTGCACCAAGCAGGGTGAACAGGAAGTTCACGGACATCGACGTGTTCGTTCCGGGAAGGACGACTTTGAAGCTGGCCGAGGCAAGCGCAATAGCGAGATATGCGGCGAACCGCAGATAGTTGTCGCAGTGCCAGCCGATAAGTGAAGTGGCCAAAAGCAGGAAACCGACTGTAGCTGTCAGTCCGATGAAGATTTTCGCTCGGGTTCTCATGACACCGCTCCGGTAGAGTGAGAGCGCAAGATGCGTGCCATTCGCCTGCGCATTACATTCGGCGCGCACAGTCTTTGTAATCAGCTACTTAGCGTCTCCAATGCTCGGTCGGGGGGAGCACTGTTGTATCAAGTTGAGACGCCGCTGCTGAGAACATGTAGTCCTTAACGGCAGAGGAGCCGAAGTCGGTCACCGTAATGACTCGGCACTTGCGGCTCCACTGCTTGTAGGTCGTGCGTTGCCGTTAACTACCCCAAATCACCGCTTTAAGGAACGGCGCTGCAAGCGTGGACATGCGTTTTGCCGGTATCAGCGCCACTTCAATCAGCAACAGCAGTGAAACAGCGCCCGTCCATCCTGCCCAGGTTGCAACGTGAATACCGTGTGAAATCATCTGGCTCTCCCCGGAGCTAGTTCTCACCGTTGATAAGGACGGAGGTCGCATTCACGGCGTCCGCGTCTACATTTCCGTTGGGCAAGATCGTTGCACTGCCGCTGCCCCAGAGCGCGTGGCTATCCCAGAGGCTGCCGCTACCCCAAAGTGCATGACTTCCCCACAGCGCGTGGCTCCCCCAGAGCGCGTGACTGTCGGTGAGAGCATCGCTTCCCCACAAGGCGTGATTGTCACTTACGCCATCCATCGTGGGATCAAAAGCCCGCGTCCCCCACACTGCGTCTGGCGCCCACATGATCGTGCTGCCCCAGAGTGCATGGTCGTCGCGGACGAAATACACGGCGCCGCTGGTGCTATCGAACGCCGCGGTCGGAGAAGTGGCGGGAAAGCTGGCGCGATCTGTGCTGGAGAGTGCCGCCTGAAGGTCAAGATAGCCTGCACCGACCGTGAACACGTCGTACTGTAGAGTGAAGGTCTGTGCGCCGTCTACCACGGTCGAATACGTCGGGAAGACCTTGTAGGCAGTTTTCATCAGCCGTGCTTTAACTTGGTCCGGAGTCAGTGTCGGGTCCTTTTGCAGCAGCAGTGCAACTGCACCACTGACCACTCCAGTAGCCATGCTGGTGCCGCTCAGAATGAAGTACTTATCCGAAGCACCGGTATCGTTGGTGCTCAAGTAGTAGCTCTTCTGTGGCCGATTCTGGGGGAAGGTCGATTTGAGGTAGCCTTGCTGTAAGGACACGACCCGATTGCCCGGGGCGACCAGGTCCGGCTTCACGACCGCATCAATCGCGCTCGGTCCTTTCCCGCTGTACGTCGTAAGGACGTCATCAGCCCGGTCCAGCGTACCCTTCGTATTCATGGCGCCCACGGTAAGTACGTACGGATCGTTGCCCGGTGCCGTCACGGTGCCATATCCGTCCGCGCCGGCGGAATCGTCTCTACCTTCGTTGCCGGCAGCGACAACGACAACTATTCCTGCCTTCCATGCCTGCTCGACGGCCTGGCACAGGGGATCGAGCGTGTAGCTTTCATAGACAGGGCGGCCTAACGAGAGATTCAGTACGCGGATGTTGTACAAGTTCTTCAACTGTATGGCCGTTTGTATCGCGTTGATCACCGAGGTGTCAGTCCCTCGGCCCAACTTGTCCAGCGCGCGCAGGTTAATGAAGTTTACGTTCGGCGCGACGCCGCGGATGGCTACATCGCAATTGGAGCAGGTGGAATACTTGGCGTTTCCGCCGATGATGCCGGCGACATGCGTTCCGTGGCCGTACCCATCATCTGTACCGCCACCGATCAGGTCTTTCTGGTAGACGATTCGCGATTTGCCCGCGGAGTTCTTCAGGTCGTCCAGCAGGTGAATGCCGCTGTCCACGACCGCCACGCCGATCCCTGAACCGTCCAGGCCGACATTCCACGCGTACTGGGCCAGGACTGCGCCGGCCACGTTGTTCAAGTGCGCTTTGACCGGGCGATCGGGGGAAACGTAGACGACATCCTCATCCGCCTCAAGCGCACTGAGAGCCGAGGCAGGGAGCGTCGCTGCGATTCCTTTAACTAATGGCACATCGACATCGACAGCTCCGCCTTTGCCACGGATCTTGTCTTTGTGTTTATCGGTGGGCTGCTGCTTGTACTGAATGATTACCTTTACGAGTTGTCCGGCAGCCTGGCCCTTCAGGTCACGGGCGATTTTGGTTCCCTTGGCGAACCCAGATGCCGGGAACAGCGCGGCTACAAGTAACAGACATAAGAGGCGGCTCTTCATGCTTCCTCCGGGCACTTCGTCACGTTGTTCACAATGCACTCGACGAGCCAACCTGGTGACTGACGTAACTTGTTGATTTCGCTCAACCGGAGCATTCTTTCGCGGCGAGCAATTGCGCCAGTTTGGCGCAACCTGTCACCTGTTGCGCCAAATTGTCGCTCCGCCGTGGGGACCTCATCGCAAGCAATATGTGGAGAGCCGCTCGCAAGGACTAAAACGATTGGCTGCCGCCGCTATACAACGGGTTCATGTCCACGAAATGGACGCGATCATCGCGAGTCCGTGCATGCACGAACTGCTCGCTGTGGTGGACCGTGTGGCCACGGGGAACGCGAGTGTGCTTATCACCGGCGAGACAGGAACCGGAAAGGAACTTATTGCTCGCGCCATACACGCACGTTCTTTACGCGCCTCAAAGCCCTGGGTGGATGTCAACTGCGGCGCTCTGCCCGAACATCTGGTTGAGAGCGAGTTGTTTGGCTACGAGAAGGGCGCATTCAGCGGCGCTGACAATTCCAAGCCGGGATTGTTTGAACTCGCCCACAATGGCACGTTCTTTCTGGACGAAGTCGGCGAACTGGAGCCAAAGGTCCAAGTGAAGCTGCTGCGCGTTCTGGATGGCGTGCCTTACTACCGCCTCGGCGGAAGCCGAAAGGTCAACGTCAACGTACGAGTTATCGCCGCAACCAATAGAGCGCTCGAACCGGCCGTAAAGAATGGCACCTTTCGTCAGGACCTTTACCACCGCCTTTGCCATCTTCAACTGCGAGTGCCACCACTTCGCGAGCGTTCTGAAGACCTCGTCGCCCTTGCGTCTCACTTCCTGGAACAAAACTGTTCCGGCAAACAGCTCTCTTTCGGAGCACTCGACATTCTTAGGCGTTACTCGTGGCCCGGCAACGTCCGTGAACTTCGCAACGTCGTTTTACAGGCTGCCTTGAATGCTCGTGGGGCGGAAATCGCTCCAGAGGACTTGCCACTGGAAGTTCCAGCCGCCAATGGCGTATCAACTCATCAACGAACAGCTCTGGAGTCAGGCCCCTCAGTAGATTTGGATCAGCTCGAGAAGCAGGCCATTACGCGCGCACTTGCGCTCACAGCAGGACACCAAGGCCTGGCCGCAGAGCAGCTCGGTATCTCACGTCGCACGCTGAGCCGGAAGCTTAAACAATTCCGCATCGAGAGGCGCAGCGTTGGAAACACGGACGATGTGAGCGTCCAAGTTTTTCGCGCAACCGTGGCTACTCCGGTCCATATAGTTTCAAGACACTGCCAGCAAAGTGCCACCTCGGTGAATATCAGCGAAGGCGGAATCGCTGTAGAGGGAATTCGCGACCCGTTCCAGCTCGCCGGCGCCTTGAGAGTTGAATTCACGATACCGGGTGAATCACAGACGTTCACGGCCGGCGCTCAGATCGTATGGGCAGATGTCGAAGGTCGAGCAGGATTTCGTTTCACACAAGTTGGCAGCGATCTCAGATCCACTCTTACAAACTGGTTGAGGAAGAAACGTTCCGAGCTTTTGGATTAGGCCTTGCTCACCACGTTTCGTCGCACCACAGCATTTGCAACCATCGTAAGTTTATTCTCGCCCATGCCAGGGAGAAGGCATTTCTCCACAGCGGCCTCGTTTTGGAGCAGTACTGCCCAACGGGCTAGCGTTCCGTAGCGCTTTAGGGTGCGAGTACTCGATCTCGCTCTCACGCGTACTCTGCCTTGCGAGCCCGAACCTGGATTTCACTTGAGATTTTTCGCCACATACAGCTCGGATAGGAAACGTTCGTAGCTGTAGGCATAGCTCTTTCCATCGGGAGTCATGCGCAGGGACGAAGTCGTGTCCAGACCAGTGCGATCAAGCGGCTGCAGGCTCATCATCAGGTCCCGCTGCCCGGTCTTCACATTCACGCGGTAGACCTTTGTGGGGATATCGGTCGGTTTCGTCACATAGACCCAGTCGGGATCACTGCTCCAACGAATGGTTTGTTCGCCAGGTTGAATGGACGGAACTGCGCGTGGCGTTCCCGATTGAGAGGCGACAGCGCCCTCTGCTGCGATTGGGTAGATGACCATCTTCTGCTCGGGATCAAGGACCGCAATCGACCGTCCGTCCGGCGAAATGGTGTTCCAAAGCGTGGTGAAACCCTCCTGTGCTATCGGCCGGGGCTTGGCCTGGGGCGAATCGAGTTCGTAAAGCCGAAGCCCGTGTCCCGGTTCGCTACCCATGACTAGAATTCTTTTTCCGTCCGGGAACCAGCAGGCAAATTCAATCGTTATTGAACCAAGGTTCATGCGAACGGCTTCACCCGGCCCTCTGGGGTAGATTGTGAGTTCTCCGACGCGACTGTTGTTGAACACGAGGGCAGATTTCGAGTCCGGCGAAATTGCAGTGGCTACACCATCCGATATTCGGACTGCGGGCGAGCCGTCGGTTGGACGAACATAAGAGGCGTAATTAGCGCCGCCTGCTTCGCCGGCTTCAAGGAACAAGACAAGCTTGCCGTCGTTGCTGATGTCACGCACCACGGACCAGTCGTGCCAACCAAGTTCACGTTCTGTTTTCTGGCCGGAGCCACGAGCCAGAATGCTCGCTCGTTGGATCGTGGAGTCGAAAAGAACGCGGCCATCCGGCGCAATGTCCTGCAGAGTAAGGGCACCGGGGATGCGTTGCACAAGGCGCTCGGAACCATCGAGTGTAACGGCGTGGATCTCGCCTGAAGCCTGGTCGTGAGTGCCGCTGAACCACACTTCCTTTCCCGACGGTATCCATGCGACACCGCGAACGCTCGCGTATCTGGTCGAGAGCACCCTACGGTTGTTGCCCGATTGGTCGATTATCGCAACGGAGCCGCCATCGTCATTCGCGAGAGGGTGGTCGATAAAGGCGATGGTGTTGCCGTCCGGTGAAAAGCGGATGTTGGAGATCCATCCTGTGTTCTCGTAGAGGACCTTGCCGACCGGGAACTCCAGTCTGTCCTTGCCGGCGACAGAACGAACAATGGCCAGTTGCGACCCATCCGGTGTCCATGTCGCGGCTTCCACTCCGTCCAGGATTTCGCGTGGCGCACCACCCGCGAGCGGGGCACGCGCCAGCATGCCGGCGCGAATAAATCCTTCGCGATTGTGGCTGCCTAGCGCCAATGCCATCTCGCCCTTTGACGAGATGTCGAGCAGGTCCGCCCCCGCGATTCCGATCGAACGCGACTCAGGACTGTCGGTGCGCGCCGAAAACACTTCAACGGGCGTGCCTTCCCATGCCGCACCATAAACAATGGTCTGCGCATCAGGACCAAACCTTGCATTCCAGATGCTCCCGCGGCGGAATGTCAGTGGTTGATATACCGGCGGTTTCCTAGTGGTGAGGCGCATGCCCCCTAGCACACCGAGGCCGAGCCCCGCCAACGTGAGCACTAGCAGCGCAACAATCCAGTACTTGCGAGAAGATCGCTCGACCGCGAACTTCGGCGAATGCGGAACCGTAGGGGATGCCGTTGCGAGGGTATTCGGATGAGTGGCGGCGACTGCGCCACCCGAACTCGACACGGTCGCGCCTGCCTGTCGCAGATCACGCTGCAAACGCTTCAGGTCGGCACGAAACTCGGCTGCGCTTTGATAACGCAGGTCACGATCTTTCTCGAGGGCCTTGTTGATGATCTCCTCAAGACGCGGCGGCAGGTTCGGATTGAGTCGAACAGGTGCGACCGGGGTGCGGTTAAGAATAGCCTCGAAAATAACCGCCGACGTGGCACCCTTGAAGGCTTGTACGCCGGTCGCCATTTCATAAAGCACTACCCCGAACGAAAATAGGTCGGTACGGGAATCGAGTTCCTCGCCTGCGGCCTGTTCAGGAGACATGTAAGCTACTGTGCCGAGCGTGGTACCCGGACTTGTGGCATGGTCCCACTCGGCCGTGATTGCGGCAGTTCCCTGAATCGCGAGTTCACGCTGCGGTAGAAGCTTGGCCAGGCCGAAGTCGAGCAGCTTGGCTTGATTGCGTTGCGTGACAAAGATGTTGGCGGGCTTGATATCTCGGTGGACAATGCCGCCGGAGTGAGCTGAGTCGAGTGCGTCCGTTATTTGGACAGCGAGGTCCAGCAGACGATCGATGGGCAACGGCTTGCCTTCGATCTGGTGCTTGAGAGTCGTGCCGTTGAGGAACTCCATAGCGATGAAGTTCTCGCCGCCGTTCTCTCCCACATCGTAGATCGTGCAGATGTGAGGGTCATTCAGGGCGGATGCGGCTCGCGCCTCTCGGCGGAATCGTTCGTTTGCTGCGGAATCTTTAGACAGTTCGGGGGAGAGGAACTTGAGGGCGACATAGCGGCCCAGACGCATGTCTTCGGCCTTGAAGACCAAACCCATGCCGCCGCCACCGATCTTTTCGAGGATGCGGTACTGCAGGATTGTCTCGCCTACTGTAATCACAGGCGCCCTATCTTACCCCCTGAATATCAGTACATACAAACGGGCTAGCGTTGTCCGAACCTTGGTCTGGGTCAAACAGATTGGCCCAGAAGTTTTACATCTCTCGAACAAATTCCGTGTTTCTGGGCAGCCACTCTGGTGTAACATCCCCATCCAGCTTTGAACCTGAAGCACAGGACTTTCGAAAGCGACAGGCGTTCGCACAACAAAAAAGAAAACGACGAGGTGAAATCATGAGGAGGCGTTACGTTTTTCTGTACGCCGTCGCGTTGCTGGCGATTCTCGTTTGCAGCGCAGCGGCCCAGGAAATCACAGGCGATATCCGTGGAATCGTGAAAGATCCCTCAGGGGCCGTGATCAGCGGGGCGACCGTGCAGGTCATCAACACCGACCGCAACACGACCGACCGCACGATTACCACGGGAGCAGACGGCGCGTACGTTGCTGCGTACCTGCCCGTCGGCCGTTACAAGATTGTGGTGACCGCAAATGGATTCAAGAAGTACACGGCCACTGGCATCGTCATCAGCGTTAATGACAGACGTGTGATCGATCTGCAGTTGCAGGTTGGCACCACTGACGAAGTGGTGAACGTGCAGGAGTCGCCGGTCCAGGTGGACCTCGACACCCCCCAGGCGGCGGGCCTCATCACCGGAACACAGGTCCGGGAACTAGCCGTCAGCTCGCGTAACTTCGTACAGTTGGTAGCTCTGCAGCCGGGCGTCACGACCGACATGGCTTCTTCGAACATGTATGTCGGCGCGAGCAACCCGACCGGCTTTTCCAACCAGATCAACATCTCCGTAAACGGCAACCGCCCAACCCAGAACAACTGGACGGTAGATGGCGCCGACAACTTCGACCGCGGGGCAAACCTGACGCTGCTCAACTACCCCAGCATCGACTCGATCGCCGAGTTCAAGGTGCTGCGTTCGAACTACTTGCCTGAGCACGGTCGAAGCTCTGCAGGCGAAGTCACTGTTGTGACCCGCGGTGGAACCAACGCCTTCCATGGCAGCGCGTACGAATTCTTCCGCAACGACGTGCTGAACGCCAACGACTACTTCAACCGCAACAACCTCAGTGGCCAGCCACGCGATCCGGTCATTTCTCGTCCGCCGATGCGCTGGAACGACTTCGGCTTCACTTTCGGCGGCCCGATCAAGAAGGACAAGACGTTCTTCTTCTACTCGCAGGAGTGGCGCCGGATCGTGTACTACCCAGCCATTGGTCCCAGCGGCATTCTGCCGACAACCGACCAAATGAACGGCATTTTCGCAGTGCCGGTCTGCATGACTTTCGACGCCGCCGGCACCTGCATAGGCACCACGCCTGAAACTTCGCTGGGAAGCGGCCGTTATCAAATACCCTCGAACCTGATCGACCCGACGGCAGCTGCCTATGTCAAAGACATTTTTGCTAAGCTGCCAGCGCCGAATAACTCGGACGGTACGCTTTCGGCCACCGGTCGCGGTGTGGCTAACTATCGCGAAGAGGCGATCCGAATCGATCACCACTTCTCGAACAAACTCAGCATCTTCGGACGCTTCACTGACGACTCGGTGCCGACGGTGGAGCCGCGCGGCCTCTATACTGGCGAGTCGCTGCCGGGTCTAGCTACGACCAACACTAACGCTCCGGCCCGCAGCCTCGTCCTCCACGCCACAGCGTCCTTGTCCAATACCTTGCTGAACGACTTCGGGTATTCCTTCTCCTGGGGCGCAGTCATCAGCGATCCGGTTGGACTCGAGGCAGTGAAGAACGCGAGCAACGTGAATCCGAATCTTGTGTATCCATCCGACTCAGGCACAGTGCCGTACATTGACCTGTGCGCTTATACTGTCGGGCCGTGGGGATGCGCTCCTACTACGTATGGTTTCGGTCCGTATCGGGACTACAACAGGAACCATACCTGGTTCGACAATCTCTCGAAAATCACGGGCCATCACGCACTAAAATTCGGTGGCTTGTTCAACTACTACACCAAAGACGAGAACGCCACCAACGGTGCGTACTACTACTTCGACGATATTGCCACGGGCGCACCGACCTTTGACACTATCCCGGACCCGCACAAACCGACACGATCGTGGAACCCCAACAAGAAGTTCGAACAGGTATGGGCGAACTTCCTCCTGGGACGAGTCAATACTTACAGCCAGAACAACATCCCGTTCCGCAACCTGGTTCACCAGAAACAGTTTGAAGCTTACGCACAGGACGAGTGGCGCGTACGGCCCAATTTCACTCTCAACCTGGGCGTTCGTTACTCGCTGTTCATGGCTCCGACCTACGGCAACGGGTTGCTGAGCACCTTCGATCCGAAGTCGTACGATCCGTCGAAAACGCCGGTCATCACTCCGGACGGCTATCTGGCCGAAGGTACGACACTGCCCTACGCCAACGGCATGATCATCGGCGGGAAGAACTCGCCGTTCGGTCAGGCAGTGCAACGCACGCCGAAGTTGAATTTCGCTCCTCGCATCGGTTTCGCTTGGGACCCGTTCGGCGACGGAAAGACCTCGGTGCGCGGCGGCTACGGTATCTTCTACGACTCGCCGGCCATGAACTCGGTCGAGAACTTCCAGGGCGGCAACGTGCCCCTGGTCCAGCCGGCAGTCATTCACGACACCAACTTCACCAATCCCGGGCAGGTTGCTGCGTCCGTCAACCTCGCTCCGCCCACGGTTGGCGGTCCCGACCCGAACAACTGGAAGCTGCCGTACTCGCAGATGTTCAACCTGGACCTTCAGCACGAGATTACGCCGTCGATGTCAATAGACATCGGCTACTACGGTAACCTGGGGCGGCACCTGATCGGCGTTGTCGACGTGAACATGCCCCATGCGGGTGACTTCCTGTCGGCCTGCCTTGGCGGTGCCAATGCAGACTCCTGCACGGAGCCCTTCGATCCGAATAACTACCAGAAGCTAAACCTGATCCGCCCGTACAGAGGTTTCGACGCGATCAATCTTTTCGAGCCGGTTTTCACGTCGAACTACAACGGACTCCAGGCGCAGTTACAGAAGCACTTCAACGAGAACTCACTTATCACCCTGAACTACACTTGGTCGCACGCACTGACGACTGCCTCAGGCGATTACCGCGCCGCTCAGTACACCTACAACCTGCGCGGCGATTACGGAAGTGCCGACTTTGATCGTCGCCACGTATTTACGGCGACCTACATCTACACGCTGCCCTTCTTCAAGTCGCAGCAGGGATTCAAGGGACACGTCCTTGGCGGCTGGGAGTTGTCGGGTTTGCTTTACCTGAATACCGGAAGGCATTACACGGCATCGGCCTCGAGTTGCTATTCCGATTACGACGATAATGGGAACCTGATTGCATCCGCCGACCCAGCCGGCTTGGGCCTGTGCGGTAACACCTATTCGGGCGCCCGTCCGGACGAAGTTCCCGGTATCGACCCCAACAGTGGAGCACACCAGATCACCGGCTGGCTCAACCGCTCGGCGTTCGACTTCATTCCGTTCGGCCAGATCAGGCCAGGTAACACTCCGCGTGGAACTCTGGTCGGGCCGGGGCTGGCGCGTTGGGACGCTTCGGTGTATAAGAACACGAAAATCAGTGAACGCGTCAGCCTGCAGTTCCGCGCCGAAGCTTTCAACGTGTTAAATCATACGAACTTCGGCATCGGCAGCCCGGGCAGCGCTTTCCGCAGCACATCCATCACCAGCGGCAACTTTGGCAAGATCGGTAACGCTTACGAATCACGGCAGATTCAGCTGGCGATGAAGCTGATCTTCTAACGAAACCACAACCTCAACTACGGCCGGGGCGACAGCTCCGGCCGTTTTTTGCCCAGTTTGCGATCAGGCTTGCGAGAGGCTTGGGACGCGTTTAGAAGCGACACCTGTTGAGTTCACTGCTCAACACAGCGAGAATCCGGCTGGAGGCGTCTGCCACCTAGCGCTGTTCAGGAGAGCATAGATGAATCAGGTGGTAGTTGATTTAGAGCAACGTCGCGCACTTTCAGAGATGTTATGATTCGCGAATATCGCTGCTAAGAAATGCTCTTGCACGGAGGATCCCTTGGTAACTCGCCCAATCCGGGTTCTCATAGTAGAGGACTTCCAACCTTTTCGGCAGTTCCTGACCTCCATCCTGCAGCAAAGGCCAGAGTTTCAGATTATCTCCGAGGTGTCGAATGGATTGGAAGCCGTTGCCCGGGCAGAAGAGTTGCAACCGGATCTGATTCTGCTCGACATCGGTCTGCCAGGGACGAACGGGATTGAAGCTGCTCGTCGAATTCGGAGGTTGTCGGCGAAGCCCAAGATCCTGTTCGTAAGTCAGGAATCATCCCCTGACGTAGTGCGGGAGGCTTTTGCCAGCGGCGCGATGGGCTATGTTGTCAAGACGGACGCAACAGTCGAATTGATATCCGCGATCGATGCCTTGCTTAGAGGCGAGAAGTTCGTCGGCAAGAGATTTACGGGCCAGAGTTTCGCCGTCAATCCGCCAGTTCATCGTCATCAAGCGCATTTTTATTCCGATGAAGCTCGCTTCGTTCACGGCTGTGCTCGCTGCGTTGCGGCCGCTCTCAACGCGGGTAATGCGGCTATCTTCGTGGGCACGGAACCGCACCGGGACAAGGTTCTCGCGCAAATGCACGCACAGGGTGTGAATGTCGGCGCCGCTATCAAGGAAGGTCGATATGTCTCGTTGGACGCTGCCGAGACACTCGCCACCTTCATGTCCGCTGGTCAGCCCGACCGGGATCAGTTTTTGAAGTTGGCAGGCAATCTGATTACATCCGTGGCGAAAACGGTGAAGGGCGATCCTTCGCGGATTGTCGCATGCGGCGAATGTGCACCTCTCCTGTGGGCGCAAGGTGAGACAGAAGCTGCAATCCGGCTTGAGCAGCTCTGGAATGAGGTAGGACACGCCTACCACATCGAGATTCAGTGTGGATTCCTGTTGACGGCGTTTCAGCGTGATGAGCATGTCGCTGTATTCGACAGGATATGTGCAGAACATTCGTGCGTCGTTCAGAGCGACGCTCATTCAGAATAAACCTTCTGCAGAACTGCACGTCGACTAGTCGTCAAGCCCCTGGGTCACCAGCCGAATGTAGCCACACGTTATTCCGTTGTGGTCGAGATCGCCTGCGAAGTGCTCCGATAAGTGATGGTAGCGGTTCGAAATACGAACATATGCAGATTGGTTTTTTGACCTCTTTACTGCTGCCCACAAAGAGTGCCTAACGTGGACTGATCTTCACTGTGGCCGACCGGGCGCGTTCCTCAATCATGGGTTGTAGGTAAGGACTGCTCTTGTACTTCGCGCGATAGGCGGCATCGATGCGGTCATTAATATCGCCTTCGATTGGGTGAAACGACACTTCCTTCGTCATGCCTGCAGCTGTGATTCGTCCCGCTTTCTGTCGTAAGGCGGCCTGATACCAACGCGAGTTCTTGCCGTTGTAAGCGCGAACGTAGAGATCGCCATCCACTACAACAGACCAGATCCATGTCGGGGTGCCGTAGGTCCTTCCGTCCTCACGGAACGGGGAGATGTGGAGGTCGTCGGACCCGATGATTTTCTTGAGTTCCTCTTTTGACCATCCAGCCAAGCTATGCTCTTTCACACTCATCTTTATTACCTCCGATGTTAGGGACGGAGTAGCGTCTTGATCGCGCGGCGCTCGTCCATCGCACGGTAGCCCTCTGCAACCTTCTCCAGAGGTAGCGTGAGATCGAACACTTTTCCGGGGTTAATCTTGCCGTCGAGCACAAGCTCGATCAGATCCGGCAAGTAGCGGCGCACCGGCGCGGGACCGCCGTGAAGACGAACGAGCGTGAAGAACACTGGTTGTAAGTCAAGGTGCGCGTCATGGGGAACGCCGACGTAGCCGATCGAACCACCCGGACGAGTGGAATGAATCGCCTGCATCATGGACTCCAAGGTGCCAACGCATTCGAGCACGGAATCGGCGCCAATGCCCTTCGTCATCTCCTTAATGCGGGCGACGCCGTCGTCTCCGCGGTCGGTTACGATGTCGGTCGCTCCGAACTCTTTGGCGAGTTTCTGCCGCGCCTCATGGCGGCTCATGACGATGATCCGTTCCGCTCCCATCTGTTTCGCTGAAAGCACACCAAGCAAGCCGACAGCTCCGTCGCCGACGAGCACAACCGTCGAGCCAGGTTTTACATTGGCAGCATCAGCGGCGAACCAGCCGGTTCCAAGCACGTCCGACACGGCGAGAACGCTAGGAAGCAGATCGTTCGATGGATGCTCGGGTGTTGCGACGAGAGTGCCATCTGCAGATGGAACGCGAGCAAACGGTGCCTGCGCTCCCGTCATGAATTCCAGATTCTGGCACCCGGACTGGTAACCGGCCTGGCAGTTGGGACACGTGTTGTCCGAGATGCAGAACGATCCGATCACGAATTGGCCCGGTCTCAGGGTCTTTACTGCATTTCCGACCTCCTCGACAATGCCGCAGTACTCGTGGCCCATCGGTGACGGGCCGTTGATTGGCTGCAAACCGCGATACGGCCACAAGTCGGAGCCGCACACACATGTCGCTGCGAGCCTGATGATCGCATCGGTCTGCTTGAGAATCTTCGGCTCATCACGCTCTTCGTAGCGAATGTCGCGCGGGCCGTAAAGGACAGTTCCTTTCATTGCAATACTCCCCCAGTCAAAAGAACGAGACCAACGTCTGGAAGTTAGCGTCCTACTAGCTTCATTAGGTTTTCCGGATAACGCTCGCCTTGAAAGTTGATGGTTGCCGACGCTGTGTTCAGTCGCTGAACGTCAGCTGCTGTCAGTTCAAGGTTGATGGCCCCGAGGTTGTCTTCCAGGCGATGGATCTTGGTCGTGCCCGGAATCGGCACCATCCAAGGTTTCTGGGCCAGGATCCACGCGAGCGCGATTTGGGCCGGCGTTGCATTCTTCTCCTTTGCGAATCGCCCTACCAGATCGACGACCGCCTGGTTGGCGTCGCGGTTTTCCGGCGAGAAGCGCGGGACGATGTTACGGAAGTCGTTCTTGTCGAACTGCGTGTCCTTGTTGATCGCTCCGGTGAGGAATCCCTTGCCAAGCGGACTGAACGGCACGAATCCAATGCCAAGTTCTTCGAGCGTGGGGATGATCTCTTTCTCGGGCTCGCGCCACCACAGCGAGTACTCACTCTGCAGTGCTGTTACGGGCTGTACCGCATGGGCGCGGCGGATCGTCCGTGCCCCTGCTTCCGACAGACCGAAGTGCTTAACCTTCCCCTGCTGAATGAGTTCCTTTACTGCCCCGGCGACGTCCTCGATCGGCACTTGGTCATCCACGCGGTGCTGATAAAAGAGGTCGATCACATCCGTCTTCAGCCGTTTCAACGACGCTTCCGCCACCTGCTTGATGTGCTCCGGACGGCTGTCGAGGCCCACGTTCTTTCCATTCTCAATCTTGAATCCGAACTTCGTGGCGATCTTCACGTCCATGCGGAAGGGCGCAAGCGCCTCACCAACTAACTCCTCGTTGGTAAAGGGTCCGTAAACCTCGGCGGTGTCGAAGAATGCGACGCCACGTTCGACGGCCGTGCGGATGAGCTTGATGCCGGTCTGCTTGTCTACAGCAGGGCCGTACCCGAAGCTCAGGCCCATGCAGCCGAGACCAAGGGCCGAGACTTCCAAGCCAGTTCTGCCAAGAGTGCGCGTTTCCATTTCATTTCTCCTATGCCCTATTTGACTCCCCAAAAGGCTCATGAGACTAGACGCTCTCCGTCGATAGCCTTTGTGAGTAAAATTCATGAATCATGAAGGACGAGTTGAACGATCTCGCTGCTTTCACCATCGTGGCTGAGGAACGAAGCTTTACTCGCGCCGCTGTACGACTGGGCGTCACGCAATCGGCGCTCAGCCACAGGATGAGTGGCCTGGAAAAGCGCCTGGGCGTCCAATTGCTCGCTCGGACCACGCGAAGCGTCACCACAACAACCGCCGGCAATTCTCTTCTGAACGACCTGACACCGGCGCTCGACCGCATACGAACGTCTCTGTCGAAAGTGCGGGAGCTCAGAGAGCGTCCGACAGGTCGACTCCGGCTGGTGTTGCCGCGATCGGCGGCATGGATGGTGCTCCTCCCCAAGCTGAAGAACTTCGCGAGCGCGTTTCCCGATGTCGTGCTCGATGTCACGACGTCGAACGATCCGATCGACCTGGTAGCCAGCGGTTTCGATGCTGGCATTCATATCGGCGAGTTGATTCAGCGCGATATGGTGGCGGTTCGGGTGAGTGAAGACTTGCGGCTGGCTGTTGTGGGCTCGCCGGAATACTTCAAGCACCATGACATCCCACGCACACCCCACCAGCTGAAAGAACACCCGTGTATCGGATTCCGGTTCGGTGGCGAGGTTTACCGATGGGAGTTCGAAAAAGGAAGGAAGGCGCTGACCGTCTACCCGCAGGGTCCTGTAACGTTTGATGATCCTGACTTGGTAATCCAGGCAGTCTTGGACGGAGTTGGTATTGGAACCGCACTCGAAGCCCAGCTGTTACCGGTTATCGCAAAGCATCGTCTCGTTCAGGTTCTGGAGGACTGGTGCCCAACATTCCCCGGATTCTTCCTCTACTACCCGAGTCGCCGCAACCAGTCCGCAGCGCTGGCCGCCCTCATCCGATCACTCCGGTAACAAGTTCCGGTGGATCTGCGCAAACGCAGAGACTGCTACAAGCCGCAACAGCGCGGACGGAGAGATGACAATGGATTGCCTCCGACACTCCTCTGAACTCCCTTTAGAGAGTTACTGCCAATGTCCCGACCGCGAAGCGTAGTCCGACATTGATGGTGGGTAATTTTTGGTTCCCCACTCACCCGGCTTATCCGTCATTTCGAGTTGGAGAACCCCGCCGTTCGCTATTTCCGAATGCCGGAACCATGCGTGGTCGAGCGATGCGCCGTTCAGCATCGCAGAACGCACATATCGATTCTTGTGTTCTTCATCGAGTCCCTTCGCAACGATGCGGAAGGTCTTCCCGTTGCCGAGCTTGACTTCGACTTCAGGAATGCTGGGCGTACCGATCACGTAGAAATCCTGGCCGGCAATAGGGAAGAATCCCATGGCATGAAAGGCGTACCACGCCGACATCGCGCCCGCGTCGTCATTGCCAGGGAGCCCGGCCCGGCTCGTGTCGAAATGGCGCTGCAGAATCTGGGTTACACGGTCAGCGGTTCTATCGTGACGGCCGGCCCAGATATACAGGATAGGAACAAGGAATCCCGGTTCGTTGCCTACATCATAGTGGTTGTTGTCAAACAGGGTGTCGAGCCGCTTTACGAAAGCCTCGTTGCCGCCACACTGATTGATGAGGCCGCGAACGT
>JAEZPW010000348.1 GCA_023441255.1 Acidobacteriota bacterium
AATCGCAGATCTCAGATCGGGTGATCGCAAATCTCCTGAAGGTTCCAGGGGCTCTGTCCCGACATCTGCCATCCTCCATCTACCATCTGCCATTTACCATCTGCCATCCTCCATCTACCATCTGCCATTCTCAGAACGTCTCTTGGCCCCGCTGCTCACATCCTGCCCGTCGCAATTTTCAGGATCATCTGTGACGCGAGATAAAGGGTCACCACGATGAGGATTCCCAGCACAACAGAGATACGAAGCTTGGGCGCAACGCGGGCGCCCGTCAGCGAACCGCCGAAAACGCCCACGATGATCGGGGCGGCAAGCGAGAGCAGAACGTCGCCGCGCCCCCAATATATGAACGCGCTTGCCGAAGCCGTGACGCCGATCATGAAGTTGCTGGTAGCTGTGGCCACCCGCAAGGGCACGCCCATGAAGAGGTACATGACCGGCACCTTCACCGCGCCGCCGCCGATGCCGAGCAGTCCACTCATGCCTCCGGCGAAGAAGGCGGCACCCATTCCGGCGGGGTAGTTGTGTATCTCGTAAGGCGGTATGGTGGCCTGCGCCTTTTGCGCGCGTCCCTGCCATGCGCGCTTGATCAACGACAGCCCCGTATAAAGCAGGAAACAGGTGAACAGGATAGCCAGGGTCGTCCGGTGAACATATCCGGCGATGATCGCGGCCGCCACGGCGCCCAGGGTGGTTGCCAGTTCAAGCGTCATGCCCAGGCGGATGTCCGTGACGCCGCGCTCCACGTTGACCGACGACGTCGCCGTCGAGGTGGCGATCACGGCCATAAGGCTCGCCCCGATCGCCTGGTGCATCGGCACGCCCATATAGACCGCAAGCACCGGGATGATGAGGAGGCCACCCCCAATGCCCACGATGGACCCGAGAGTTCCGGCCGCGAAACCGACCACACCGAGGATGAGAGCGTGCGTCATAGACCGGTTTGCAAATAACAGCGAGGGGAATCTGCCTCCCGACGTGAACTCCTGAACATTTTACTTCTGCAAGAACATCTTCACGCCTGCAATCACCAGCACGAGCGCAAATGCGCGGCGCAGCGCTGTGTCGGAGAGGCTCTGTGCCCACATTCCGCCAAAATATCCGCCGACGAAAAGTCCGGCGCACATCAACAGCCCGATTTTCAGATCGGCATTGCCGGCCTTGTAGTATTCCAAAAATGCAAATAATCCGCTCGGCAACAACAGCATGGCCAGCGATGTGCCCTGGGCTTTGTGCTGCGTGAAGTGAAGACCATAAACGAGGATGGGAACGGCGATGAGACCGCCCCCGATACCCACCAGTCCGGAAAGGATCCCGACCAGTACGCCGATGCCGATTGCGACGAAAACGTTCATATCGTCCTCGAAATAGAATGCCGGCCACGGATTTGACGGATCGGCACGGATTCAAACAAGTAACGTGAAACGTCTTTGGAATGATCCGTGTAAATCCGTGCTGATCCGTGGCTAATGCTTCCGCGCCGCCCGGAATGCCGCGATGCGTTCACTCACGCTCAGCACATGTTGCGGCAACTCCAGCCGGCTGCCTTCTTCGATGATGGGGACCAGTTTGTCGAATTCGGGGCCTGAATGGGAGCCGGTCAATGCTACTCGGATCGGGTGGAACAGGTCTTTGCCCTTCACCCCGGTTTCGGTCTTGACCTCGTTGACAATGGCTTTGAAGCGTTCGGGCGAAAGCTTGTGGGCCTGCGCGTCGGCCTCGCCGGCAATTTTCGCGGCAAAAGCGTCAAGTACTTTCGCCGTGTTGTGCGCGTTGAGCACTTCGGCATTGTCGGGCGCGGCGAGTGCGGACTTTGCGTCGTAGTCGAAGATCATGGCGGCTCGATCAGGGAGCTGTTCGAGGCGGTCAACAGAGGGAGCCAGCAACGCGGTGATCTTGTCCAGCCAACTGTTGACTTCGACGGTGGCAAGGTTTGTGTCGGGACAGGGCTGTGCCCCGTCCTCCACCGGTTTGCCCGACTCTGCGCCGGGACGGGGCACAGCCGCGTCCCCACACAAGAACGCTCTTTCGTAATACGGCCGCGCCAGCGTGGCAATCCTCTCCGGCGCGCTCTCCTTTATATAGTGCCGGTTGAGCCAGTTCAGCTTGTCCATGTCGAAGACGGCGGCTGACGGCGTCACGCGCGAGAGGTCGAACTCGTTCACTAGCTCTTCTTTGCTGAAGATTTCGCGATCACCGCCCGTCGGAGCCCAGCCCAGCAGGGCAAGGTAGTTGAAGAGCGCTTCGGGAAGCACGCCGCTGTCGCGGAAGTTGGCTATCGACACCGCGCCGTGGCGCTTCGACAGTCTCTGCCGATCGGCGCCAAGAATGGTTGAGAGGTGCGCGAACTCCGGCACCGTCCACCCAAACGCCTCGTATAGCACGACCTGCTTTGGCGTGTTCGACAGATGATCGTCGCCGCGGATCACGTGCGTGATCTTCATGAGCGCGTCATCTACTACCACCACATAGTTGTAGACCGGCATGCCGCTCGAGCGGACGATGATGGGGTCGGCGACGGCCTCGGGCGGGAACTCCACCCAGCCGCGAACGATGTCGTGAAAACGAATAGGCCGGTCGGGGATGCGCAGCCGGATGGCCGCCGGTTCGCCTGCGGCTCGGCGCTTCTGCAACTCTGCCGGGTCCACGTCCGCACACGGACACGACCGCATGGGCGGACGGTGCTCAGCCAGTGCCTTCTCCCGTTCCTGCTCAAGCACGTCGGCCGGGCAGAAGCACAGATACGCCTTGCCTTCGCGCAGCAACTGTTCCGCGTGGTCGTGGTAGATGTCCAGCCGCTCGGACTGGCGGTATGGCGGATACGGTCCGCCCATGTCGGGGCCTTCATCCCAATCGATCCCCAGCCATCTCATGTCCTCGAGCAACTGGGTCTCGTAACGGGCTTCGCTGCGCTCGACATCGGTGTCCTCTATACGCAGAACGTATGTTCCACCCTTTTGACGGGCGAACAGCCAGTTGAACAGCGCCGTGCGGGCATTGCCGACGTGAACTTGTCCCGTTGGAGACGGCGCGAACCTTACACGAATGTTCTCTTCAGCCACGATTTCATGTTAGCAAAGAGCACGCCTCAGACATTCGGGATACAATGTCGAAAATGCGGCCGCTTCTGAAGCCGCGGATCAATGCCAGCCAGTCGCGAGTGGTATCTCGAAAAACGTTTCCGCCAGGGATTGCTGCTGCTTCTGCTCGCAATCGCCGTCAACACAGCCTTGTCCCTGAATTCGCTGCGAAGGATGCAGCAGGACGAAAGCCTTGTTGGACGCGCGCATGCCGTTCTCACGCAGATCGAGACCACCCTCTCCACACTGCAGGCCGCCGAGACCGGCCAGCGTGGTTACCTGTACACGAACCGTTCGGATTATCTGCGCCCGTATCTCTTCGCGGCCGAGAAGATCGACGAGCAGCTGAATAAACTCGGGCAGATGACGTCCGACAACGCACACCAGCAGGCGCGCGTAGCCACGCTCCGTCCCATTGTCCGCGACAAGATGGACGAGATCGCCCGCACCATCGCTCTCCATGATGCCGGCCAGGAAGATGCTGCCCGCCGTCTCGTGTTAACTGACGTCGGGCAGGAAAAGATGAACGAGATTCGCCGCCTGCTTGAGGAGATGCGCGAAGAAGAAGAGAACATGGTGCTGCAGCGCACCCGGCAGTCGCAGCAGACGGCGCGCTCCGGGGCCTACTCGCTCGCCATCTCCACCGGACTTGCGGTGGCGCTCACATTTCTGCTCGTGTACGTCACCATGCGAGACGTGCGCAAAGGGGAAGCGGCCCAGTCGCAAATAAGGGAGCGGCAGGCATGGTTGCAGACAACGCTCAGGAGCATCGGCGACGGGGTTATCGCGACCGATATCGAGGGGTCCGTGAAGTTCCTGAACGGGGTGGCCGAGCAGCTGACCGGATGGCGCTCGGAGGAAGCGGCCGGCAGGCCCATCACGGAAGTATTCGCGATCTTTGATGAGCAGACCGGACAGCCTGCCGAACAGCCTGTGCGTTACGTCCTCGACACCCGCTCCGTCTGCGACATCGGCAACCACACGGTGCTGCGGAACCGGAATGGCGACGAATTTCCGATCTACGACAGCGCGGCGCCTATCATCGATGAGTGCGGAGAGATTTCCGGCGTAGTACTTGTGTTCCGTGATGATACGCAGCGGCGCCGGTCTGAAGCCACACTGGTCAGGGCCGAGAAGCTTGCCGCCACCGGCCGCATGGCTGCCACGCTGGCGCACGAGATCAATAATCCGCTTGAGGCTGCCATGAACCTGCTTTATCTGGCGCAGCGTGCTCCCGGCTTGCCCACGGAGGCTGAAAGCCAGATAAAGGCGGCGCACGCGCAACTGGAGTTCGCGGCTCACGCGTCTCGACGCACGCTCACAATGTATCGCGCCGACCTGACTCCGACGGCGGCCCAACTCGAAGAAGTGCTGAACGAGGTTGTTTCGTTCTACGAAGGACGCCTTCGTTCGCGCGGCATCAACCTGGTGCGCGAATACGAACTCAACCACAGCGTCATCACCAATGCGGCCGACATGCGACAGGTCTTCACAAACATCATCTCGAACGCCTTCGACGCTTGTGGCACGGGGGACACCATAACCCTGCGAACGGCACGCCTGCTGGATCGCTACGGCGATCGCGCCATCGTCACCGTCGAGGATACCGGCCCCGGCATAAGCGAGGAGAACCGACGGCGGTTGTTCGAGCCGTTCTTCACCACAAAACCTGCCGTAGGAACCGGTCTAGGCCTGTGGGTCAGCAAGCAGATAGTGGAAAAGAACGGGGGACGATTGGAGCTTTCGACAGAAACAGCCCCCACCCACCACGGCACCCGCGTCTCCATGCTGCTACCCATGAGAAAGGCTGCCAGTGACAGCGCCAGTGCGGCCGACTAGCGTCGCGAGAGTATTTGACTTTCCAAGATTGTCATTCCGAGGAGCAAAGCGACGAGGAACCTCTACCCCAGCAACACTGTCGATGGGATAGAAGTTCCTCGCTGCGCTCAGGTCACTGTACCAGCGACAGGGCAGGGGTCTGCCATGCGGACGTTGCCGGAATGAGGTGTTGGTCTCTGCTTAAGATGCGCTCTTCGTGGAACAGCATGTAGGTGCCGTACTCGCGAAACTGCACGAAGCGGAAGTAGTACCCGGGTACTGGAACGAGTTCCGCAATCCGCACCAGTTCAGTGCTTTCGGACCCCAGCAGGGCCTCGAGAGCCTCCTGCCGGTGATTGCCATCGTGCAGATACCACGTTCCTCGCCCGGTGGCGCACACCACAGGCGGCGGGATCCTGCGGCCGTTCCGCATCCTCTTTAGCCAGTTCTCGACCACCTCGGGACGTTTCCAACTTCCGGCTGGTTCGAGGGAAGCGAATTCCACCCAGCCATAACGGAGCTTCACCTTGCCCTGCCAGCGGCAAGGGCCATGCGCGTCCACCCACAATTGGGCGAGGCGGTCATCGTATTCGATTGTTGTCTTGAAACGTGCGGGGACTGCTGCCGTACTGTACATATTGGCCTCTGTTCTGTGTGTCTGAAAAATGAATCCGGGCCGCACACTTGCGAGTGCAGCCTCTTCCAGAGCGGAACAGAGTGTCAGCAGATCAGGGTGCAGATAAGAGCGAGGCGCTCGTCTTCAGGCGGAGTGAAAGCCTTCTCGATCTCTAAGGGACGGCAGATTACCCGGATCAGTTCGAGCGAGAGCACCAGCCACGCCGTAACAATGGCGATGACGGCGGAAACCAGCTGAGCTTTAACCGGAGTTGAAGCGGGTGGATTGAAGAGAGGATGAACGAAGAGGATCAGGATCGCGGCAAATCCAACGCACGCGAGTACGAATTGTCCCATCCTCGTCACGTGGCTTATTTTGCGGGGCGAGGTTTGGGACTGCAAATAAATTCGAGAGTACCCTCTGCAATTTGCATGCGATGTTGGGACAGCTACTTACCATCGGTCTTGCGCTGAACCAAGCATCAAACATGCATGATTCATAGCGTCAGGCTGCATCCATTGGCATTATTGCTACTGTTATTTCCTTGCGCAGTGCTAAGCGGGGCCAGTGATCAGAAATCGGACGGCAAGCAGAACTCCGGCAAACCATCGAGGCTCCAGGTCGATTCTGGGACCCTATTCACTTCCTCCGGAATTCCCGTCGCTTTGCGACGAGTGCTTGCCACCATCCAGAAACGTTCGAATCAGAACTCGAAGGACGGCGCAGACCCGGACGGCAGCGAGAACGCGTCGGAGGTGGTCACCATAGATTCCGGCCGGGTGGTTTTAACGGATACTTCACTCACCCGGCTCATGAACCAGAAGATTGGCCAAGACGGCAAGGTTCACGATCTGAAGGTGACGTCAGAGAAGGGCCAGCTGAAAATCACGGGAAAAGCGAAGAAGACGATTGCCGTTCCCTTCACGCTCGAAGGCCCCTTGAAGCCGACCGCCGATGGCCAAGTCGAACTCCAGGCAAATGAAGTGAAAGCGGTCGACATCCCCGGTCTGGCTCAGCTGCTGGGATTCAACGTCCAGAAAGCCGTAGGCACGAACGCGGCCAAGGGCGTTCACGCCCAGAACAACACCATCATTTTCAACCCAGACAAGCTTTGGGGACTGCCCATCCACGGCAAGGTGACCGGGGTGGACGTCCAGCAGAACCGGGTCGTGCTGACCTTCGGAAACCAGCAGAAAGAACCGAACGGAAATCCAAAGGTACACTTGGCACGCAAGCCGGCAAAACCCGGTGAGTGAAGTGGAGCCGATTCAGGCGTGCGACCGGTCTTTCAGATCGGGCCGCTTCCGGATCTCGGTCCAATATTCTTCCCGAACGTCTTCATCGATTTCGACCGGAAGCGCACCGGGGCCGTACAGTCGATCAAGACCATCCTGCTTGGGGCCGGATATCCAATACTCCTCATGCGTGTCCACATCGAAGTGGTTCGACTTGAAGCCCCGATGCCGCTGAAAGGTTTTCCCCTTGTAGTAGACCGTCAGGCCAGTCTTCGAAAAAGACACGCGCCCGATACGGGCCGGACCGTTCAGACTTTCGGCCTTCGATTCGATGTACATGATCCGGGAACGCATGGCTTGGCAATTCTACTCTGCTTGCCTGCTGACCACTATCCGCTGCCTTATACTGGATACATGGGCGACAGTTTTGAAAACCAGCAGACGCCGTTGCAGTCTGTCCCGAGCGTTGCTGTGCAGCCTAAGTCGGTGAAAGTAAACGTCTCGACCGGCAACGGCATGGATATCGAGTGGAAGGACGGCCACAAGAGCCATTACACCTTCCAGTACCTGCGCGACGCCTGCCCCTGCGCCATGTGCGACGACGCCAGGAACAAAGAAGGACGGCTCCCGGGCGATCCCGAGAAGCCACAGCCGAACGCGCTGCCCATGTTCAAAGCGGCGATGAAGCCGACCGAAACAGCCGGTGTCGGGCGCTACGCCATCCGCTTCACCTGGAACGACCAGCACGAAGCCGGGATCTACTCGTGGGAGTTCCTGCGGGAATGGTGCCCCTGCCGCGAATGCAAAAGCATGAGAGATGTGGTGCGGGAAGGGATTAAACAATAGTTTTCGCGGTTCGAGCTTTAACATTCGCAGCATTCATCCTGAGCGAAGCGAAGGACCTATGCATTTCGTCCGCAGTTCCGAGGACGTGCCCGGAAGCACCGTAGTGCCTCGTGCCCAGTACCGGAGTGTACAGTCTCACCGGAGCCAGCACCTTGCCGATGCCGACAAAATGCATGGATCCTTCGCTTCGCTCAGGATGACAGCCGAGGTGGATGGAACGCGAAACGCGAAAACGCGACACTCGAAACTGAATTACGCGCTTGAAACTGGAAACTAGAAACTCGAAACTGTTTTTCTGATGTCTTTTCTCGACAAACTGAATCCCCAACAGCGCGTAGCCGTTGAGACCACCGAAGGACCGATCCTGATCCTGGCCGGTGCCGGCTCCGGCAAGACGCGCGTGATCACCTATCGCATCGCCCACCTCATCGAGGACGTGGGCGCGATGCCGGAGTCTATCCTCGCCGTCACGTTCACCAACAAGGCCGCTGCCGAAATGTCCGAGCGCGTCGAGAAGCTGGTTGGCGGGCGCGTGTTCGGCAAGCCGGTCATCTCGACGTTCCACTCGTTCTGCGTGCGCGTGCTGAGGCGCGATGTCGAGAAGCTTCAGGTCAATGGCAAGGGCCTGCGCAAGGACTTCGTCATCTACGACGAAGCCGACCAGCAGTCCGTCGTGAAAGCGGCCATGCGTCGCCTCGGCCTCAACGACAAGGAGACCAAGCCCTCGGCCGTGCTGTCCAAGATCTCCTGGGCCAAGAATCACCAGATGGACCCGCAGGAGGTCTTCCTGAACTCGGGCGATCCGAAGACGGAGAAGATCGCGCACATCTACCAGATCTATAAGCAGGAACTCGCCAAGTCGAACGCCATGGACTTCGACGACCTGCTGCTCGAAGCCGTGCGCCTGCTGAAGACGGTGCCGTCTGTCCGCGAGTACTACAACCGGCGCTTCCATTACATTCTCGTTGACGAGTACCAGGACACGAACCGCCCACAGTACGAACTCATGCGCATGCTGGCCGGAGAGCGCCGCAACATCTGCGTGGTGGGCGACGAGGATCAGTCGATCTACTCGTGGCGCGGGGCCGACATCCGCAACATCCTCGAGTTCGAGCAGGACTTTCCGAACGCCAAGATCATCCGCCTCGAAGAAAACTACCGCTCGACGCAGACCATCCTCGACGCTGCCGGCGCGGTGGTCGCGAACAACATCAAGCGCAAGGGCAAGACGCTCTTCACCTCGCGCCAGGGCGGCGCAAACATCGGTTTCTACGAAGCGCCTGACGGCGAAAACGAAGCGCTGTTCGCCGCCGACTACATCAACAAGTACGTCGAACAGTGCATCGAAGACGGCAAAGACGCCAAGGCTGCCATTCTCTATCGCATCAACTCCACGTCGCGTCTGTTCGAAGAGGCGCTGCGGCGCTACGGCCTGAAGTATCACGTTGTGGGCGGCTTCTCGTTCTACGAGCGCGCCGAGATCAAGGACATGATCTCGTACCTCAAGGTCGTCCATAACCCGGACGACTCGATTGCCGTGCAGCGCGTCGTGAACACGCCCGCGCGCGGCCTGGGCAAGCAGACGATGGAGACGGTCGAGCGGCTCGCGCTGGAAACCGGCACGTCACTGTGGGGCGCCCTCAACGAGGCCATCAAGCGCCAGCTTCTTCCCATGCGTGCCATCAACGGCCTGAAAGCCTTCCGCGAGATCATCTGCGACGCCCGCGCCATGATCCAGGGCAGCTTCACCGAACAGATGGAGTCAACGGCAGGGGTTGAGACGATTGAAGATCTCGCGGCGGGAGAGGACAAATCCGCTAAGCCCGCTGCGGTCGAATCTCCCGACGAGAATATCGCTTTCGATTTCGGGGCTAATGATGCGCACGACAGCGTAACGCCCGTGCCCCCACCCGCGAACCCTGCGTCGGATCAGGATGACGTGTCGTTCGAGTTCGGTGCAGACGAGCAGCCTGCGCCGACTGTCGACCTCTCGGACATTTCGTTCGACTTTGGCGGAAGCAGAAGTGCACCGCGCCGAAATGCAGGTCCCTCCACTCCGCCGCTACGCGGCTCCGGTTGGGAGGACGATTTGGGTGTGGGGACGCGGC
>JAEZPW010000358.1 GCA_023441255.1 Acidobacteriota bacterium
CATGTAGCGCGCGCGCTACAGGACGCCGGGGCAGAGCTGCGTCTGCTTGTTCGACCGACCAGTCGCACGGCCAACATTGACGGTCTCAACGCCGACCGTGTGATCGGCGACCTCCGAGATCCCGACCCGCTCCGGTCGCTCATGTCGGGTTGCGACGCCCTCTTCCACGTTGCCGCCGACTACCGCCTGTGGGCGCCCGATCACCCCGAGATGTATCGTGCGAACGTAGGCGGCACTCGCGCTGTGCTTCAGGCCGCGCAGGAATCCGGTATTCGTCGTATCGTTTACACCAGCAGCGTTGCCACTATGGGCTTCACCACCAACGGGCACGTCGCTGATGAAGAATCACCGGTGTCCGTGAAAGACATGATCGGGCCGTACAAGCGATCGAAGTTCGTCGCCGAGCAGGTAGCCGTCGAAGCGGCTCGCTCTGGCCTGGACGTGGTAATCGTCAATCCCACCACGCCCGTGGGTGAACAGGACATCAAGCCCACCCCCACGGGTCGTATCATCCTGGACTTCCTCAGGCGCAAATTCCCGGCGTATGTTGACACGGGTCTGAATCTTGTTGATGTTGCCGTCTGTGCCCGCGCGCACATCTCAGCTTTTGAGAAGGGACGACCCGGTGAGAGGTACATCCTCGGTGGCGAGAACCTCACGCTCAAGCAGATCTTGGACCGTCTCGCCGCGATTACGGGGCTGCCATCGCCGAAGATCCGTCTGCCTTACGCCGTCGCCTTTGGCGCTGCCGTCGTCGACACCGCCGTCACGGGCCACGTGCTTCACCGTGAACCTCGCGCCACAATCGACGCCGTGAGGATGGGGCGCAAGAAGATGTTCGTGAGCTCTGCCAAAGCCGAGCGCGAACTTGGTTTCCAGGCAGTTCCCGTCAACGATGCCCTGCGGCGTGCGGTGGAGTGGTTTCGGGCCAATGGGTATGTCAGCTGACGTCGTCATCATCGCCGCTCTCGAACGCGAGATCCGTCCTCTCGTGAAAGGCTGGCGTGTGGTTCAGGGTTCCTCGCTCGGCGCCTACCGCACCTTTGAACAGGACGACGTCCTAGTTGTCTGTGCCGGCATCGGTCCCCGAGCCGCCTCAAAGACGGCTGACAAGGTCCTTAGCCGTCACGCGCCCAAGTTGCTGATCTCGGCGGGGCTCGCCGGTTCTCTGGTCCCCGACCTCACAGTTGGCGAGGTATTCATTCCCGCTACCATCATCAGTTCAAGGACTGGCGCACCACTTCCGACAGGACAGGGCAAGGGAACTCTCGTCAGCGCTTCCGGAATCGCCGGCCCTGAAGCGAAGCGTCTTTTGGCGCGCCAATATAATGCCAGTGCAGTCGACATGGAGGCCGCATCTGTCGCCATCGCTGCGGTAAAGAACGCCATCCCGTTCATGGCGGTCAAGGCCATTTCCGACGAAAACGAATTCGCCTTCCCGGAAATGGATACCTTCATCGACCCGCATGGCCGTTTCTCGACCACGCGGTTCCTGTCTCATGTTGCACTTCGTCCTGCGCTCTGGCCCGTTGTACGTAAGCTGAGCGCCAACACCAGGCTTGCGTCTCAGAACCTTTGTGCAGAGTTGCGCAATCTATTAGAGAGCCGTAAACGGCAGCCTGCGGCCACTCAGCGGCTTGCTGGTCAAGAAAAGGAAACTCGCGCTCGATGATCTCGGTACCTGTCCCGGTGACGAATAAAGAAGAGCCGGCGATTCCTCGCCAGATGCTTGCCGCCGTTTATCGCGGCCAGAACGACATCCGCATGGAGACCGTCCCGGTTCCGGAAATTGTCCCCGGCGAACTTCTACTGCGCGTTCATTCCTGCGGGGTTTGCGGAACCGATCTCAAGAAGATCAGCACTGGGTCCCACTCCGCCCCCCGCATCTTCGGTCACGAGACCGCCGGTATGGTGGTACGTGTCGGTGCCGGTGTCACCGCGTTCGCGCCGGGTGACCGCGTTATCGTGTTCCATCACATTCCCTGCGGCGACTGCTTTTACTGCCGCCGTAAGGTCTTTGCCCAGTGCCCGACCTACAAGAAAGTGGGCTGTACAGCCGGTTTTGAACCCTCCGGCGGGGGTTTCGCCGAGTACGTTCGTGTCATGCCTTGGATTGTCCAGTTGGGCGGGGTGGTACACATCCCAGACCACGTCAGCTGGGAACAGGCCGCATTTGTAGAACCCGTGAACACCTGCATGAAAGGCGTGGAAACACTGCGCCTTCAACCAGATGAAACTGTGTTGGTGATCGGCCAGGGTCCAATCGGCATCATCCTTGGGCTCCTCGCCCGCCGCACTGGTTCACATGTAATAACTTCCGATTTGTTCCCTCAGAGGCTTACAATTGCTCGAGGCTTTGGTTTAGGGGATTCCATCGATGCATCCTCGTCTGACACGGTCAAGACAATCCTTGACCGAACGGAAGGGCGTGGAGCGGATGCAGTGATTCTGGCGGTTGGCGGGAGCTCACTGATCCGTGCTGCTGTGGACTCGGTACGTCCTGGCGGCAGGGTCTTGTTGTTCGCACAAACCGTCCACAGCGAGGCCGTGTTCGACCCCGCCGCTGTATGCGTTGATGAAAAGGCCCTTTTGGGCTCGTACAGTGCTTCGGTTGATCTGCAGGAGGAGTCGGTCCGGTTCGTTTTCAGCCGCGAGGCTGATCTCGAACGACTGGTAAGTCATCGATTTCCTCTCGAGCGGACCGTCGAAGCGTTGAGCTTGGCTGCTCATCCCCAACCGGACACGCTGAAATTGATGATTCAGCCGGGCAGCCAATGGGAAGGACTTCGCTAGTGAACGGACAGATGACTGCCGCCGTCCTCTACGGTAAAGAGGACGTCAAGATTGAACAGGTTCCTATACCTCGCGTCGGTGACGGCGAGGTACTCGTGAAAGTGCAAGTCGCTCTGACCTGCGGTACTGACTTGAAGGTCTATCAGCGAGGCTACCACGCTCGCATGATCGTTCCCCCCGCCTTGTTTGGGCATGAACTGGCGGGTGTGATCGAAGAAGTGGGGCATGGAGTACGCAATTTCCGTAAAGGCCAGCGCGTCGTCTCCCTGAACTCGGCACCGTGCGGCCAATGCTTCTATTGCTCAAAACACCAGGAGAATCTCTGCGAGGACCTGCTCTTCAACAATGGCGCCTACGCGGAATACATCAAGATCCCCCGCCGCATCGTTGAAACCAACATGCTTTCCGTTCCAGCCAACGTCACCTACGAAGAGGCGGCGATGGTGGAGCCCCTCGCCTGTGTCTTGCGCGGACTCCACGAGACCGACGTCGAGATCGGCGACACTGTGGTCGTGATGGGGGGTGGCCCGATCGGCTTGATGTTCGTGCAGGTAGCCAAGCTGACGGGTTGCAACGTCATTTCCGTAGTCAAGCGCGATTCGCAGGTTGACTTCGCCAGGCGGCTTGGTGCAGATGAAGTAGTTCAGATCACCCAGGTGCATGATCCCATCGAGGCCGTTCGCGCACTCACGCCTGACAGGCGCGGCGCAGATGTCGTCATCGAAGCCGTTGGCAGGCCTGAGGCATGGGAGTCCTCCATTGAAATGGTCCGCCGTGGTGGCACCGTCAACTTCTTCGGTGGCTGCGCCAGCGGCGTCAAGGTTCGTCTCGACACCAACCGGCTGCACTACTCCGAGGTGACCCTGAAGGCGACGTTCCATCACACTCCTGAAGCAGTGCGAAAGGCGTTCACGCTCATCGCGGAAAAGAAGATCCGCGGCACCGACTACATCACCGGCGAGGCGCCGCTTTCCAAGCTCAACAACGTGCTGCGCCACATGCTCAACCGCAACGGCGACATCAAGACGGCGATTATTCCGGGAGCCTAGCGCGTCGTCGCTCCTATGGCCCCGACCCCCAGCAACGGTTCAAGTTCCCACGGGCTGGAAACAGCCCGTGTGTCCGCGCTGCAAAAAGGTTCGTCGCAAGAAGGAGATTGTCCTCCTGAGCGTAGCGAGGGACCTGCTTTTTCCGTGCAGCATGAAGCCCTTCTCGACGCCGCCTGGTCTAAACTCCCACCCGACTATCGCATCCCCGAAGTCGCGCCTTTACTGGAAGACGCCCGTGCTTACTGCGAGCGCCTCGCTACCACTCACTACGAGAATTTTTCGGTGGCCACGTGGTTCCTCCCGCGACGGCTTCGGCCACATTTCCACAGCGTCTACGCCTACTGCCGCATCTCAGACGACCTCGGTGACGAGGTGGGCGACCCGCAACAGTCACTCGCGCTACTCGACCTCTGGCAATCCGAACTCGATGCCACATATGACAGTCTTAAGAGGGCAGATATGGGCGCGAACGTGGATGTGAGCGATTCCGCCCCTCGCCACCCCGTCTTCATCGCTCTTCGAGAAACCATTCGCGCCTGTGCCATTCCGAAAGAGCCCTTCGCCGATCTCCTTCGGGCTTTTCGGCAAGACCAGACCGTTCACCGCTACGAGACCTTCGACGACGTTCTCGGGTACTGCCGGTATTCTGCCGATCCGGTCGGTCGTATAGTCCTTTATCTCTGCGGTTACCGTGACGAAGAGCGCCAGCGCCTCTCCGACTACACGTGTACGGCTCTGCAACTGGCGAATTTCTGGCAGGACGTAACGGTGGACCATGACAAGGGGCGCATTTACCTGCCGCTAGAAAGCTTGCGGCGGTTCGGAGTGACGGAAGAGCAGATCGCGCAACGCCGCTTTACATCCGGGTTCCGCGACCTGATGCGTTTCGAAGTAGATCGCGCGCGCGATCTCTTCGGTCGTGGTTTGCCACTGGCCGAACAAGTCGACAGCGAACTTGCCATCGACATTGAGCTGTTCAGCCGTGGTGGTCTCGCCATTCTAGAGGCCATCGAGCGCCAAGACTTCAATGTTCTTGCTTCGCGGCCTGCAATCTCCAAGCCTCGCAAGTTCGCGCTCGTAGCTCGCGCCGCTGCCCGGAGACTCTTCGCATGAGCCGTTCAACCGTAAATACGGACTCCGGTCTGATGCCGTCTCTGACTGCCCGGCCGTCGTCGCTACAACTGCGCGCTGCCTACGCTGTCTGCCGCAGCATCGCACGCGCCGCCGCTAAGAATTTCTACTACGGCTTTCTCGCCTTGCCACGCTACAAGCGCAATGCCCTCTGCGCCGTTTACGCGTTCATGCGCCAGGCAGACGACATCAGCGACGATCCGCGCCTGCCGCTCGAGGACAAGCGCGCGCAGCTTTCCCAGTTCAGCGAGCGTATGCACCTCGTGATGGAAGGGCAGCTCACCGACGATCCCGTGCTGCTTGCACTCTCAGACACGCAACGCCGCTACAAGATCCCCGTCAGCCTTCTGGACCAGCTGGTGCAGGGAACGGCGATGGACCTCGACGAGGCCATTCCGCCAGTGGTTGAGCCGCGCCCCCTCTCTGCGCCGCCCCCGGCCGTGCTGTATCAGCGTTTCGACGATCTCTACAGTTACTGCTACCACGTGGCGTCCGTGGTCGGCCTCGCCTGCATTCACATATTCGGCTACAAAGACCCTGCAGCCGAGGCATTGGCCGAGCGCACCGGCATCGCTTTCCAGCTTACGAATATCATTCGGGACGTGAAAGAAGACGCGCGCATGGGCCGCGTATATCTGCCTCAGGAGGACCTGCAGCGCTTCGGAATATCCGACCTCGAGCTGATTAACCCAGAGGCAACGCGTTTCCGCCCGCTGCTGGAGTTCGAGGCGCAAAGGGCGCGCGACTACTACGAATCCGCGAAGCAGTTGTTGCCGCTCATTGACGAAGACAGTCAGCCGGCCCTGTGGACGCTTGTCGAGATCTACCGCCGTTTACTGGAGAAGATCGCCGCGCGGGACTACAACGTCTTCGGCGAAAAGGTCCGGCTCACGACAAGCGAAAAACTCTCGGTCCTGCTGCAAGG
>JAEZPW010000362.1 GCA_023441255.1 Acidobacteriota bacterium
ACACCCACGATGTTCCCAGCGTCGGCGAGGCCCTGTTCAAGCAGCGTATGTTCCGCGTAGGCGATCAACTCCAGCGTGTTCCTGGCGTGTTCCATGCGGAAGGACTCAACGCCCCAGAATAGTTTCATGCGGTTGCAGATGTGTTCGTTCTGGGCGAAGGCGTAGATCGGGCAGCGCGGCCGATATTTCGAGATCAGCCGCGCCGTCGTTCCCGTCTCGGTGAACACGACGATGGCGCGCATGTTGAGGTCTTCGGCGGCGTGCGCGGCCGATTCGCAAATGGTTTCGGCAATGGACAGGTGCTCGGATGTGCGGATCGCCGCCTGGTTGGCCAGTCTCGTGAAAAGCGCTTGTACGAGATGCGGTCCGCCGTTTTCGGGAGGCATGCTGCCAGCCAGGTTCATGTGCTCTTCGGCTTCGAGCACGATCCGTGACATCATGGCGACGGCTTCGCGCGGATACTTGCCTTTCGCGGTTTCGCCGCTGAGCATCACCGCGTCGGTTCCGTCGAACACTGCGTTAGCCACGTCGCTGGCCTCGGCGCGCGTGGGTCGCGGATTTTCGATCATCGACTCAAGCATCTGCGTGGCTGTAATCACCGGCTTTCGCCACTCGGACGCCCGCCGGATGATCTCCTTCTGGATAACCGGCACCTCTTCGGGCGGCAGTTCCACGCCAAGGTCGCCGCGCGCCACCATCACGGCGTCGGCCACGTCAAAAATGTCATCCAGGTGCTCGATGGCCTGCGGCTTCTCCAGCTTGGCGACGACGGGTGGACTGTCATTGCGCGTGCCGATGATGCGCTTGATCTCGCGCACATCATCGCCGGTTCGGACGAACGACAGCGCGATCATGTCGATTCCATGCTTGAGGCCGAACTCCAAATCTTTCTTGTCTTTGTCGGTGAGCGAGGGTACCCCGATGGCCGCGCCGGGCAGATTGATCCCCTGGTGTTCACCCAGCATGCCTCCGTTGGAAACCTCGGCCTCCACGTCATCGCCCTTCACGGCTGTCACGCAGAGTTCAATGAGGCCATCCGAAAGCAGTATGCGCGCACCCGGTTCGACGTTCTGCGCCAGCGTGGGAAAAGTGGTGGAGATCAGGCTGGCACTGCCCGCGACATCGCGCGGCGTGATGGTCACCTGCTCGCCTTTGCGCAGAACTACCGGCGTACGATACTTCAGCCTGCCGGTGCGGATCTTCGGGCCCTGCAGGTCCTGCAGGATCGCGATGTGCCGCTGCTCCTTCTCGGCCACACGGCGTACGCGCTCGATTACGCGAGCGTGTTCTTCATGCGTGCCATGCGAGAAATTAAGCCGCACGACATCCATTCCGTTACGCGCCAGGTCACGAATCATCGCCTCGGAACTGGAAGCGGGTCCAAGGGTACAGACGATCTTCGCTCGGCGCACGGCAGTTTGCTGTTTCAGGTCTTCAGTTGGCATCGGAACATTCGTAAACGCTAGAGTTTCGGAGCCGAAGAAAAGTAGATGGACGATTGCACCTGTAAGATGTCAAAGGCTCAAAACAGGGAGGGCGCTTTCAGGAGAGAGGAAACGGCCTTTCTTGCTTTTTCTTCCTTATTCCCCTTCCTCTGTGCCCCTCCGCGTCCTCTGGGGTTCAATGTTTTATCCGATTTTCACTTTCGCATCCTGCAGCTTGGGGGCGGGCTTGCCATTCTTCGCGCTTACGCTACGCGGGAAGAGCAGCGCATTGAACTCCGCGCCGATCAGTACGATGATGTTGACGATGTAAAGCCACACGAGCAGCACGATCGCGGCGGCCAATGAACCGTAGAGCAGTGAATATTCGGCGTAGTGGCTGACATACCAGCCGAACAGGACCGTTGCCGGAAACCATATGCCGGTCGCCAGTGCCGCACCGGGCAGCACGGTGTGCCAGCGCAATGTGCGCGGAACAGCATGATGGTAGATGAGGGCCATCACGGCGATGCTGGTCAGGATGGCGATCACCCAGCGCACGGCCGTCCATAGCACGATAATGTACCAGCCCAGGTCGTGGCCTGCGCGCCACATGGCCCAGCGTTCTATCTGCGTGCCGAAAGCGACCATGGTGGTGGCGAACGCCATCGGGATGCCCGCCATGATTACCAGTCCGAACGCGATGAAGCGCTCCTTTACCACGCCCCAGACTTTTGGCAACTGGTAGGCGTTGCGGAAACCCTCCATCCAGGAAACCATCACGCCGGAGCCGGTCCACAGCGTGATCAGCGAGGTGGTTACAAGCACGCGCAAAGGCGTGTGCAGTGTGTTCTGAAAATAGCTCTGTGCCGTGCGAGCGGAGCCGGGCGGGAACACGCGGCCTACTGCGCCTGAGATCTCGTTGATGAACTTTTCAGTGTCTTTTCCGAGGGCGAGGATTGAAGCGACCGTGAGCAGCGCCGGGAACAGAGAAATGATGGAGGAGTATGCGCCGCCCTTAGCGACACCAAAGGCGTCGTGATTGAAGGCCCGCCACAACGAGAGCCGTACTAATGTGAAGAAGCGCAGTATCGGTCGCATCGTGCCGCCACAACCGGCGCGGTCTCTCCTATGTTAAATCCTTTCGCTTCGGGATTTTCCAGCTTATGAAAGTAGTGCTGCCCTTTGCAATTGCTTTTTGTGATGCCAGTTCCGGTCAGGGCGGCAGGTTCGTACTGAACGCCTGTGTAGCGCCCGGGGGCTGGCCCCGCCGACAGCGCC
>JAEZPW010000420.1 GCA_023441255.1 Acidobacteriota bacterium
GTGTACCCGAACAGTTCCGAGTTGGAGATGATGTAGTAAGTGTGGCGGCGCCTCCCGCTACGATTGATAAAGGCGCCGATCTCGTGCAGCATCGCCGCCGCCGTCAGCCACTCGTCATAGTCCGGGGGCAGCTGGTGCACGGTGGGAATGGCGTGAAAGAGCTCAAGCGCCAGATCGCGGACACGAGCGGCAAACTTGAGGTCCACCTTGTAATGCCGGCCCATCGCCAGCAAGGCATCTTGACGCTGCGTTTCGATATGCCGGTGAAAGCTCGTCTCGCGGTCGTAGTCCGCAGCCATCTGGGTGAGAACGCCGTCGCGCAAGCCGAGCGCCGAATAACGAAAGCTGGGCAGCTTGTAACGACTCAGGATCTCAGCAAACACGCTGGCGCCCGCTACGATGATTTCGGCACGCTTCGTTCCGATGCCACGCATCATGGCCCGCTCTGCGGTTTTACGGCGGGCGAGTTCAGACGCGATCTGGACGACTGCCGAGGTCGGCACGGTGGTCGGCCGGCTTTCCGTGCGCGACGTGTGGACACCGGCAATTGCAGCCGCGGTTCCGGATGTCGCAATGGCCATTTGAAGGTCGGCAGAGCTGACGCTCTTGTCGAACCTCGCAACCTCCTCGACTATGAATTCATGCAGAGCATCGAGTTCCTGCTGCTGCGGAGGATCATGTTTCAGAAATTCACGCGTTAACCGGACGGCCCCCAGCGGCAGTGAAAGCATGTGCTGAATCTTGCCTTCCTCGGACATGGTCAATTCACAACTGCCGCCTCCGAGGTCGAACAACAGCAGTTGCGACGACATCGCCTGCCGCACATTGGCCATGATGGCCAGGTGGATGAGGCGCCCTTCTTCGAGCCCCGATATGACCTCGACGTTCCAGCCCGTCGCAGACCGCACCCAGTCAGTGAGGGCTTGCGAGTTTCGTGCATCGCGAAGAGGACTCGTCGCAACCACACGCACTGCGTTCGCGCCGAGCTTTTGTGCGGCTTTGTGAAACCGGCGCAGAACCCGAATCGTGTGCGCCATGGCGTCGGAAGAGAGCAATCCCGATGCAAAAACGGATTCGCCGAGCCGCGTCACTTCACGATCCGTGTGGACGGTCTTCAAGCGATGCCGAACGAGTTTGGCGATTTCAAGGCGGACCGAATTGGCCCCGATGTCAACAGCAGCAAATATTGGCATAGCGAGCCATACTCATGGTGTCACTTGATGGCCGGCGAGTGGCGCGTAGGCTCATGCCGCCTGCGGGCGATCCTTCTGCGCCGGTACATCTGCCGCTTTTCTGCGATTTCCATTTCTGTCGGACGGGGCTGAGGGCGACGTCTTCGCAGCATGTACAGCGAGCAGTTCCCTCGTAGCGTCCCTACAAACCCGGATCGCCTCGTTGTACTTTGATCTTGTATGCGTGCGAAGTGCAGCCATCAATCCTGTCGCAGTATTCGGCAGGACATCTGTCGCGACTTCCGTCAGAGTGAGCCAATCGTGCCAGTCTCCAATGGCGTCCTGGATGCTTTTCAGGCGCGAAACCACGAGCTTTGCAGCGGCTGGATCACTGCTTATCTCCGCGACATATCGGATGCGCTTGCAGTCGATGCGGAACCGATGCAATGTCGCCTCGGTGAGGTGGGGGTGGCTCTCTGCCAGATTCCTGAATTTCGACAGCGCCTGGCCGAGGTAGTCGGTTGCCCGAAAACCGTCCGACACGGTTGTGAGGCGTTCCTCGGTCCGCGTCATTTTCTTTTCAATTCCCTTCGAGACCGCTTTATCCAGCGCTCGCATTAGCTTCTTCTCTCTCTTGTTGCGCATCTTTGTGAGATGTTTGCGAAGGAGGGCCCTGTCCCGTACGCCATTGTCCAGTCGTATGGCATCGAGCGCGGCAAGATGCACGTCAACGTCACGCAGCGAACCCGCCCGGCGCCGCAAAGAAGCCAATTGTTTTGCCAGCTTCGTGGAATCACGGTCATTTAGCGAGTACGCAGAGATCAGCGTCTCGATGCGACGAGCGGTGGTGCGGAGATCATGAACGGTCTCCGGCGAGGCGCCACGAGAACCGTCGAGCGCAATGATCTTGCCGACCTTGAGAAAGAGTTGCTGGGTACGGGCAGATGAATTTGGGATTCTCTTCGGCACAAAATTCCGCAATCAGTGATACCAGGCACCGCTATATCGAACACTGGCAGGATTGCGGGGTTGCCACAGAGTTGAGGAAAATAGAGCGATAATGTCACCGTCCCGAAACGGAACCGGTGGCGATATGCGCGACTGCTGGTTCTGTGCAGTGTCGAGCCAGAGGCAAGATGCCTCCACTCGATTGCGCTTCGGTCGGGATGACACTGGTATCCGGCACAAGGTGTCAGACGGTGTTAGTCCGGACGTATAACCCTAGATTCGCTCAAGGGTACTGGTAGTTCTCTCAGTTTCGGACGATGGTGGACTGGCCCAAACTCCTCACCCGAAACGTCAACATTGGAGGCGGTCGCCTGTGGTGACGACTTGTCGACCGAGGGCAACTTGGAGTTGATGGCGAAGATGACTCACCAGGTGGCGGGCATTGCGAAAGCCGGATAGCCATGGAAAACGCAACTGCACGGCCAGGCGACGACGGGTGGATGGGCCGCCTGAGCGAGGCCGTCCCCATCCTCCGTTGGTTGCCTCAGTATGAGAGAAGCTGGGCGGGGCCGGACCTCGTTGCAGGGCTGACCCTGGCCGCATACGCGATTCCCGTCGCCGTTGCCTATGCTTCTCTTGCCGGCTTGCCGCCGCAAGCAGGTCTTTACTGTTACCTCGTTGGCGGCGTAGCGTACGCGATCTTCGGCACGTCTCGCCAGATTGCTGTCGGCCCTACCTCAGCGATCTCGATCCTTATCGGATCAGCTCTCGGCACCGTGGCGGCCGGAAACCTCGCGGCACAACAGCATCTGGCGTCAGCAGTAGCGCTGCTGGCTGGAATAATCGGCATACTGGCGTGGCTGCTCCATTTGGGCAACATCACTAACTTCATATCGGAAACTGTGCTCAGCGGGT
>JAEZPW010000046.1 GCA_023441255.1 Acidobacteriota bacterium
CGGGGGGGGGCCCCCGCCCCGACTCTTCACTCGGTCGGCGAGCATTCTGGGCAAAATCATTAGTTAGAAACCGCTCCTACCCACTGCCCGATTTTCCAGGAAAAGGCCCGGACGCAGCCAGGAGTTATGTGCGTGTGCGTGATCTCACTCCGTTGAGGCGGCGTACCCAAAGCCACACGTAGAGCGAAGCAAGTGCCACGTAATTAGCTGCCACAAACCAGGTTGTTTCCCACCGCGTGCCGTCCACGTGAGCTGCCGAGACGGGCCACAGAAACTTGATCGCGAACAATCCACCGTGGGTAAATACATCGATAATGATGTGAATAGCCCAGCCGAGCATCTCCAGCACCGGTCTTCGCACCAATAACCAAACCGTCCCAAAACAAACAGCAAAGACGACGGCGCTGTGAGTGAAGTTGTACCATCCCCAAACCCATCCGAAATGAGGGCCACGGCCATCCGGCAGTAGTGTCTTTGAAGCGCCACTCAGCACGCGCCAGATCCTTACACAGGCAGGAATTGCGAACACAACCAGATCAGGACCAACTCCCCACGCTGCGAGCCAGCCCAAATGAATTCGTCGCTTCAATTTCCTCCGTCCGGCTATACCGGCGGCGGTAGTCCAGAGGGCGTGAGCGAGGATGTCCAATTTGGTCTCCCGGCAGTTCTAACAATGCATTTAGGCAAACCTGAGTATGCGGACCGCACCACCATAACGTCTGTGATAACTGTCGAAAAAATCGCACACCGCTCACAGCTTCGGCCCGCAATTGGTAGCAGACAGCCCTCTTCGCGACGGCCATGTACCCCTGTGCTCTTTACGGCGGGAACGCGTTTCTGGCCTAATGGCACGCTGACAGAACTAATAACAGGTCAGGGAAGGCGATGCAGAACTTCTTCAGAAGTACATTGCTTCTCGTGTTTACTCTCGCATTGCTGGCGCTGTTCACGTTTGCCCAGGGCAACGGCAACGGCCACGGCAAGAAGAACAAGCACAACGACGTAGTTGAAGAGAACGACAGCTATCGTGACGACGTGCGCGACACCCACGTAGTCGGCAATCGCCACGTCTCGATCGTGTTCTCTGTGCGTGACCGCGAGATCGTTCGCGACTACTACCGCGGCGGCTCCAATCTTCCGCCCGGACTCGCCAAGCGCGGCGGCAACCTGCCTCCGGGACTGCAGAAGCAATTGCAGCGGAACGGCACGCTTCCTCCCGGTCTTCAGAAACGCCTGACGCCTTTTCCCACTGACCTCGACCGCAGACTTTCGCCGCTGCCCTCCGACTACACCAGGGGCATCATCGCCGGTGCTGTCGTTATCGTTGACCGACGCACGCAGCGCATCATCGACGTAGTCCACGACCTCATTCGTCCATAGAAACGGACCCACATCACTTTTACTGTCCCCGTCCAAGCTCAACTTGGGCGGGGCTCTGCTTGTGCCCGTGTTGTCGACAGCAACACGCCCGCCGCGCATGAACTCGCAGTACCCTCCCGGCCCTCGTCTGCACTACACTGTTGCGAGTTCCGGAAATCATCTTTGCGGAGAACTTATGCGCCGTCTGGCTGCCCTGCTGGTTGTCGTCATTCTTTCGTGCTTGAGTCTTCCGGCACAGTCCTCATCTCCATCAGTCGCTGCCACTCCTCCCATGGGATGGAACAGCTGGGACTCCTACGGCCTTTCGATCAACGAAGGCGAGTTCCTCGCCAATGCGCGATGGATGGCCACGAACCTCAAGCAGCACGGATGGCAGTACGTCGTCATCGATGAAGGCTGGTTCCTTCAGAATCCCGAGAGCGGCGGCAAGCCCGCCTGGATTTACACGTTGAGCAAGGATGGACGCTATATTCCGGCCGCGAACCGTTTCCCTTCGGCAACTGGTGAGGTCGGATTCAAGCCTCTCGCAGACTCCGTGCACGCACTCGGACTCAAGTTCGGCATCCACATCCTGCGCGGAATTCCCCGTGAAGCCGTGGCGAAGAATCTCCCCATTGCCGACTCGCGCTTCCAGGCATCCGAGGCAGCCAACACGTCCGACACCTGTGCCTGGAATCCGGACAACTACGGCATCCGGGACAACGAAGCGGGCCAGGCCTACTACGATTCCATCGCCCGACTCTATGCCGGCTGGGGCGTTGACTTCATCAAGGTTGACTGCATCTCCAGCCCGTACCTTGACTCTGAAATCCGCATGCTCAGCACTGCGCTGCAGAAGACCGGACGTCCGATCGTGCTCAGCCTTTCACCGGGACCGACGCCGATCGAAAAATTCGACCACGCTTGCCAGTACGCCAACATGTGGCGTGTCTCCAACGACGTGTGGGATCACTGGGGACCTGACCCGAAGAACGAATGGTCGCAGGGATTGAAAGCGCAGTTCGCTATGTTGTCGCGCTGGGTAGGGAAAGCATCTGCCGGACGTTGGCCAGACGCCGACATGCTGACCGTCGGCTATCTGGGACCTCGGCCCGGACTGGGCACTGCGCGCAAGAGCGCATTTACTGGCGACGAGCAGCGCACGTTCATTACGCTATGGTCCATCTTCCGCTCGCCACTCATGATGGGCGGCGATCTCCCGAGCAGCGACCGGTTCACCACGTCTCTCCTCACCAACCCCGAGGTCATTGAAGTCGATCAGCATTCGACCGGAAATCGGCCGATCATCGAAACCGACAACACAGTCGTCTGGAGCGCGAAACCCGAGAACGGCAAGGGAACCTATCTTGCCGTGTTTAACATCGGCGACACTCCGCAGACGATCAAGTACGAGTGGAAGGACCTCGGCCTCGCCGGAGCCAGTTACACGATTCGCGACCTGTGGGAGAGAAAACAAATAGGCAAGGCGAAATTACTTGAAGTCACGCTGCAGCCACACGCGAGCGTGCTGTACAAGGTCTCCGAGTAGCGGACGAGACTAAAGCTCGGAGCAAACGAAGCGCGTAGCAGCCGATTCACTACCCCAGAAAAACCGGCCTGTGAGACATGCTCACAGGCCGTTTCGTTTGGGGACGAACACAACAGCAACTCTTGGCGCCCACGTTCGCGCAGTTAACGCGACGAAGCCGCGACCATCATCGGTGGTCCGCCGTGTCAATGTTGAACCCGACGATCGCGTCCACATCGACCGGTTCATCTCCCCGCAGTACGGGCCGGAAGCGCCATCTTGAGATCGCCGCAATCACGCGTTGTGTTACCTCGGCCTTTACCGAATCGAGCACGCGAACGTTCTTCAGCGCACCCGTCTTATCCATGACGCAGGCCAGCAGCACGCGCGACCTCGGTATGTCCGACGGCACATCAGAATTCATCACTTCAGGCGCGGTCAGGTCTGCCGAAAACTCGCCGGCGCTCTGTGCTCGCTCGGCGTACTGCAACACCGCCATGCCGATCTGTGTGTCGATATAGATGGTGTAGACCTTGGTGCCTTTGAGCGCGCCGTAAAGGTCGACAGCGCCGCCCGAACGTGACGTCGCAATGATGGTGATCGCCGGCGGATTGCGCTTGTCGTTGGGGCCCCGCGTTGGTATTCCAGGCGTCGAACTCGCGGTGCCGAAACTTGGAAGCGTGACCTTTCCACCGTGGATACTCACTCCCTGAATGCCGCCGGGCGATCCTGCTCCGGACCCGCTTCCGCCCGGTCCGGGGCCCAGAGTCGTTCCCGGTCGCACGCCGCCCACGCCGAGTCCTGAACCTGAGTTTGCCGCGCCCGGCCCGTTTCCTTGCGTGCCGCTGCCCGGTCCGGTTCCGTGTCCGATACCCGAACCGCCGCCAGATCCGCCCATCCCAAGTTCGTTGCCCCCATTGGGCGACATCGCGATAGCCCCCGGCTCACCGTTTCCGGGTACTCCCACCACGCTTCCCGGGTGTGCAGAAGCTATCAGTCCGATTCCGCCTCCACCGGGACTATTGCCGGAGCCGCCCGCTCCGGGGCCAGAAGCGCCCAGTGTACCTATCACCGAGTTCAGCGCCTTCAACGCCGACCCGATCATGCCTGCCCCGGAATCGCCGTTTGCCCCGCCTGTACCGCCTCCGCCGGGGCGACCTCCGCCTCCACCACCCACCTGTGGCGCCGGAGGAACCACTTCCACCACCTGCACGGACGCGATCATCGGCCCATCGACGTTCCTGTTGCCCACGGGCAGGGAAGCGCTGGGCGAAGGTCCGACAACGCCGCTGGCAGGTAAAGAGAACTTCGGAGTATGTCCGATGTCTCTCGGCGCCGCTGTGATGGGAGCCTCTACCGGTTGCAGGCTGCCGGTATCCGGAAGTCTCATTCCCGCAATCTGTCGTTTAGCATCGGGCGCGGGTGCAGCCACGTTCTGCACCATGGCAGGGATGGCCAACTTGTCTCGCGACACGTTGGGCGCCGGCGCCGCGACGCCCTGGTCCATCTGCGGCAGATTCAGCCTGTCCCGTGCTACGTTCGGTGCGGGCGCCGCCACCGATGCGTTCATCTGCGGAGCGTTCAGGCGTTCGTGCACCACCGCAGGCGCAGCAGGAACGGGCGTCACCGCCGGGGCGAGATTGGCGCTTGCCATCAGAGAACGCAACCCGGTCATCGGGGGCGCTGCGGCCGGCCCCGCGGGCAACGACAATACATTCGCAACAGCCTCATTCGTGTGTGGGAGTTTGAGACTCGGTGAGTCGACAACGGTTTCCACCAGCTTGTTTCCACGTACGATGCGGATGACCTGCGTCGGACTGTAGAGTTCACGGCCCCCGGACAAGCCGCTGGCGCCCGACTCCGCCCCTCCGGCGTCCTTCATCTCCGGCAATTCCTGCCCGCGGTAGTAGATGATGTGGTACTCGGAAGGTTCGAATGCATCGTAGGGATCCACGCGCTCGTAGCCCCGCATCCGCAGACTTTGCGCCGACACGGCGATCATCACAAAAACAATTGCCGCGTGGAGCAGGAACGAGGCGAACGTCATTCGTCCTGCATTCAGGCCGGCGTCACACTCGGCGCTCAGGCGCGGGGCCGAACGCGAAAGTGCCGGCCGGATTGCGCTGACAAACCCTTCCCATCGAGGTTCCCATGCCACCAGCAGCTTGGGGCCCAACGTCATACGGCTACCACCTTTTTCCTCGAGTCCTTGTCGCTCTTCTCCACGTGCATCTCGATCTGGTCTCCGATCTTCGTGCCGGAGTTCCAGACAGTGTGCCAGGGCAGTTCAACGACGGTCGCGGTGTCCATGCGTATGGGGGCGAACCGCCATGGTTTGACGTTCTCCTCCAGGTGGACCACAACGTCGTTTGCATCGAGGTAGACCAGATCAAGCGCGAAGCGCATCCCCCACGTGTGCACGCCATGGCAGGGAACAATCCACAGGCCTTGTCCGAACCCAAAGGCGCCCGCACGCGTCCCGATCAACCCGCGCAATCGCGTCAGGTGTGTGTTCGCGATGCGCATCTCTGTGGCAAGAAACGTCTGGCGTGTTCGGTTGAACGCGTATCCCCGGCGCGCGTTGCCCGTCATCGCATCTCCTATGGGCGCTGGCCGGCACGGTTGTAGACCACCAGCCCCAGGATCAATAAAACCGCCAATATGATGAGTTCCCAGCTCTGTAAGCTCATTTCGATATCACTGGAAGCAGGTTGCGCATGAGTTGAATGAATGCCGCACCCAGACTGACGATGAACATCGACGGGAAGACGAAAAACACAAGCACCGGCACCATTTTGATCGTTGTTTTGGCGGCCTGTTCTTCAGCTCGCTGTCGCCTTTCAGTCCGCAGTGCGTCCGAGTGCACCCGCAGCGCTTGTCCAATACCGGTTCCGAAGCGGTCGGTTTGCACGAGCACAGCTACAAGGGCGCGGATATCGTCGACCCCGGTTCGGTTCGCGAGATTCCTGAGTGCGTCGGCACGCCCTTTGCCTGCGCGCATCTCCAGGTTCACAAGGTTGAACTCGTCGCTCAGCGCAGGATGCGCGTACTGCAGGTCCTGTCCTACGCGGAAAATGGCCTGATCAAGTCCGAGACCAGCCTCTACGCAGATGACCGTGAGATCGAGCGCGTCCGGCAAGGCAAGTTTGAGGTTCAGTTGGCGCGCAGTAATCATGCGCTTTAACACGAAGCGCGGAAGCATGTAAGCGAGGACGACGAGCGCCAGCGCCGGCATCGTCTGCCTGATGATCAGGCCGGAGGAAATGATGAAGAGCACCGCGACAATCAGCAGCAGAACGCGGAAGGCGAAATAGAACGTGACGTGTTTGGTTTCGCGGTAACCCGCTTGCATCAGCCACTGACGCGTGGTGGATACTTCATCTGGCGATTTCGGCAGCACCTTGCTGAGCGGTTCCATCACCCGCTCCTGCAAGCGGTCTTCCAGCGTAGCCCTGACTTCGCGCTCCTGCCTGTTCGGCACAAGCGAGCGCAATCGCATGCCGATTGTGGACGTCGGCGCCAGGACGGCCGCGCAAATGGCGAACACTGCCACGAATGTCGTGCCGAAGAGTAATGCCCATAGCAGGATCTGCATCGTCACACCCTTATGTTGATGATCCTGCGGATCAGCAGAAAGCCTATGAACTGCAAGGCAATGCCGGTCGCAAGAAGCAAGTGTCCCAGGGGATCCCGGAACAGGATGATGATGAAGTCTCTGTTCATGAGGTACATCATGATCGTGATTCCCGGCGGCAGGGACATCAATATCATCATGGTCAGGCGGCCCTGGGCGGTGAAGACCCTCACCTGGCGCAGGATCTTGAAGCGCTCGCGAATGACGTATGAAAGCTTGTCCAGGATTTCAGCGAGATTGCCGCCCGTCTCTCTCTGAAGCATCACTGCCGTCACGAAGAACTTCACGTCCATGAGCGGAATGCGTTCTGCCAGGTTGAGAAGTGCATCGCGGACCGGCAAGCCGAACTTCTGCTCTTCAAAAAGTTTTCGGAACTCACCCGCGACAGGTTCCTCCATTTCGTCCGCGATGAGTTCGAGTCCGGTGGTGAAGGCGTGACCTGCTCTTACCGCACGTCCCAGCAGGTCGATGGCTTCCGGGAACAGCGCTTCAAACTGGTGAAAGCGACGCGACCGGCGGTAAGCCGCATAACCGAACGGCGCCAGCAGGAAGATGATCCCGATCACCAGTCCGAGAAATATCGAACGAAACCCGAGATACGTGACGAAATATGCGCCAAAGCCGCAGCAAGCCGAAATCAACAGGAACTTGCCCGCCCGTACCTTCATGTCTGCCTGAGAGAGGTACCTCTGCAGGCGCGATATGCGGCGCGACCGCGAAAGCAGGCGGTTCAGCGCGGGAATTTCGCTCAGCAGCTCATCCCGCAGTAACGCAAGCTCCTGCGAATCTCCGCGAGCCGTGGCCTGTTGCACGGCGCTCAGTCGTTCGTGCAGCACTCTCGATGTGGCCCGCTTCTGGTCGACCGTGTAGGCGAACACGAACACCAGCAGCACCACCAGCAGAAAGACCGCGATGACTACGAGCAGCAGCATGGGCTACACCTCGACCGTGGAATCGAACAGGCTTGGACGCAGCCGGTAGCCCGCGGCGGCAAGCCGGTCGGTAAACTTCGGACGTATGCCGGTGGCCTTGAACGCACCTCTTACAAGGCCCTTTTCGGTTACTCCATGCCGTTCGAAGATGAAGACATCCTGCATCGTGATCACATCGCCTTCCATACCGGAGATCTCGGCGACGCTGGTGACCTTGCGCCTGCCATCAGGCAATCGTGTGATCTGCACTACTGCGTTGATTGCCGATGCGATCTGCGTGCGCACTGCCCGTTCCGGGATGTTCAGGTTGGCCATGGACACCATGTTCTCGACGCGTGACAGCGCGTCCCGCGCCGTATTCGCGTGGACGGTTGTCAGCGATCCATCGTGGCCCGTGTTCATGGCCTGCATCATGTCGAACGCTTCGTCGCCGCGCACCTCGCCGACCACGATCCGGTCCGGGCGCATACGCAGCGAGTTGATGACGAGCTGGCGCTGGCGCACCGCGCCTTTGCCCTCGATGTTCGGTGGACGCGTTTCGAGCCTTACCACGTGCTCCTGGCGCATCTGCAGTTCGGCTGCATCCTCGATGGTGACGATTCGTTCTGAGTTCGGTATGTATCCGGAGAGTACGTTCAGCAGGGTCGTTTTGCCGGCGCCCGTGCCGCCGCTGATGATGATGTTCAGCCGTCCTTTTACCATGGCGGCCAGCAACTCCAGCATCGGCTCCGTGAGGGTCTTGTTGTCCAGCAGGTCTCGCGCAGTGAGGGGATCGCGGCCGAACCGGCGGATGGAAAGGCAAGGACCATCGATCGCCAGCGGAGGAATGATGGCGTTGACGCGGGAGCCATCCGGCAGGCGGGCGTCCACCATAGGCGAAGACTCGTCCACTCGGCGGCCTACTCGCGATACGATGCGATCGATGATCTGCATCAGGTGCGCATCGTCCTTGAATGTGAGTGCAGTGTGCTCCAGCTTGCCGGCGCGCTCGATGTAAACCCGGTTGAAGCGGTTGACGAGAATATCGGAGATGGATGGGTCCTTGAGCAAAGGCTCCAACGGCCCCAGACCGAAAATCTCATCCAGGATTTCGCGTGCCAGCCGCTCCCGCTCCGAAAAACTGAGCGGAACTGCTTCGTTCGTGATGGCGGCTCTCACTACCTGGAGAACTTCTTCTCGCGCCGCATCATTCGGCGTGCGTCCAAGTTTCTCCAGGTTCAGGCGGTCAAGGATCTTTTTGTGCAGGTCGGCTTTCACCTGCTGGTAGTCGCTGCTGATTGCCTGAACGTTCAACATTCTTACTCCTATGCCGTCGTCTTGAAGATGGACCAGCTCCGACGCTTCGAATCGCCGGCTTCAACCAATGCAGCAGCCAGCCCGTTGAATGAACGTGAAATGTCTGAATGATTCTGCATGACTACGGGAACGCCGCGGTCGATTGCGGCAGAAACAGCGGGATATTGATTGGGGATTTTCCAGATGAGCTTGGCGCCCGTGGCGGCTTCGGCGTCCGCCTCCGAGAACCCGGAAATCTTGCGGTAGCGGTTCAGCACCAGCCGGATGCGCTCCGTGTTTCCGCCATTCTCGCCCAGGTACTGAACCACCCGCGATGCACTCCAGAGCGATGCGACGTCCGTGTACGCGACGATCATCACCATGTCCGAAAGCTCGCACACCAGCCGCGTGATGCTGTCGACCCGGCTCGAGGCGTCCACTACCACGTTGCCGTAGCTGCCCACCAGCAGGTCGAACAGCTTTGCCAACTCGCCGACCGCCGGCTCGGCGTTGTAAGGGGTCGCCGAACCTGCCAGCAACTGCAGGCCCGCCGGATGCCGCACCATGAAACTCTCCAGCAACGAGAGGTCGAGGCGGTGCAGGTTCCGCATCGCATCCGTGATCGTGAACGTCGGCTTCAGGTTGAGGTGCAGGGCAGAGTGGCCCATCGGAGCCAGATCCACCAGTGCCGTGCTGCCCACCGTCGTCTGCAACGACAACGCCGTGTTGACCGCCACGGTGGTTGCTCCGCTGCCACCTTTTGCATTCAGCACCGTGAACAACTTGCCGCGTTTGTCCTGTGATGTTCCTTTGCGCTGCGCCGACGTGACGCGCAGCAGCGCTTCCAGCAGGCTCGACGCCGACGTCGGCCGCTCAATGAACTCACGCGCCCCGGTGCGCATGGCCGCTACGATGGTCTGAGGTTGCGAAAGCTCACCGACAGCGAACAGCGCCGCCTTTGCACATTCCTGGTGCAACAACTCCAGAGCTCGAAGCGCACCGGACGGCTCTCTCCCCGGTATATCGACTACGATTACCTCGGGCCGCTGGTCCTGAATACGTCTCACTACTATGTCCGTGGCACTGATCGGATACCCGTTGAAGCTCTGGACTGTACGGCCCACACCACTGCCGTCCACCAGCATCTGCAGAAGCGTCCGCTGTTCGTCGTCACTGGCCAGGATTGCTACTGCCAGTTCTGGCATTTTCTACACCTTCCTCTAATCGGTTCGGTTACGCTGACTCGCTGTAAGCCAGCAACTCAAGCACCCATGTTCTAGTCGCCGCCCGTTGTTCCCGGCGGCTGCACAAGCCGCACCGGAATAGCCTGCGGACCAGTACCCGTTGTGTCTCCGGGCCCACACGAACCGGCGCCCAGCATGAATCCCTGAATGTAGTTGTTCGATCCCGATTTCGTGACGCACTGGATGAATACCGACGCGAAGCCTTTCACCGTTACCGACTGTTTGCCGGGATCTACTGTTTCATGCAGGCAATCCCACACCGCAACGGTCACGATGTTCGGACTGCTGGTGATCAGGTTGCCCGTTTGCCCATCATGGATTTGGGGTACGCCGTTGCTAAACACGGCTTTCTTGAAGTACGTGCCCGGGTTGTCTGGATCAGGCCGCGACAAATCGTCAACAGTTTCGATCCAGTCAGCCCCAGTTGCCGGACACTTTCCCGCATTGGTGGCGTCAATCAGCGTCTGGACGCCCTGCGTGACCGGTCCCACGTTCCGGCCGGTCTTCGTGTCCACCGGGATGGCCGTATTGCAGGCAGCCTGCAACCCATAGTCGCTGCTGCACTGGGACAGCGTTGTCCTGATGCCGCTACCGCCATTTCCGGCAATGTCCAGCAATCCCCACTGTCCCGGAACGATATCGCTCCACAGCCGCATCTCGTCCCCGATCAGGCTCTGTCCGTACGCTGTCAATTCCAGGTTGGCGAACATGGGCAGACCGGTGCAGTACCCGGTGTTCTTGTCCACCGTATAACCGGCCGTGATCGGCATATAGAGCGGTCGCAGGCACGTAGTCCCCGTAGCCGACTTGGACGCCTGCGCAGTCGCTGTCGCGGCCACCGCCACGCTGTTGATCCCCATGATGTGGGCGAAGAACGTTTCGACTGCGTTGGCTCCGACTCGCGGCACTGTCACTGTCACTTGCCGGTTCGTAGTATCCACGGCGACCGTCACCGATGCGCCATCGATTGCCTTTCCCAGTACGTTTGCTTTGCTCACCGTGGACCTGGCCGCGGCCTCCGCAGTGGCAGGCTGTGCCGCCTGTGACAGGCCCACGAACGTGTAGGCGCCCGCCAGCGCAGCCGCATCTGCCGCATGCTGGGTTGCCGTGCGTGCCGTATACAGAATTCCCATGTCAACGGCCAGGGCCGCAAAGATGAAGAGCACCACGATGCAAAGCGCCACCATGGCGATCGTCACGCCAGACTCTCGCCCGATCTTCCTGACAGTCAAATGACGCAAACGGTTCTTCATACTCGAACTCCATTCTTGCGGCCGCTCGGCCAGTCTCGTCGAACCCGGCCCGCCACAGGCCGGGCGCTATTTCTCTACTTTCCGCCGCCCGGATGCCCTTGCTGTTGCGGTTGCTGTCCCTGCTGCTGGTCCATGAACGGCTTCGGGAAGCTCGGCAACGTCGCAGGCTGTGCGGCGGGGTTGATCTTATGTGCTGTCACCAGCACCATCAGTTCAGTTTTGCTCTTCTGCAGGCTCTTGCTCTTGAAGAGGGTTCCCAGTATCGGAATGTCACCGAGGCCGGGTACCTTGTTCATGATGTCCGTCACCCTGTTGTCCATGAGCCCTGCGATCACGAAGCTCTGGCCGTCCTGAATTTCGAACTCCGTGCTTGCGCGTCGCGTGCTCAGCGCGGGAATCACGAATCCCGATAGCGTCAGGGCGTTCGAGAAGTCGAGCGCGCTCACTTCAGGCTTCACCTGCAAGTGGATGTTGCCGTTCGGCATGATCAGCGGCGTGAAGTTCAGCCGCACGCCGAACTCCTTGAACTGGATCGTCACCGAGTTGAATCCGCCGCCCGCCTGCACCACGGGGAACGGGAACTCTCCGCCGGCCAGGAAACTTGCTTCCTTGCCATTCACGGCGATCAGGTTCGGTTCGGCCAGGATCTGCAGCACGTTCTTCTGCTGCAATGCCCTCACCACGGCGCCGAGGTTGATATCGCTTCGGAACAGGAAAATGTTCAGCAGATCGTTGAAGCCGAAGCTAGCCGGCTGGCCGGTCAGCGAGCTTCCGATCGATCCGCTTGTCACCGAATTGCCTTGCACCTGTCCGCCGGTCTGGACGTTCGACGGAATTGCGCCCACACGGGCACCGCTCGGTGCGCCGAACTGCTGTGTGCCGATCGAACCGAAGGTATTCGCCGCGCCCGTCGAGAACAGGTTCATTCCCAACTCCATCAGCTGCGTGCGGTTTACTTCGGCGAAGCGAACTTCAAGCAGCACTTCCTGCGCTCCGACGGGCCCGAAGGTGAGCACATTCACTACATTCTTCGTATAGGCGCTGGCGATCTGGCCCACGCGTTCGGCGTCTTCCTTCGTGGCCACGTGGCCTGAGACGACGATCGCGTTGCGAGACGCTTCCACGTCGATCTTGTCCGACGGGAACAGTCGATGGATCTCCTGCGCCGCCGCCGTCACGTCGGCGTCCACACGCAGGTCGAAGCTCCGCGACCGCTCCTGCTCGTCCCACAGAATCAGCGACACTTCGCCCGGCGAACGTCCATGCACCAGCACCTGCGTGGGCGTTACCACCAGCGCGTCCGCCACTGTGGGATCGGTCACTGATACGCGCCGCAGCTTGTCGGTGGTCGTCACCAATAACGACTTGCCGACCATGACGCGCAGAGGCGCCGAAACCTGCGACTCCGCCTGGCTCGGCCCGGGCTCTGTTACCTGCGCCGGAACCTGGCCCGGGGCTGCCGGCTGTTGCGCCTGGGGTGCGGGCGCCTGGTTCTCTGTCGCACCTTGCATCGCCTGCCCGGCTGACTGAATAGCATTACCCGCTGTATTCCCCAGCGGCGCGGGCGTAGCCTTGGGCTGCAGTGCCCCGGCTTCGGAAGCGGTCTGCGCCAACGACATGGTCGCCACGCTCAACAGCACTGCGACGGCGCACAGGGGAACTACCATCTTCGGAAATCGCATTATCATCTCCGATCAAAAGATCTGGATCCCACTGCTTAGAATTTCGCCAAATCGCGTTTTTCGCCGCGGATCATCTCCACCACGTAAGGCGCGGGTGCCGACGGCTGCTCTTTGGGGGTGACTTTCGCGAAATGTCTTACCGGACGCTCCGCCGCCTTAGGCGCTTCGCCCATGCGGTAGAGTGAGGCGTTCTTCAGCACTGCGACCTTGTCCGCCCCCGTGTCCAGCGGATTGCGCAGGCTCAGCTGAATTCTTCCTTCCGTGCTGGCCAGCGTGAGCTTCTGGGCGTCTTCGGGCGTCACCAGCAGCGTGATCACCGTCACCTGTTGTGGCTCGCCCTGGTCGTTCTTCTGCAGCTTCTGGCCGGCCGCCAGCACCTGCACGTTCGAAAGAACGGTCGCCGTCGTTATGTTCGCGGGGTCGTTGGTCTTCTCAGGATTACCGGTCAGGATTACGTCAACCCGCGTCCCGGCCGTTACGAATCCAGCCACCGAGATCACGTCGTTCACCTTCACGGACACGGCCCTGAATCCGGTCGGTATGAGTGATGGCAAGCCGGCGCCGGCACTTTCGGCAGCCAGCTTCTGGTCAAGCACAACCTCGTTCTTCACCACCGGCACCACCACGCCTCTTCCCACAACTTGCGAGATAGCCGTGAATGCTCCGGGCGGCAAGTCCGACGCCGGGTACTGCGCCAGCCGAAGGTCGCTCTCTTCCAACTTGGTGCCGACCGGCAAGTCTGCGGCAGCCACCACCACCGTCGTAGTGGCGACTCCCGCTTTGTTGCCTACCGCCACGCGCATGATGCGATAGATCGAAAAGCTTACGAATGCTGCCAGCCCGACCGCCACGAGTGCGATCACTATGAGCCGATTCCGGTTCATCACTCCTCCTAGAAATCCTTCGAACTTTATCGGTCCTCAACTCTTCGCGCCCGCAGCGAAGAATCGTGTGGCCCGTCTCTCACCACTCGTTCTGGAATTCCGCCGATCCCCCGAGCGTGACCGTGTTGCTCGCGATGTTTATGTACGCCAGATTCGGGATCCACCCGAACGTGTAGGTGCACGTCACCGTCACTTGTGTTCCATATACAACCGCACCATTCGGTGCAGTTCCGACAGGGAATGCCTGGTTGACGCCGATGACCGCACCCGTGCAAGACCTGGTCGCGCCGGCGCAGGCGGCACCCCCTCCCCCCAGCAGAACGCCGTTCGCGCAGGCATAATTCCTCACCGTCTGCCTTATCGCGGTCGGCGCATCTGATCCCGGAAGGAACGACGCGCACA
>JAEZPW010000086.1 GCA_023441255.1 Acidobacteriota bacterium
CCCCGGCGATGACAAGGTTTATTACGCGGTTTGGGGCGGCGGCGTTCTTGAGTACGACATCAAGACCGAGCGTTGGAAGGACTATAACGACCCCGACGGCGAAACCGAAATGGTCCTGTTCAAAGACCAGGGACTCATCCACGAGATCACCACCTCCGTCAGTTACGTCGACAAAATACTCTGGGTCGCTACGTATTTTGGTGCAAGCCGCTACGACGGCCGCAACTGGCACAACTTCCTGACCAAGGACAGCGGCCTGCCCAGTAACTTCATGAATCAGGTCAAGGCTGTCGACGGTGAACGCGCCTGGTTCTCAACCGACAAGGGCCTTGCTTACTACGACGGCACGAACTGGGCGGTCTACCGGCCGTCACTCGAAAACGGCAAACCTGAGATGCTGGTACGCGATGCCGGCGGCAACGTCACGTCAGTGGACGTCGACACGGCGCCGGCCCACAACTACATCCTTGGTGTCGATTTCCAGGGCGATGACATCTGGGTCGCCACTGCACATGGTCTGAGTCACGGTATTCGGCAGCACTAAACTCGCGGGCAATCATTTTTAGGGGGATCCATGAATGTAGCGGAATTATTGGCGGAAGTGGTGAAGGCACCCATCAAGAAGCGTCCGATCACAAATCTCGAAGTGCTTAATGAAGCGTACGACTATGCACGCCCGAGTTCCTTCTCGCGCGGCATGCGTCTCGACCTGAACGGCCTGGTGATCCTCCTCATTTCGGGCACGGCAAGCATAGATGAAGCGGGCGAAACCGTTCACGTGGGTGACTTCCGTGCCCAGTGCAGGCGTACCTTCCACAACATCACGAAGTTGCTGGAGGCGGAAGGCGCGACGTGGAAGGACATCGTGCGCACGACCTGTTACCTGCGGGACATTGATCGCGATTACGCCGCCTTCAACGAAGAGCGCACGGTTTTTTTCAAGGCACAGGGCCTCGATCCTCTGCCGGCCTCCACCGGCATCCAGGCGAAGCTCTGCCGGCCTGAACTGCTGGTCGAGATCGAAGCCATTGCGATGTTCCACGAAAAGCATAAGGAGTAGGAGATGCGCGCGTTCCTTTCCGCAGCACTCGCCTTGATGGTTGCCGTCGCGGCACAAGCGCAGGCCCCTAACACCTGCTCCTGCGGGGCAAACCCGCCTGGCCGCCCGGCAAAGCGCACGTTGGTGCCATATGCCGGGGCGCCCGATGATCTGCGCCCGTTCTCGAAATTTACGAAGCCCTACTACGAGCACTACACGGACTTGGTGGAATATAACGGCGCGGCTCGCGAAGTGCCGGACGCGGATCTGAAGTCGCTTGATGAGATCCGAATCGGATTCATCGGGCCGCTGGCGAACCACCCCGACGAGGCTCGGGGCAAACGCATGCTGCACGGCGCGCAGATGGCCGTCGACCAGGCGAATGCGGCAGGCGGGTATTGCGGGAAGCCGTTTCGGCTGATGCTTCACAACGACTCAGCCGTCTGGGGAGCATCGAGCAACGAAGTGATCAAAATGGCTTATGACGAGAAGGTCTGGGCCATGTTTGGATCGATAAGCGGGGATACCACTCATATAGCGTTGCGAGTGACGCTCAAGGCTGAAGTTCCGTTGATCAACAGCGCCTCGACTGATCCGACCATTCCCGAGACCATCATCCCCTGGTACTTCACGGACATTCAGGACGATCGAGTGCAGGGTTACACGCTTGCGCGCCACATCTACACCGAACTCGGTCTGAAGCGCATCGCTATTCTTCGCGTGAATGACCGTTACGGCCGCTTCGGCGTTATCAAGTTTAAAGACGCCTCGCGCCGGTTGGGCCATCCACTCGTCATTGAACAGAAGTTCATGCCGGGCGACACCGATTATCGCCGGCAACTCCGAGTGATACAGGATTCACGCGTAGACGGCATTGTGCTGTGGACCGACGAGAAGCCCGCGGCGATGATCCTTAGGCAGATGCGCGAACTTGGCATGAAGCAGCGGGTTTTCGGGAGTCACCGTACAGTAGGCGAACAGATGGTGCAGCTTGCGGGAGAAGCGGCCGAAGGGTTCGAAGCCCTGTACCCCTACGACCCCTCGCGTCAGGACAGTGCCTGGATCGATTTCAAGACCAGGTTTGAACAGAAATACCACGAACAACCAGACCACTTCTCGGCCCTCGCTTACGATGCCATGCAGGCGCTACTCCGCTCCATCTGCCAGGCGGGTCTGAACCGTGGCCGTATTCGAGACGCGCTGACCGGGATTGAACGATACAAGGGCGTGACGGGTGATATGGTCTTCGACCCGAATTGCAAGAACATCGCTCCGATGTTCCTCGCGTCCGTTCATGACGGCAAGATAGAGTATCGGCGCACGTCCATGGAGAAGCCATACGCGCGGATCGGCGAAGAAGGAGTGGAATACAAAGGTCCGACACTGCCCGATGCAGGCTCGCCTGAAACGCGGATTGCAATCTTCGGTCCCAAAGCTACCGAACTGGTCCGTTCACCGGAAGCACAACAGGTCATGGATGAAGCCCGCCGACGTGGCCAGAATATATCTCTGATACCGGTCGCTTCGGACGTACCTTGGGGCAAGGCCTCTACAGCCCTGGTGAACGCGGTTTACCAGGAGCGCGTGCTCGGCATCATCGCTCTTGATAGAAATGAGAGCCATCTAGCCGAACAGGTCGCAGTCAAGGCATTTCTTCCCGTTCTGGCCATCTCCTCAGACAGGTCGCTCACGTCGACGAACATCCCTTGGATATTTCGCCTGCCTGAAGATACGACCATGCGCCAGGCGCTCGAATGTTTTAGTGAGGCGGTCGCTGCGGCAGGAGCGAATCCCGAGAAGATCCGCAATTTGCTGGCATCGGGGAGGTCCGTCGCCGGGGTGCGTTTCAGCTCCATGGGAGAAGTGACCGCGGTCCACTGACCAGAGGCCGCTGGAACAAAATGACTGCGGCTACCTTTGGGATGCATTGTGCCCAGCTGGGCAAGCAGCTCAGCTTTCTACTTTTTGCCCCCAAAGTCGCCTCGATCCCGAAGACTTCGCTCGATCCGTTCGATGCTCTCGCTGACCGCTCGCCCGTACACGACGTCGTTAATCAGATAACCCGCCTGCGCGATGACCTCGAGGGCGTTCCGAATCTCATGGTTAAGTCGAGCCGACTCCTTCATCTGCAAGGCAATTCGCTTGCGACGCTCCTTCGCCGCCTCGAGCAGAAGCCACGCTGCTAACGCTGCAAGTCCGCCCAGAACAGTTGCGTCTATAGTTCCATGGACCAAAAGGGTCGCGTGCGTCAGGCTGATTAATGCGCCGATCACAAAGTCCAAAGCGCCAAAGATGACAAAAACCGATATCAGCATTAGTACCCGGGCAGACCTGCGGTCAACCGCGTCGATGACCCGGTCGCCGATCCACGACAGCATGCGGCGCCTCGATTCTTCGAACTGTCTTCGGACCACGCCTTTGTGAGGCGTGCGAATTCTAACTCCGACCATCAGGACCGCGACTCATCTTTTGCGGGTCCGCACTGACCAGAGTCCTGTATCGGGAAGTCGTATTCAGGCGCAAAAATAGGGCGCGGAGAGGCCGCGCCCGGAGGCAGAAATTGCATTAGCGATCAGGCTCGTCCCATGCCCACATACTGGAACCCGATGGCGCGCATACGACCAGCATCCAGGAGATTTTTCGTATCGATGATGATAGGGCGCTTGAGCAGGCGCTTGATCTTCTCGAAATCAAGTGCACGAAATTCTGGCCATCCGGTACCGACCACGATGGCGTCTGCCCCCTCGGCCGCTGCGTAAGCGTCGTTGCAGAACTTCACCATCGCTTCAAGTTCCTGGAGAGCTTCCGGAATGGCAACCGGATCGTACGCGCGAACCTGAGCTCCCTTCGATGCAAGATTCCTGGCCAGTTCGACGGAGGAAGAACCCGCGACTGAGTTCGTGTTCGGCTTGAACGCCAGTCCGAGCAGGCCCACCTCCTTTCCGGGAATCGAGTTAAGCGCCCGGCTAATCTTGCCCGTGATGCGTTCCGATAGCGACCGGTTTACCTCGCGGGCAGCGCTGAGGATCTTCAGTGAAACGCCCTGCCCTGATGCGAGTTGGACGAGAGCATCCATGTCGCTCTCAACGAATGGGCCCCCAAAGCCTGCACCCGGTTGCAGACAGCGCGGAGCGATCTTCTTGTCGAGTCCGAGCGCCAGGGCGAGATCAACCGCGTCCGCGTTGACCCGTTCGCAAAGGCTGCTCAATTCGTTGATGAACGAAATTTTAGTGGCGACAAATGCGGTCGAGGCTTCGCGCGCCAGTTCAGCCGTTTCATGGTTCGTCACAATAATAGGAACGCCGCGCATTACCAGCGGTCGGTAGATCTGCTTGAGCGTAAGGACCGCCTGTCCGGATGACGTCCCGAGCAGTATCCTGTCGGGCCAGTTGAAGTCTTCAACAGCACAGCCGTCCGTAAAGAAGGCTGGATGCGACACGACCGCAACTGAAGAGCCTGCCGCTCGCAGCTTTTCTTCAATGCGAGAGGCCGTCCCGACCGGTGACGGAGTGACCAGAACGATGATCGCCTTTTCGTCCGCCATCCCAGCCACGTTCACCGCTCGCTCCTCAATGTAGTTCGAAGAATCCTGGGCAAAGAAGATCACCTGCGATTTTCGGGCGGCTGACTCAACTTCGGTTGAGAACATCAGGCGCCCGGCACGCACATTGCGGCGCATGACTTCGCTGAGATTCCGCTCAAAATAGGGGACCTCACCCTGGGCGACGGATGTCACCCGGGAAACGTCGTCATCAAAGCAGGTGACAGGAATGCCAAAATCGGCAAGGCAGGCGGCGAAGATCGTGCCCAGATATCCCGACCCATAGACTCCGATATACATGTATGAATCCTTCGGCGCAGCGGTCTACTCGCGACCGCCTGTGCGGCGGTAAAGCCCGATGCTTGTATGTACGCCTCCCCGCTGCAGTTCGCAACGTCAACAAAGGTCATGTACTTCGGAACGTGTCCGGATGAGCGGCCAGGGCAACTGGACGGGGGAACTACCGAACGGGCTGGGAAGCGAGGCTCTTCCCTAATGGAATTGGGGCCAAGTCGTCCCACTCGGAAAGGTTACGTCCACCACGGACAAACGTCAGTTGGTCAATCAGAATCGATCTGGAGCCCTGATATCGAGACCACCTGTGGCGCGCCACTTCGAGTGCCGGAACGGCACTTTCAATCTCCGACATCTTGATGATCGTGAGGTGGGGCATGTAGGGCCACTGCTCTTCCGTAAACAGCGGACCCGTGTTCATGTGATCGTGCAGTTCACGCAGCCGATACGCCTTCTGGGCAACTCGTATGAATATGGTGGGAGTGATCGGCATGAAGCTCTCCACGTCGCCCAGAGTCACTTCGAAGGGATCCACCTTGCGGCACACATCTTCGATCGCTTCGAGCGCCTCAGCTTCTGTACCGAGCAGGTGTCGCGGTGGAAGTATGGTGATGTGGGCTGGCAAATCCGGGTGCTCAGGATTCAGATCCCTCCTGAGATTCTCCGCAAATTCTCCGACCGGGTTCCTAACGTACGCCACAAGGGCATAAAGCGGATTCATACACGCAATGGGAGATTATAGCTTGAACGTGTAGAAAACGTGCAAAACGACAAACTCGGCAACGTTTTGCTCTTGCCAACGAATGCCTCCGTTATAATCGGAGTGTCGGGGCGTAGCGCAGCCTGGTAGCGCACCTGCCTTGGGCGCAGGGGGTCGGAGGTTCAAATCCTCTCGCCCCGACCAGTTCTTTTGCCGGTTCTTCACAGCAACTCAGTCTCATCCACAAACGCCTGATACTCCATTCGTGGCCCCTCCGTGTGATCAGAAAGAACAGAAGTCTTCGACCGCACCCGCAGTATCTTCGAGCCAGTGTCGTCGGTAACCTGGGCGTGATGAAAACGTCGCTCGGAGGCAACCGACCACTGTTACAATTCCTGAGCCGAATCCATGCAACTTATGACCACCACAACACCACAGCGCCGATACCATAGGTTCCAGGTTGATACCAAGGTTCGCCTTTCCGTCGAAGGATCGGACCGCAAGTATGACGGCCGTTGCACGGTCGTTGCCGTCGGAGGCATGGGCGTGGAAGTTGCAGCCAAGTTCGACGTCGGCGAGATTGTGGAGGTGGAGTTTGTAGATGTAACGCAACCGCCTCTGCAGGCAAAGATCGTGTACAGGAACGCTTACGAGTACGGTTTGCAGTTCCTGGAAATTCTCTAAAGGCTTTCTCCGGCAGTTCGCGACGCGGCCTTCGACTTCCTCTCGATATAAGCCGTAATTCCACGAAACAATGCGTCAGCAATGAGCTGGCGCATTTCCGGCCGTGAGAGCGCCCCCTCGTCCAACCGGCTGCTCATGAAACCGACTTCCGCGAGAACTGCCGGCATCCCGGCATTCACCAGCAGTGCGAACTGTGCTTTCTTGACGCCCCGGTTCCGAAGTGACTTGTCCTTGTGGCTGAGCGACGAATGGAGTTCACGCTGAACCGACGCAGCGAGCTCCTTGGTCTGAGAACCAGCGCTGTCCACGGAAACCGGTTGTAGCGATCCCTCTGCCACGTGTTGCTGCGAGTCGAAAGGGGCATAGTAGAAGGTCTCCACGCCTCTCGCCTGTGGGTCTCCGCTCGAGTTTGCGTGGATCGATACCAGCAGGTTTGCCTTAGCGTCTGCTGCAATTCGGTCCCGCTCCTGCAACGAAACGAAACTATCATCCGTTCGGGTAAGTACAACATTCACCCCGGCTTCGCCAATCAACTTAGCCGCCAACCGACGCGCGATGTCCAGCGCGAGTTCCTTTTCCGTCCACCCGTCAGCAGCTGTAGTCCCGAGGTCGGAGCCTCCGTGCCCGGGGTCAATGGCGATCGTGAGGCCGCCTACGATGCCTCTTTGCGTACCCAAAGAGGCCGGAACAAAACTTACGTTCCCCAGCGATCCGCGTTGGTGCACGCCATGGGGCGGCTGCACGAGGATTGACAGATCATAAGGGGCACTTGTCGACAGCACGGCCGTGTAATCACAGGCACACTTGAGGTCGAGCACAATACGCGTGCTACGGCCGGGGGATCCCAGGGAACGGATCTTCGCAACGTACGCATCATTCACAACAAGGGTGCCGTACGCTTGTCCGCCCAGAGCTGCCGCCATATCGGTGTCGAACAAATCGAAATAGATCCGCTCCGGATTCTGCAGCCTACCCGAGGTGTGCCGCACTGGAGATGAAAGCCTGATTTTTACCGCAGTAAATTCATTGTGGGACTTGAACTCTATCCCGGTTACCAGCGCCGGAACGGCAGTTGATTGCGCACTTACCGCTGGTGTGGCGATTGCTGAGCCGGCGCCCGCGTCGAGCCTGGGCGCCACTCCCCGATTATGGGTAATCGCGAACCACGCTCCCAAAAACAAAATTGCGCTGGCGGCAACCCCGGCGAGGAGGCGAAGAGGAGCGGGCGCAAACGTGTCGACTTCAGGTAATCGAGTTAGCCGTACGTCCGAGGCGGTCGTAACGACTGGTTCTTCGAGTACAGCAGCACCTATCGACGCTTCCGTCTGCAGCGCATGCGCGACCAACGATGAAACCAACTGCAGTAGATAGATGTCGCTTTCCCGGAAAGCTCCCGGTCGCCCCGCAAATACCTCAAGGACTCCGATCACCGTGCCGCGGCCGAATATCGGCAGAACGATGAGTGACCGGATCCCGAGCTCGCAGCAAACGGTCGCATTTACCCGCGCATCGAGGTCGGTATCCGAACAGGACAATACCTGCGCTGTTCGGACGCACTCGCCAGAAATGCCGGAATCCGAACCAAAAGTAGCGCCGATGGGAGGTGTGCTCTCTCCGGCGCTGCAACGGCACACGAAACTGTCACCATGCTGAAGCGCTACCGCCGCGCCCGTTGCTCCTGTCATCGAACGGGCACGTTGTGCGGCCATTCTAAGGATTTGTTCCAGTTCGAAGCGTCCGGTACCGACGTGATAGAGGGCTGAGACGACTTCCCTCAGGTCCTCGTCGCTAGGCCTGTACCTTTGCTGTTGCGCACGAGACTCAACGTTGAGTGCGACAACATGAAGCAAAGTCTCAAGGGGAGTTTCGGGCGCACGATGCCCTCGATTCGAGTAAACTCGCCGCCCGGGGACGCGCTTCCCATCGCTCCTGGCTTGAACAGCCATCCCTGCAAGTGTGAAAACTGTTAACCCCGATGTCAAGAGAGTTAATGCTGAACGAGTTTCCACCTCGGTTGCAGACTATTCCTGTTGGTGCATCTCTGCGGAGAGGTAGGCCGCCAGGCCGCGCTCCTCAAGCACGACTCGAGCCTCATCCCACGTGACAGTACGATTTGCGCGGACGGCTTCCAGTATGCGAACGATACTCAGGGCCACTTCGGGCGCCTGGGTCGTACCGAGGGAACGAACATAGTCGATTGCGTCGAACAAAACAGCGTTCGCCTCGCCAAAGCTTAAGGCGAGTGGCTGCGGCCCCGTTGCAGAGCTTCTCAGGGCATCGTTCACATGCGTCTGTATCAGAAACGTGGCGCGACCGATCAGCTTCAGATTGCTGGGACTGACATTCGTCATCGTATTGCCTACAACGCGGTCCAGCAGGGCCATTGTGGCCGTCGAGTGCACGTTCAGCAGCATTTTGAGACCGATCTGCCGGCGCACAGTGAGCGGATCCCGCTGCGGACCGATGCGTACATCTACAATCAGATCTCCGGCGGAAATGCCGGTGATCTCAGCAGGCGTGTTGGACGCTGAGCAGGTTACGACGACCAAATTAGCTCCCTGGTCGTGGCATAGGTGGATGAACCGGGAAAAGCCTGACCCGGGTCTTTTCAACTCCTGCAGTTCGTCATCCAGTATGACCGCGACCCCGAGGTCGCCATGGCTGGGCGACCGTCGCTCGATGTTCGCTTGAGAGAACGAGAAGTCGTATGCGTCGCGTTCGGAGTCACCGGCATTGTTGAGGCTGTTCAACGCCGCTGCTTTCAGATAGTGATCATCGATTTGGGTCTCGAACGCGTTCCTGTAGAAGGCCGAATCCATGCCACGGAATGGCCGTCCGAGGAAGTTTTGCCATCCCTGGTTGAGATTTTCGGCCTCGGTCCACACCTGCACCCAGGAGCGTCGCGCCGCATCGTGCGTTCTGTCTAGCGGAGGAAGGCGAAAAGTGGGGCTGCGCTCCGTGTTGTCGATGAAGACCGTCACGAGCGCTTCTTTACCGAAGTACGTACTGAAATGGCGTCGCCTGTACGTCTCTGCTTCAAGCGAAGTGAACTCGGCCAGGTCCGAAACTGCCGCTGCTACGCCCTCCCTAACGGCTGCGAAACTGGCAATCCGGCGACTCAGGGTTGAGAACTCTTCGAACCCTATCGAACACATCTCAGGCGGGCTTAGCCATTGGCCCAGTAGCCGGGCCAGGGCCTCTTCAAGCACCACGCCAAGAATGAATGTTCCAATAGTCGTGGCTTGCATCCTCGTTGACCCCGCAATCGCCTGCGCCCCGGTGGCGAGATTGACCTTCGTTATGGCGGGGTTCTTGATAACAGCGGCGCTGCGATCAAGCGGCATCAGAACACCATCGGGATTGTTGTAAACGAAGTAGAGTCGGCTTCGCGCTTCCCGGGTCACCTGTTCTGAGAGCTGCCCATACTGCTCGACGGCTGCGAGCATGGTGCCGATCACGGAAGAAGTCTCACCGCCTTCGGTCACGCAGAAGAGAACGTCGCCTCGCTGGACGCCTCGATCTTCGAGCTGCAACCGCCCGATCAGCTGAAGGTCTTCAAAGCCTTCGAGCGAGCTGACTAGCGCGCGGTCAGCCCCTGTCATCTCCCCCATGCAGCGTTCCTCGATATCCGGAGGCAAATGGTCGCGCAGCTTCACCCAGCATGCATCCTCCTTGAGACGACGCCAGAATGGCCGCCAGAAGCTGCTTTCCATTTGCTTTGCGAGTCGCCCGGTCGCCCCGCATCCGTAGAAATAGATCCTTTTGCCCCATCGGATCGCATCCGTGACAGCCTGCACGGCCTGTTCGAGAAGAGCCGGATTGCTCGCAAGTTCCTCCACCTTCTTTTGCACGTCAGCATCAACCGCCACGAGCATTCGCAATCCCTGCTCAAGGTCGGAGTGGAGGATCGAACTCAGATTCCAGGTGGTTGGGTGTCGTTGCTCGGTGATCAGATTGAACAGATGGAATTGCTGCTTGTTGTCAACGTAGTCGACTGACTCCTGAGACGGAGTGATCCGGAGCAGTTCAAGAATGCGAGACAAAGTGATGGCCCCCGGAAATGTGGTAGCAACGTTGAACTTATCCGCTCTTAGTCGGCACGCACTTCAGCCGCAAGCCCGCCATCGGCCAGAACCCCCGAAGCGATCTCAGCGAGTTGCTCTACTCGGGCGACATCTCTTTCTGTGAACGCCTCGGCCTTGGAAGAAAGAACTTCAACGGCTCCGTAGACATGTCCTTCCACGAGAATTGGGACAACCGCTATGGACCGCACCTTCAGTTGCTCACACGCCATAGCGTTGACACGCTCATCCTCCGCTGTGTCCCTGCAAGTAACGGTGACACCCAGGCGCAAACACTCGCCAGTGAGGCTGGAATCTGCAGCAGCGGGAGTACCGGGAGCCGGAGCTCTGCCGGAACTCGCCCGGCATACATACCAGAATGCGCCGGCCACAATGATGGCGGACCCATCAGCCCTGGTCATCGCCCGCGCCCGCTCGGCAATCATGGCAAGTGCGCCATCAGCATCGAGTTGATCATTCGCGCTTGTGCCATACGTCGTTGGCTGTGAGCCTGCAGTCGTGGTCGCCTCGCCGGAACCAAAAGGGTCGCGCGTCACTTTAAGCCAGTCCGCCAGGTGCGATGACGATCGGTCCGTGAGATGCAGGAACTCAATGCCCACGCGGCCTGTGCGAGTAGCGGAGTTGACCTTGCCTTTGCCCGCGATGCGTCCGGCGCCGCGTGGAAGATCGAAGTGGAAGTCCAGTTCCGTGCCGGCCGGAATCGGGAGGAAAGGCTGCACCGCCATGCCGCTTTCGCTCAGGTCAATGAGAATACCGGTCCGCCCGCCGCCCAGTTCCACTGTTACCATCTGGCGGTCCACAACATTTCGGCGGCGGAACCGGCGACGCTCTCGTCCTGCCCGCTTCGTCTTGTCGGCCCCAAAGTCGGTCATATGTGATAGCTAAGGTGACTCCTGCCAAGTCACAAATGTTCAGCCAGAACGACTCGCCCGTAAAGAGGAAAGTTGCTGAATTCCCATGGGAGTAACCTCCCCCGAGTTCCTCGTGACATGACGCTTGAGGCGAACCAGTTCCGGTGCGCTCAAGATCCGCATAGCTGATCGTTGGGCAAAGGTTGGCCTCTCATTATCTGCTACTTTAACCTCGCACTCAAACCACCCACCATTCTTGTAACGACAAGAAAACCGCAGTGTTCGGCTTCTCGTTTCAGGGGGACAGGCCACGAGACCACTCATCGAATGCAGTGAAACTAAAACGCGGGAGGGTAAACATGTCGGGGATTTCGAAAACTGCACTGGCGTTGGTCATCATCGGCGCTATTAACTGGCTGCTCGTGGGACTTTTCAACTGGAACCTGGTCGCCGCTATTTTCGGTGACGGCTCTGTACTAAGCCGAATCGTGTACGTCGTTGTGGGGTTCTGCGGCGTCTACTGCCTAAGCCTGTTGTTTGCCCCAACGGCTGTGCAAAGATCGAACGTTCGCGATGTCGGGCGCGCAGCCTGACAATATAGTTCTCCGTTGCGCCGCTAGACACGCGCGCGCTGGCCGCCGGGTCCGCCCGGCGGCCTTTTTTTCTGCTCGGCATCACGCTGCCAGACGCTCCATCTGCCAAGGCGAGTGACATTCGGCCAACGAAACGCCTTCAAAACCGCTGCCGGGCATCATTAGCAACTATCGCCTGCCACACCGCTTGCGCTTATAACATCACCTAATGTACTTCATGCAATCATAAGAATTTATTATGGAAGCTGTGGCCCGCCGGTTTACATTTCTTGGAACTTTCTCCTGGCGCAAACGCGCGTGGCATATATCGATCCAATCACGTGATTCATTCAGGGAGAAGTGAACTACTAATAGCAGGTGATCAGGCGAGGCAATGGTAATGGGAGAGAATCTTAAGATTCATAGCGCGGCGCTGACAGACGGCGCGCACCGCGCACCGGCAAGAGCGATGCTGAAAGCCGTCGGGTTCACCGACGAAGACCTCGCGCGGCCGATCATCGGAGTGGCGAATACCTGGATCGAGATTGGCCCTTGCAACTATCACCTTCGCGACCTTGCTGCCCGCGTAAAGAACGGCATACGTCGGTCCGGCGGCACCCCCATGGAGTTCAACACGGTGTCGATCTCCGACGGAATCACGATGGGCACCGAGGGCATGCGTGCTTCCCTGGTGAGCCGCGAAGTTATCGCTGACTCTATCGAGCTGGTCGCTCGTGGCAATCTCTTCGACGGCCTGGTGGTACTTGTTGGTTGCGACAAGACGATTCCAGGCGCTGTCATGGCGCTGGCGCGCCTCGACATTCCCGGACTCGTCCTCTACGGTGGCTCGATTGCTCCGGGCCACGTCGACGGCCGTGCTGTGACCATACAGGACGTCTTTGAAGCTGTCGGCTCTCATGCCAAGGGGAACATCTCCGACGATCAGTTACGCCACTTCGAGGAGGGCGCATGCCCAGGTGTTGGCGCCTGCGGCGGACAGTTCACTGCGAACACAATGGCTACCGCCTGCGAGTTTCTGGGTATTGCGCCCATGAATAACTCAAGTATTCCGGCCACCGACACCACGAAAGGCGATGCATGCGAGCGCGCCGGGGAGATGGTGATGGACCTGGTGCGCAAGCGTCTTCGCGCGCGCCAGATCATCACCCGGCCCGCGCTCGAAAACGCAATCGCAAGCGTCGCAGCTACGGGCGGCTCGACCAATGCGGTGCTGCATCTGCTCGCGATCGCCAGGGAGGCCGGCATCTTGCTCGACATTGATGCCTTCGATCACATCTTCTCGCGCACTCCAATGCTCTGCGATCTGAAGCCGGGTGGACGCTTCGTCGCAACAGACATGTTTGCAGCGGGAGGCACTCCGCTCGTAGCAAGCCGCTTGAAAACGGCCGGGCTACTGCATGCGGATGCGGCGACGGTCACCGGAGCGACCATTGGCGAAATTGCCGACCGCGCGCACGAACAGACCGCGCAAGAGGTGGTGCGAGCTCTCACGAACCCTATAAAGAAGAGCGGCGGCATCGTTGTTCTTAAGGGGAACCTCGCACCCGAGGGCTGCGTGATGAAACTGGTCGGACACAACACGACGTTTCACCGTGGCGTTGCACGCGTTTTTGACGGCGAAGAGCAGGCATTCGAGGCGGTGCGGCAGGAGGGCATAAAGCCCGGTGACGTCGTGGTCATCCGCTATGAAGGTCCGAGCGGCGGGCCTGGCATGAGGGAGATGCTTGCCGTGACGGCGGCGATCATGGGCGCCGGATTGGGGCAATCGGTCGCGTTGATCACGGATGGACGATTCTCCGGAGCAACTCATGGCCTCATGGCAGGACATGTTGCGCCAGAGGCTGCGCGTGGCGGGCCGATAGCCGTGGTGCGTGACGGAGATGAGATCGTCTTTGACGTAAACGCGCGTCAATTACGGATGGAAGTTTCAGACGAAGAGATTAAGGCAAGGCTGTCGACGTGGCATGCACCCGAACCGCGATACACGACGGGCGTACTCGCAAAATACGCTCGCCACGTTTCGTCGGCTTCGGTCGGCGCAGTGACGGAATAGAAGCAGGGCACAGTCTGAGGAGCACGATGAAAAAGATCGGGGCGGAAATCATCTGGGAATGCCTGCTGCGCGAAGGCGTAACTCACGCGTTCGGCTATCCAGGCGGCGCGATTCTGCCGACCTACGACGCTATCTGGAAGTACCCTATTCACCACGTGCTGGTTCGCCACGAGCAGGGTGCCGCGCACATGGCGGACGGGTATGCGCGAGCGAGCGGCGACGTCGGTGTTGCGATTGCAACTTCCGGGCCGGGCGCCACAAATCTTGTGACCGGCATCGCGACCGCAATGCTTGACTCCTCGCCCGTCGTCTGCATCACCGGACAGGTAGCAAGCAGCCTTATCGGCCTGGATGCATTTCAGGAAATCGACATTACCGGCATCACTCTTCCGATCACAAAGCACAACTCGCTTGTCACTCGGGTCGAAGACATCGCACGAACGATCCGGGAAGCGTTTTGCATAGCGAAATCAGGCAGGCCCGGACCGGTACTCGTGGACATCACCAAGGACGCGCAACAGGCCAGCTGCGACTTCGATTGGGATGCTGCGACTCCGCAATTGCCCGGCTACCGCCCCCCGCTGCGCTGTGCCCCCGAAGAGTTGACGAAAGCTGCCGAATTGATCAACTCCGCAAAGAGACCTGTGATCCTCGCCGGTCAGGGGATCCTCCTGTCAGGCGCCGGAGAGGCTGTTCGCAAACTGGCGGAGACTGCCGAGATACCTGTGGCGATGACGCTGCTCGGCATCGGATCATTCCCTGCCCTGCATCACCTGAATCTTGGCATGATGGGAATGCATGGTGAAGCATGGGTAAACCGATCCATACAGGAAGCTGACCTTCTCATTGCCCTCGGAATGCGATTCGACGATCGCGTCACCGGGACTGTTGCAACCTACGCTCCCAAAGCCAAGAAGATCCACATTGAGCTTGATCGGGCCGAGATCGGCAAAGTGGTGAAGGTCGATGTGCCGCTCGTCGGTGACCTGCGCGATGTGCTGGAAGATCTGCTTCCGCAGGTCAACCTGGGGCACCACTCCGAGTGGTTGACCCATATCGATGAACTGAAGGGTGACGCCGCCGTCCGCGACATCCAGAATCTTCCGAACAACGGCCGGCTTTACGCTGCGCATGTCATCTACGATCTCTGGAAAGAGACTGCCGGCGACGCGATCATTGTCTCTGATGTCGGTCAGCATCAGATGTGGGGCGCGCAGTACTACAAACATGAAAAGCCTCGAACGCTGATTACTTCCGGCGGACTGGGCACCATGGGGTTCTCACTCCCGGCTGCTATCGGCGCGAAGTTGGCGCGACCGGATGCTGAGGTATGGGTTCTGGTCGGCGACGGTGGGTTCCAGATGACCAGCTGCGAGTTGGCCACCATTGCCCAGGAAAACCTCGATATTAAGATCGCGCTGATCAACAACGGCTATCTCGGTATGGTGAGGCAGTGGCAGGAGTTCTTCTACGATCGCCGATATCACGCGACGCCGCTGCGCAATCCTGACTTCGTAAAGCTGGCCGATGCTCACGGAATACGCGGCCTTGAGGTACGCGAGCGCTCACAAGTGCTTCCCGCTGTGCAGAGTGCTCGGCTGCATCAGGGCCCGTGTCTGATCAATTTTCATGTCGAAAAGGAAGATTCCGTCTACCCCATGGTGCCGGCCGGAGCAAGCCTGCACGAAATGATCCGCAGGCCCGATAGCCCTTTGAATGACTCGATGGGAGAGTAAATGTATGGTGCACACGCTGGTGGTCTACGTTGAGAACAAACCTGGAGTGCTGAACCGCGTCGCTTCGCTCTTTCGTCGCCGCGCCTTCAACATCGAGTCCTTGACCGTTGGTCACACGGAACGACCCGGCGTCTCGAGAATGACGATTGTTGTCGATACTGACGTAGCCGGAGCACAACGTGTGGAGGCGCACCTCTACAAGCTGGTCAATGTACTCCACGTGCAAAACGTGACTTCGATCCCCTCCGTGTTCCGGGAGCTGGCGATGGTAAAGGTTGCGGCACCGGCCGACGTTCGTTCGCAGGTCCTGCAGTTGGCGAACACCTTTCGTGCGAGGGTGGTAGATGTCGCTACCGATTCTGTGACGATCGAGATCACCGGCACCGAAGACAAGATCGATGGCCTCCTTGAAGTGCTGCAACCGTACGGAGTTCTTGAAATGGTGCGCACCGGCAGGGTTGCAATGCCGCGTGGGTCGAAAGCTGCTCAGGTCGCACTTCCGCCCTCGGAAGTTTTTGCCTGTGCTGACGAAGTTTACCTCGCCTAGAGCAACGCGAATGTAGGAGAACAAAATGGCAAAGATGTATTACGACGAATCGGCGGACTTGAAGCTTATTCGCGACCGCAAAGTGGCTGTTATCGGATACGGCTCACAAGGTCACGCGCACGCATTGAATCTTCGCGACAGCGGCGTCGACGTGCGCGTTGGTCTACATGACACCAGCCGATCACTGGAAAAAGCGCGCACTGACGGCATTGCTGTGTCTCCCGTTGCAGCGGCAGCGGCCTGGGCCGATGTTGTCATGGTCCTGGTGCCGGATACGAAGCAGGCGGCGCTCTACGAGCAGTGCATCGCCCCGCATCTGAAAGCGGGCAAGATGCTCATGTTTGCCCATGGTTTCAATATCCGCTTCGGAACCATTCGGCCGCCGGCCGACGTCGACGTGACGATGATCGCGCCCAAGTCGCCGGGCCATCGCGTACGAGAGGTGTACGTGGAGGGCGGAGGAACTCCGGCGCTGCTTGCCGTTCATCAGGACGCTACCGGAGAGGCCAAGCCTCTTGCCCTCTCCTATGCAAAGGCAATCGGTGCGACGCGAGCCGGGGTAATCGAAACCACCTTTGCCGAAGAGACGGAAACGGATCTGTTCGGGGAACAAGCCGTCTTGTGCGGCGGGGTGAGTGCTTTGGTCAAAGCGGGATTCGAGACACTTGTCAAGGCCGGCTACCAACCCGAGATCGCTTACTTCGAGTGCCTTCACGAACTGAAGCTCATCGTCGATCTCATGTATCGCGGCGGCCTGAACTATATGCGGTACTCGGTTAGCGATACGGCGGAATATGGCGACTACACCGGCGGGCCGCGCTTGATCACTGACGCCACGCGCAAAGAAATGGATCGAATGCTGCACGAGATACAGGACGGCAGTTTTGCCTCGAGGTGGATCGGCGAGAACGAGAAAGGCCGGCCCTGGTTCAAGGCGTCCCGTGCTGCGGAACAGGAATCGCAGTTAGAGAAGGTAGGCCAGGAACTGCGATCCATGATGCCTTTCCTCAATCCTGTCGCAGTACGACCTGACGCGCAAGACTGATACCCCGGGTCATCCAGTAACTCGCATGTGACTCACGAACATTGTCGACGTGCTGGATGACCACTGGCGTGCTTTGGCGCACGCACTGTGACGGCGTTCCAATTCGGCACGCGTCGCGAATATTTCCCACCCGTTCCCGTCATGCACTCCGAATCAGGACTAACATGCTCGTGCTGTTCTTCGGGAACGCCACAGCGATTGCCACCGCGGATTTTTTAGACGCACGACAAACAGCATTCATAACCGCGTTCGCGACTTTCGCTGCTGCCACTTGATCGAGCGTAGATTTTTTGATCGGCACATCAGCTAGATCGCTTTGCAATGTCGCTGGTCAGGCAGGCCTTCCCGGAAACAGGTTGCAAGCAGCATTATCGCGTGCGGCTGCAAGTTGATCCGCACCAGTCGGCGATCACGAGGATGGTGATCGTCACTCCACACGTATAACGATGATGTCGAGAACCTCTCGCGAAAGCGAAAGGTCTCGGGCCCCTTTCATTCTTTCATTCCTTTCGGGGGCAGTATGGTTACGTATGTCGGAGTTTCAGGCTCTGCGTCCCTTCTGAGCCGCTCACTATCTCTCCCCGGGCAGTTGCTGCTGGCCGAGCATTGTTCCCAGCAACTCCCCCCTATTCAAGGCATCGGCACATTCACGGAAGACAATGACGACAAGTTGGCTGGTAATGGTAACGGTACAGCACATCCGGTCGATCCTTTTGAACTGATTAACGCAACGGTACCGCGCGTTTCCTGTTTTCTGTTGGAAGCGAGCATGGCGCTTTCTGAGAAGCGCATAGAGGACCTCTGTTCGCAACTGGCACAGGCCTCAGCAATCCTGGACGATGTACTCGCGGTCGTGTGCCCGCAGTCGCAAATAACAGATGCTGAGGTGTTGATGTCGATGCCCGATGCGGGCGCGCCTGTAAAGGCGAGTCCAGTTGAAGGTAACGGCGAACCGGCACACGAGTTCGTCGTTCCTCGAGCAATGGCGGCGGCGGCTTAGCGCTGCGGCAGTTCACAAGGGCTTAGGCCGAGTCAAAGGCAGACATCATGGTCGCAATGGTCGCAGGGTCATTTCAGGCACTCAGTGCATTCATCTCTGGTCCGCTCGATGCAACGGTCGCGTTCCTTGAGGAACCGGCAACGACCGTGCCACTTGGGTGGCAGCAAGTTATTGTCGCGATACACATCATCGGACTGACGTGTTTTTCGCTCATCGCGTACAAACGTTTCTTACCTCTGGTTAACGCGCAGGGCGACCTGCGGTTCAACCGCCCTCTCGTACGCCTTCAAAAGGTCTTTCAGTTCTGGCTTGGCCAGTGGAGACACCCTCGCTACAAAGCGGCAGGGGTGATGCACATCCTCGTTTTCGCGGGATTTATTCTTCTGGCCGCGCGCGCGTTTGCCGTGATGATCTTCGGCATGTCGAACAGCCCGATCATACCCGGGCTGCCGCATGGGGTTGCTCACGGCTACGATGTCGTGACGAACTACGCGACCACCGTCGTGTTCGTGTGCATGGTGGTAGCTATTGTCCGCCGCTTAGTTTTCAAGCCTGCCAGGTACGTGGTGCCGGACAAGTACGGCCGTGGCTGGACCGCAGACGCAGTCTTCCTACTGGCACTGATCGCCATATTGATGGTGGCGGACAGCATTTTCGAGGGCAGTGCAAGCGCCACCGAAATGCAGAGCGGGGCACAGGGCGCATCTCTTGCATTCCTGTCGCTCCCGTGGCTGTTCGCCAGAGGATTAGCGAACGCGTCGCCCGCTGCGTTGTCGAACCTTCATCTGGGCGGCTTCGTTCTGCATCAGGCCACTTTCTACTTTCTTCTGTGCTATCGCCCGTTCGGGATTCAGTTCCATGTGGAGACGTCGTTGTTCACCGTGTTCTTTGCCAAGTTGGACAAGGGCACGGTAAAGCCGGTCAGGTGGGGCGTGGACGACGAGCATCTTGACCAGGTGAAGTCTTTCGGCGTGAAGACGTTCGAGGACTTCACATGGAAGCACATACTCGATTTCTACTCGTGCGCGGACTGCGGACGATGTGCGGACAACTGCCCGGCAAATGCTGTTGGAAGACCGCTGTCGCCGAGGTTCATCACCTTTAAGGCGCGCGATTACGCGTTCAAGCACTTCCCCGTCTTCGGCAAGAGTGCCAACGGCAACAAACTGATAGGCGACATCTACTCGGAAGACGAAATCTGGTCCTGCACGACTTGCGGCGCTTGCGAGGAAGAGTGCCCGCTCCTGATCGAGTACATAGACAAAATTGTCGATTTGCGGCGTGGCATGGTAGACGAGGGCAGAGTGCCGCAGTCGCTGCAGAAGCCACTGAAGGCACTCGAGAGCCGGGGTAACCCCTACGGCAAGATGGAAAAGAAGCGCGCGGATTGGACCAAGGCTCCCGATTTCGCGCAGACGTGCCCGGTTCCGGTCATCAACGGCAAGGCTTCTACGGAGACTCTCTACTTCGTCGATAGCATTACGTCATACGACGATCGGATTCAGGCGATCGGACGTGCTACTGCGAGACTACTGGCCGCACTGAATGAGAACTTCGGCATTCTCGGGCCAGCCGAGAAGGACAGCGGTCACGACGTGCGGCGCTTTGGCGAAGAACTGCTGTTCCAGGCTTTGCGGGAGCAGAACGAAGATGCCATCAAGAATTCCGGCGTCCAGCGCATTGTCACATCCGATCCGCATGCGTACAACGCACTGAAGCACGACTACAAGGACCTGCCGCCTGTCGAACACATCAGCCAGGTGCTGGCTCGCAAGGCGCAAGCCGGCGAATTGAACCTTGCGCCTGTATCCGCCGACAACGTCTACACCTATCACGATCCCTGCTACCTCGGACGGCACAATGAGGTCTACGACGACCCGCGCGCGGTCCTTGATGCCATTCCCGGCCTGAAACGAGTCGAGATGGATCGCTGCAGAGACCGCTCGTTCTGCTGCGGTGGCGGCGGCTTGATGCTCTTCTATGAGCCGAAGGAGGACGAGCGCATCGGGGTGAAGCGAGTGCGCATGGCGGCACAGGCCGGAGCGAACGTGATCGTGACGGCATGTCCTTTCTGCATGGTGAACATTGAAGACGCCATCAAGACCGCCGGGCTGGAAGGCAGGATGACTGCTATCGATCTGGCGGAATTGGTAGACCAGCAAATGATTGCAAACGGAAAGAGTTCTGATCAGAAGCAAGCACCGGAAACGGTTCTAAACGCTCAATAGCGAGGGAGGCTGAAGTGGAGATCCTGGTCTGTGTTAAACGAGTCCCCGACACTTCCGAGAATGAGATTGAGCTCAACAGTGCCGGTAACGATATTGAACGCGACGACCTGGTTTACTCGATCAACGAGTGGGATAACTACGCCGTCGAAGAGGCACTTCAGATCGTTGACCGCGTCGGCGGAAACGTGACGGTCGTCACCATCGGTTCCGATGAAGACGAGGAAGTACTCCGGCGCGAGATGGCAATGGGTGCGAAAAGCGCCGTGCTTATTTCGGACGAGGCCTTCAGC
>JAEZPW010000089.1 GCA_023441255.1 Acidobacteriota bacterium
GAAGAAGAAGTCTGCGGCGAAGACCTAAACCAGGTTTTCGGTTGAGGGTGACCTGTCCTTTGTGAAGCGAAGGGTGGGAGCCTGAGTCCTTAGCCGAGAGCTGACATCAAAGACTGAGAACTGGAAAATGGCAAAAGCAGCAGCTGCCGGCGCCGGAACGCCGGCCAAGGGTGGTAAGAAAAAGACTTTCAAGCGCAAAGAGCGCAAGAACGTACCGTACGGGGTCGTCCACATCCAAGCCTCGTTCAACAACACCCTGGTCACGATTGCCGACCAGGAAGGCAAGGTTGTGTCGTGGAAGAGCTCGGGTTCGCTCGGCTTCCGCGGTTCCCGTAAAGGTACGCCATTCGCCGCTCAGCAGGCCGCGATGAACGCCGCCAACCAGGCGCGCGATCACGGCATGCGTACGGTGGAAGTGAAGGTGAGCGGTCCCGGCTCCGGTCGTGAATCCGCCATCCGCGCGCTCGCCGCTGCCGGTCTCGAGGTGCGTTCGATCAAGGACGTGACTCCGGTCCCGCATAACGGGTGCCGTCCGCCGAAGCGCAGGAGAGTCTAAGAAGCAGGTTTCAAATGTTTCGGATGTTTCGGAGGTTTCGCAAGCCGGCAACCTCCTCATGAGACCTTCGAAACTTCCGAAACCTCCGAAACATTGAACTTCGATCGGGACGACAGGGGATGCCACTCCCGTAAACCGATCGTAGCCGCAAGCGGGCTGCCAGCCTGTGAGCGCAAGGAGAAGCAAACTTGGCACGTTATAAAGACGCAGTCTGCCGCCTTTGCCGCCGGGAGGGCATGAAGCTCTTCCTCAAAGGCCCCAAATGTTTCACCGACAAGTGTCCGGTCGAGAAGCGTAACTACGCTCCCGGACAGCACGGCAAAGATCGCCGCGCGAAGGTCGTCGGATACGGCCTCCAGCTTCGCGAGAAACAGAAGGCGAAGCGCATGTACTTTACCCTCGAAGGCCAGTTCCGTAATTACTACGAAGTGGCCTCGAACTCGCCGGGCGTCACTGGTGAAGTGCTCTTGCAGCAGCTCGAGCGCCGTCTGGACAACGTGGTCTACCGCCTCGGATTCGGCATTAGCCGCCGTCAGGCGCGTCAGGTCGTTCGCCACGGCCACGTCAGCGTTAACGGACGCAAGGTGAACATCCCCTCCTTCCAGGTGAAGGTCGGCGACGAGATCCAGATCAGGGAAGCCAGCCGTAAGCTGCCTATCCTCGAAAGCTCGAAGGAATTCCACAGCCATCAGCCCGCTCCGGCGTGGCTTGAGGTTGATCGCGACAATTATCGCGGCCGCGTCACGGCTCTGCCGACGCGCGCGGACATCAACATCCCGGTCAACGAACAGTTGATCGTCGAACTGTACAGCAAGTAGTAAGCTTGTATAGCGACGGGTCTCCGACCCGTTGTGGCCGGGTTAAAGACCCGGCCCTACACCAGCAAGTTCCGGCCCGCTTCAAGCGCCCGATCAGCCTTGGCGACGCCAACCTGTCATTCCGGGCCGACAGGTTGTCGCCTTGAGCCACTGGGCCTGAGGAGAACGAATATGCTTTGGAAGGGCTTTCAGAAGCCGAAGCGTCTCGCCGTTGACAGCGAGACTTTGACCGACAAGTACGGACGTTTCTGGGCGCAGCCGTTTGAGCGCGGATTCGGCACCACCATCGGGAACGCGCTTCGTCGCGTACTGCTGAGTTCCATCGAAGGCGCTGCCGTAACGGCCGTCAAGATCGAGGGCGTGCTGCACGAGTTCCAGTCGATCCCCGGCGTGGTCGAGGACGCGACCGACATCATCCTGAACCTCAAGCAGATCCCGTTCAAGCTAAACGGTGAAGGCCCGAAGGCCATCTATCTGCGTGCGGAACAGCCCGGTGTCGTCACCTCGGGCATGATCGAAGCTGATGCCGACGTCGAAGTGCTCGACAAGGACGTCTACATCGCCACGGTCAGCGAGGGTGGCAAACTCGACATGGAAATGCGCCTGAAGCGCGGTCGCGGTTACGTCTCCGCCGACAAGAACTTCGACGAAGACCTCGGACTCGGCTTTATCCCGATCGACTCCGTCCACTCGCCCGTGCGCAAGGTGAACTACGAAGTGGAAGCGGCTCGTCTCGGTCAGATCACCGATTACGACAAGCTGACGCTGGAAGTCTGGACGAACGGTTCTGTCGCTCCCGCGGACGCCATTGGTCTCGCCGCCAAGCTGGTGAAAGACCACATGTCCATCTTCGTGAACTTCGAAGAGGAGATGGAAGCTCCGAGCGCGGCCGACGACCGCAAGCCGGAGATTCGCAACGAGAACCTGAACCGTTCGGTCGAGGAACTCGAGCTTTCCGTTCGCAGCTATAATTGCCTGAAGAACGCGAACATTCAGACCATCGGTGAACTCGTGCAGAAGACCGAAGCCGAAATGCTCAAGACCAAGAATTTCGGCCGCAAGTCGCTCAACGAGATCAAGGAAATCCTGTCCAGCATGGGCTTGAGCCTGGGCATGAAGATTGACGAGCACGGCAACGCCGTCCCCGGTCCGACGTCGAACACGTCGGTCATGACGCAGCCCATCAGCATGGGCGGCTTTGCTGGAGGCAACGAGGACGACGGGGGTCCGAGTTACTAGGAAAAGTTTCGGAGGTGTCGGAGGTTTCGGACGTTACGTGTTTGCGGAACGCTGAGCGCCTCCGACAGCCGACATTCAGTTCACCGCTTATGCGGAGATATTTCAGGGTTCCCGGGTTTTGTGAGTGCGCGCGAGGTTTCGCACGGTTGATGGGGATCAACCTTCGAGACGTCCGAAACCTCCGAGACCTCCGAGACCTCGTTTAAGGAAAAAGATATGCGTCATCGTGTAGCAGGTTGGAAACTCGGACGTAACACAGAACACCGGCGCGCGCTGCTGCGCAACCTGGTCACGTCGCTCATCGTCGAAGAGCGTATTGAGACGACGCTGCCCAAGGCGAAGGCCATGCGCCCGCACGTCGAAAAGATGATCACCCTTGGCAAGCGCGGTGACGTACACGCCCGTCGTCAGGCTGCGTCCTTCCTCATGACGCCTGACGCGGTTGACAAACTCTTCGGCACCATCGGTCCCCGCTTCGGTGACCGTCAGGGCGGTTACCTCCGTATCGTCAAGGGCGGCTTCCGCAAGGGCGATGGCGGCGAGATTGCCTTCATCGAACTGCTCGGCAGCGAAAAGCTTCAGGAAGAGAAGCGTGCCAAGCGCGCCGAAGCCCGCGCCAAGCGCGCCGAAGAAACCCGCAAGGCCATGGAAGAAGCTCAGGCGCAGCAGCAGGCCGAAGGCGGCGAAGAACAGAAATAAGGCCTTTCGCGGGCGCATGAGCCCGCACGGTCCTACTCAACTATTGGATTTTTTTCTGCCAAGAGCGTCCGCAACCGCGGGCGCTTTTTCTTATTTGGCGAACCGGGCTGTGTCCCGTGCCGATTCCAAGGTCCGCAACAGAACGCGATCGCCCGACGCTCGTACCCGGCCAGCACCGGGCGCTGGACCATCGGACAATGTAACGTTCTCGCCAACACACACCTTTGGGTTGTTTAAGAACTTTTTCCCGATTGACTCTCTGCCAGGCTCTCCGTAGGCTAACGAACGTTCACCTGCAAAACATGACCAGTGCGATGAGGCGTTCGTCCCGACAACATACGGCTCACCAGAACATCTGTCTTTGGACCGAGATGTTTTTCCCTATCGACTTCCTGCTGCTGTATTCTTCGCCTGTTTATCACGGGTTTGGTGTTCCACGGGGAGACGGCTCGGCTGCCATCGTCATTCCGGGCTTCCTCGGATCGGATAGCACCGCCATGACCATTCGTCGCTGGCTGCGCTCCATCGGGTACCGTCCCTACCATTCCGGTATCGGCTTGAACGCGCAGTGCCCAAACCTTTTGATGGAAGACCGACTTGCCAACACCGTGAGAAGAGCCGCGGCTGAGACCGGGCGAAAAGTTCACCTCATCGGCCATAGCCTTGGCGGCATGCTTGCCCATTCCCTCGCCGTTCAGCATCCAGACGTCATAGCTTCGGTCACCACTCTGGGGTCCCCCGTTCGCGGAATAGTTGCGCAGCGCCATGTGTTCGGGCTGGCCAGGATGGTTCGAAAAAGCATACTTCAGGAGCACGGTCACAGGGTCGAGTCCGGCTGCTACACAGGCGAATGTCAGTGCAGGTTCGCCCGCGCCTTGAATCGCAGCACCCCCTCTTCTGTTTTTCGCACCGCGATCTACACCTGCAGCGACGGAATCGTGGATTGGCGCTATTGCCTCACGGATCGTGCTGCGGAGAATTTCGAGGTCTCCGGTACCCACTTGGGCCTCGTATTTAACCCGGCGGCTTATAACGTGATCGCTCACCGTCTACACGAGGCGACCAGGGCCGACGGAACGCGCGGGCATGTATCACGCCAACGCTCAGTAAGGTCTCGTCGTAACCCCGGCTTCGCTCCTGTCCCGAGGTGAGGCGTTCCATGCCTTCTGCGCTTACCGGATGCCAAGTTAGAGGACCGCAGCCCGGGAGCATAAGGTCTGCACTGGAAGCAGTGCGAATGCCAGATACGAGCGGGCATTTTGCACCGAAATCAAAGTCAAGCGACAGTCGAGCAGTCATTTGTGCCACTACAGTCGGTGCGCATGACGAAGGCTCCGCGGTCGCCCGCAATTCACTTCAGGCGATAGTGTTATATTTCCCTCGCAGCACAAAAACCTTCCCTGCCAGACCCCAAAAGACGTTATATTTTGTGCGGCGATCTCTGCGATTCTCCAGTTGAATGGCGCGTAAAAACGGCCCAACCCCCGACGACTTCGAAGGCATGTCGCGATACGGTTCCGGGCGCGCTGAGGTGGAAGACTATTCCGAAGCGCGCGCCGAGTTCGATACCGGCGACCTGCCTGATTCCGCGTGCTTGCCGGAGCCCGATGTTGAGCAGGAATCGCCCTTCTTACGTGCCAAGAAGCGGCCGGCAGTACGACGCGGACCGTTGCCGAAACGCGCTGCGAACCGCCTGAAGATAGTTGGGATCGTCGTTATCGTCGCGGGCACGATGACGCTGGCCGGATTTGCCGCCAGCCGTTACGCGATGAAATCACGCCAATTCCGGGTGGAATCGAGCGACCAGATCCAGGTAACGGGCAACCAGAACGTCACGCGATCGCAGATCGTGAGGGTGTTCGGAGCCGACATCTCCCGCAACGTTCTCGCCGTGCCGCTGCAGGCGCGCGAACGTGAGCTCGAACAGATCTCGTGGATCGAATCGGCGACCATCATGCGCTACCTGCCCAATCGACTGGCGGTTGTGGTCAAGGAGCGGACTCCTGTCGCCTTCGTGCAGGTGGAGTCGAGGATCGCTCTGATCGATGCAAATGGCGTGGTGATGGACATGCCGACGAACGGAGCGACTAAGTACTCGTTTCCGGTGATTATGGGCTTTACAGACGCGGAGCCCCTCTCGACCAGGTCGGCCCGAATGAAGATCTTTACGGCGCTGGTACAAGACCTTGATTCCGGTGGCGCACGGTATTCGCAGGACCTGAGCGAAGTGGACCTGTCCGACCCGGAAGATGCAAAGGTCACCGTTGCGGATGGAGGAGTGATCGTCCACCTCGGCGACTCGAATTATCTGGAAAGGTACAAGGTCTATGTGTCGCACGTTCAGGAATGGAAACAGCAGTATGGCGCCTTGAGGTCCGTGGATCTCCGCTACGATAACCAGGTGGTTGTTGACCCCCTTCCCGTACCTTCCACGCCTTCGGCACAAACAGCTAAGGTGGCGCAGAAACCGACGCCCGCCACCGCCGGGAAGAAGGTCGTGGGGGCGTGGCAACCAGGGGGAACCGCAAAGAAAGCGGCTTCGAAACACAAGACGAACACCAGGCAAAAACGGGTAAAGGGGCAACGTTGAGGCAGACGAGCACGTTTTGAAGCGGGCAGCACGAGCGCACAAAAAAGGGGATGATGGGGAAGCCGAAAGACAACTTGCTGACCGCAATCGATGTGGGCAGCGCGAAGACAGTGGCGATGGTCGCCGAGGTCACGGAAGGCGGCCTGCGATATCGTGCGCACGGAATAGCCGAATCCCGAGGCTCGCGCCGCGGAGCGATCGTCGATCTGGAGAAGGCAGCCGCCAGCGTGCAGAAAGCGGTGGAGAAGGCTGAAAACCTGGCCGGCACTGTGATCGAAACGGCGGTGGTGGGAGTGGCCGGCCCCCAGACTCGCGGCATCAACAGCCAGGGCGGAATGACGCTCGGAACACGGC
>JAEZPW010000090.1 GCA_023441255.1 Acidobacteriota bacterium
ATTGGGTGGAGGCGGCAGCGAATTACGTGCGGATCCATGCCGGTGCAAATACCTACTTGCTGCGGCAGACGATCAGCGCCTTTGCGGAACAACTCCCCCGGGACAAGTTCATGCGGATTCATCGCTCCATCATCGTCAACCTGTCCAAGATCAAGGAACTCCAGCCGTGCAACAACGGAGAGTACATCGTTGTTCTGCGCAACGGACGCGAACTCTCCCTAAGCCGAAGTTTCCGGGGCCAGATGCACGCATTCCTGAACAGCATGCCGTCGCCCGCGCAACGCGAGTCAGCATAGAAGAGCGCGCGCTGGCCTTTCCGCTGTTGAATCTCTGAGGAAGGCTGGTGCCGGGAGGGGGAATGATTCAGCAATACACAAGCCTGCCGATCACGCTTACCGGACTGGAATTGACCCGCAGCTTGGGACATTTCCTGAAATCAAGGGGTTCAAACCGGCGCAATTCAACCTGTCTTGAGCCCCCTTTCGCTCTCTCGTTCAGTTGAGAACAGGACGGGTATCCCGACCAGAGGCGTTTGGGCACGCGGCCAGACTGATCACCACTCTGGCGGTTTCGGGAGTTCAAATTCCTCTGAGAAGACCGCGTGAGTCTTTCGGTTGAGCAGCGGAGTGGGCACAATCATGCCGTCGTCCTTCCACTCGTAGACAAACACGCGCAGCCGCAGAGGTTTCTTGTTGTCGATCAGCAGGCCCCTCGGATCGAAGCTGAAGGTGGCGTAAACATGAGATCCAGGATTGATCGTCATGCGCTTGTAGATCGGGTAACCTCTCACGCCGCAGCAGTTAGGTTTCTCCTGCACCTGCACCCAGCCCTTATCGGTGAGCTGCTCGAAGGCCAAAAACTGGTCACAGAGCTGAACCTCATAGCTTGCTTCGCCGCACTTCGGGAGGATCACATCCTGGTCCCATAGGTTTGTGAGCTCAAGATGAACCTCGACGTGTCCGACTGACCAGGCCCTTACCTCCGATTCGCCGTGTTCAGGTACATACTGCTCCGAAGGAAACTTCCAGACGTACCGGCCAGTGGTGTCAATATAAGCTTCAACCTGGCGGATGGTGACTCTCGCTAGTCCACGAATGTACTGGTCAGCCGACGTGAACTGAGGTTGGATAACAAGCTGTCCTTCAGGGTTCACATAGCCAAATCGTCCGTTTTCATCTTTGACCGGAAGGAGTCCGTCGGAGAAATAGCCGGCGCGCTTATCGCCAGGCTGTACGACGACATTTCCGGCGCGGTTCACCATCGCTACTTTCTTGTCAACAGTTCGAACCATCGCGACACCGCACCTGAAATCGTCAACCCAGTCGTATGTCGCCTGAATAGTAAACGTGCCCTTCCGATTGATGAAGCCCCACTTGCCCTGATTCCAGCCAGGATCTTGTGAGTTCAGGGCCTTCTGGTTCCAGCCGACGTTTACGCGCGCAAGCCCCTCGGAGAACCTTGTCGCAAGATCGTATTGCGGCCTGATGATGAACTTGCCTCTCCTGTCAATGAATCCATATTTGCCATCGACCTCGACTGCGGCGAGTCCCTCAAAGAACGGTTCGGCGGAGTGGAACTGCGGTTCGATAATCCACTTTCCTGCCTTGTCGATGTAGCCGAGCTTCCCATCCACCTCCACAGCCGCCAAGCCTTCCGAGAAGCGGTGAAGCGCATTTGAGGGGACGTCTGCGGCTTTGAATTGGCGCGGGATGACTACGTTGCCGTCGCGGTCTATGTAGCCGCACATGTCATCGTCGGTACACGAAGGGGCGAGCCCTTCATGAAAGTTGGTGTCTTCATCAGCAAACATGTAACCGGTCTTCGCTACAACATTGCCGGTCTCGTCGATGTACGCATGCCTCGTATCCCCAAACCACACGAATGCGCGGCCTTCCGAGAAATGCTGCACCGACTCAAATTGGGGCTTGATAGCAAGGCGACCGGTACGATCAATGAATCCGTATTTCTGGCCTATGCGAACAGGCAGCAAAGGCGCTTCAGATTGAGGCCGACAGGAATCGGCGGCCGCCGCCGTCAACAGCGGATTGAGGACGACACAAAGAATGCTAATCAGTTGCAGGCGCATCGTCGAACCATTGCGAACTAGTGATCCACGCCATCGCGGATACTCCGCGTATAGGCGACAGACTACATGACTGCCACGCCCCCGGGAACTCAATTCTGCGGTACTCAGCGGGTGCAGGAATTCATTTGCGCACAGACCTGCACGGACTAAACTGCAGGAGTCACTAGATCACAAATCCTCGCATTGCGAGAGGACGTCTTCCCCCTCTCGTGCAGCCGACGCTTGCTTCTGTCGATTGAAACGATGCGCGTACACGTATCGATGAACAGCGAACGGGGTCGCAGCAGAGAGATGTTGCAGTGTTTACGGCGCCTTCCCAACAGCGCGCAATTGGGAATCACTATGGCGCGCAACGGGTTCATACAAGACTGATCGTGAGCCGTGGATCGTGGGTTCTTACTCAACTTCAGATTCCGGAGAGCCCTGTATCCACAAAGGTTCCCATCGAACGGGTCCGAGAATTCGTTTCTGAGAAGTCGCGGGACCTAGAGGCTGTCCTTCTAGGTGATCGAAAATTGGCCCAGTAAGCGTTGCGTGCCCACATCAACCCCCTCGTCCTGACCCTCAAGTCAGGCCAAAATGGCAGTGCTTCACGTAACCGGTGATTTCGATTTGTTCGCTGGGGACAATGCTGTAATGCAGCTGGTGCCGGGAGGGGGAATCGAACCCCCAAGGTACCAAGTACCGGCGGATTTTGAGTCCGCTGCGTCTGCCAGTTCCGCCATCCCGGCCCGGGTAGGTCTAAGTGGAACGACAACCGCAGGTTAATTGATATGCGGGGTTTCTGCAACAGCACCGTCTTCCCAGCAAGGCCCTGCAAACCTGCTGTTATTCGGCAACTTGAATCCTCAAGAACGTACCTGCCTAAGCACTCCTGATGTTTCTCTGACTGGCGTACATTCTGTGCTGCGCGCCGCCGTCCAGCAAGAATTCTGGACCAAGGACCCGTTCGTCATGACGGCCCGAATTGAGCGCGCCAAGCCCCGTTTTCAGTGTCAGGTTCCTGTGGTTGTTTCAGCGACCCCGAAGAGCGCCGGACCTCGCGGGATCACTCGAGACATCAGCGAGAACGGCGTGTTTTTCTACACAGACACCTGGAAGCATCATGCCCGGCAATTCGAGTTCAGGATCGTTATGCCAGCCGTCATTACTGGGACCGAGAGCAGGCGCGCTCTCTGCAGAGCGACCGTCGTCAGGGTAGAGGAAGCAACCGGACCACGCGTCGGGATTGCAGCACGTATCGATGAGATCGTCTGGATGTGACAGGAGAAGCAAGGTGCGCAACGCTGGCGCGCCCTGCGGCAACCGCCATGCCTCACGACTCTCGCCGCCCCGCCATCACGACCTTGGCTGTGATAACAGCCTGCCCAACGTGGCGCTGAGTATGATCGGCCACGTGCACCAACAGACCGCCGACCGTGGTCGGTAGGCGTTTTCTCCCGACTACTCTTGGTTCTTCCAACTCAGACGGGGCTCCCGCGAATGCACGCACCCGGCGAGCGCTGCGGTCGATAGCCTCCGTTAGCCCACTGAGCAATTCCTTGGTACTAGCACCGCTGCGCAGTTCCGCCTTTGCCGCCGCAAACTGATCTGCAGATAGTTCACGGCCCTCGGCATAGGTAAGCAACCGGTCCATACTGTTGCCGATATGGAGGATGTGAAAGGCGACAGGCGCCAGGCCGGCGGGACGGTCATTAATCTCTGCATCCGTAAGATTCGAGCACCAACGCTCAATGTCTTCCCGCGCCAACTCAAGCGCGTGCAATACAGCTCTGATTACTGCCGGAACGTCGCTGAGCGTGCCTCTCAGCCACGGTTCTTCGGTCGTCGCTGTCGGAGTCGCGTGCGTCGCGTTTTTTATATCAGCCACATGGTTTTGGATGATGCCAGCCCGGTTTACGATCTTCCGGACCTCAGTCGTACAGTTCCGCCAGAAGCGCGTAAGCGCGACGCAAGTGCGGGATGACAATACTTCCACCCACCACAAGCGCAACGTTCAGCGCTTCCTCCTGCTCCGATCGCGCGGCTCCCAGCCGGTACCCCTGGATGATGTGGTACTTGATGCAGTCGTCGCAGCGCAATCCTGCCGACACCACCAATCCCATCAGTTCCTTGTATTTCGCCGGTATAGCGCCCTCAAGGTAGGTGTTGTGATCGATGTTGTAGAAGCGCTTAACGAGGTAGTTGTCGGCCTTGTCCACTGTCTCGTTCAGCGAACGTCGAGTTTCAATGAACTCGCGTGCTATGGCACTCCTTTGCGCTGCATCCTCTTCGCTGAAAACGTAAACGGGTTCGTGACGTTCTGGAGTCATCTTTGCAATGTACCAGAGCGGCGCTGCGGCAGAGCGCCGGTTCAACCCGGCGCTCCCTTCTGCTGCGGACTTGCGGTTTCTATTGCAAAGAGACAAGCACCTCTATGACGCCAGTTCCTGCTGCGAGGGGTTGCAACGCTTTTCCAACCACCGCACCCAACATGCGGCTGTGGTCGGTTCCTTTCATCGCATGACCCGGGATTGATGAAGTCACCAGGAGGTCGCCAACGGCGATTGGTCCGTTCTCCGTGGTCACCTTGCACGGCACCACGCCGACTACCGCGAGTGGCACTTCCTTTTCGAGGTTCGGACTGTCCATCTCGTAAGGCGACGCTATCACTCCGGGACGCGTCGAATACACCCCCGCTACGAGGGTCGAGTATGCCTGCCCGCTGCGAGTCAGGCGCCGTACCGCAGCAGTGTCAATAATCATCACGTCGCCGGGTTCGTAGGCAGACTTCTCTCCCGCCACGGCGAACGATTCGGCAAAGTCGGCGCCTCCGGTCGAGTATCCGTTGTTCGCGTAAACACGACCGTTTCCGTCCACTCTGAACTTCTTGACCCAGTACTCGCCGACTTTGATGCGACCTAGGAGGATGCTTCCTCCCCCGATGTTGTCGAACATCCCCGCGAAAGCATACGGGCTGTTGACCGTCGAATGAATTCCGATTGCGGTTCCTGTCGTGGTTGTCGATGTGATATCGATACCGGTCGCAGTGTCGCTCTCGACATTCACGAGTACGCCGCTCGCATCGGCTCCTTCGGCACCGAGCCTTGCCTGAAGCGTCTTCGTGCTGACCGAATTGGCAGAGACTGCACTTCCCGATATCGCGCCCGAGGTTGCGAGATCGCCCGTAACGACGTGAGCCCCAGACGTAAGAGCGCCGTTAACTGCAAGTGCTCCATTAATGGCCTGGTCGCCCGTGAAAACGTTCGTGGCGCCCAGTCGCAGGTACCTGGTGTCGGTGTAAGTGGTGTCGAGCGCCAGCACTGGATTGATTGCGCTGCCAGTTGCGGCCAGGCCTGTACCAGCGGTGACGCTTGCCACTACCGATGATCCCGCACGCAAATAGCGGTCATCGGTGAAGGCGGTATCAAGTTGGAGCGTCGGGGAACCGGTGGTTCCGCCTCCGGTGAGACCGCTGCCAGCAGTCACCCCGGTGATCCCTCCAAACACAGCCGTCTTCATGATGGAACCGTCCGGAAAGATGAGGCCGCTGGAGGTTCCGGTCAATTTCAGATTTCCGGCCACTTCAAGCTTTTGGCTGGCCTTGTCCACACCGACGCCTACGTTGCCGTTTCCAATGATTGAAAAGGCCGTAGACGGCGTCAGCGTAGTGCCATCGATCTGATGAGACTGCTGCTTGACGCGGAGTGAGCCATCGTAATGGAATTCCATAATCGTATGGCTCACGCTGGCAATGTTCTGGGTGCTCGCGACGTAGTTGTTGTCAGCGGCCTTTTTCTTCACTCCGATTCCGATGAACTGCGTGCCAGCTTGCAGTGCGCCGAAGCGAAGCGACCACGGCCAGGCGCCGAATCTCACGGTCTGGGCGGAGTTCAGATTCACGTCGAGGAGCGATTCCGGCGTCGCCGTCGCAATACCAATGTTGCCGGAAATATCCATGATTTTGGAATTCGTCAGATTCGTGGCATCGGCAAATTTCGGCAGGTAGTTCGCCGTGCCAGACGTGACGTTTACCGGGTCGGCAGCCGGCAGGGCGATGTTGCCCGTGCCGCCTATGGCCAGCCCGTACCGCGAAGATGAAGAAGAGGTCGTTGGAGAGGTGGTCTGGCTACTCGCCAGGACGAATGCCGAAAGTGGCTTCCCGCCCAGGGTATCCGCGTCTGCGGCCTTCAGCGCGTAGGGCACGCTGACGAGCAGAACACGTTCCTGTTCCGCTCCTCGATCGGGTTGCACTGCTAGCCACCGCGTTTCTCCTGCCGCGAACAGCTCAGC
>JAEZPW010000137.1 GCA_023441255.1 Acidobacteriota bacterium
CTATTGGGCCGGTTACAACTGGCTGGGAGCTTTCTACGCCGGCAGGGGCCAATACGACAAGGCGCTGCAGATGTTCGCTCGGGTGATCGCTATCGCCCCGGGAAACTATCGCGGCTACAACAACGCCGGGGGCATTCGCATCTTTCAGGGCGATTTCGCCGAGGCCACCAGCCTGTTCGAGCAATCCGTCCGAATAAGGCCCGCATACGCCGCGTACTCGAACCTTGGCACGGCGTACTTCTTCGAGCGCCAGTTCGACAAATCTGCAGCGGCTTACTCAAGGGCGCTTGAGTTGAAGGACCGCGATTACGTTACCTGGGGCAATCTCGGCGACGCTCAGTACTTTGCAGGTCAGCGCGAATTGGCACCCGCCAGCTATCGCAAAGCGATTGAATTAGCGGGTGAAAAGCTGAAGGTTAATCCCAAGGACGCGGGTGCGTTGGGGAGCACGGCTATGTATCTCGCCATGCTCGGACAGACTGCTGAAGCCCAGAACTACATGCGGCGGGCACTCGAACTCAAGCCGGAAGGACCGGACGTATGGTGGCAGGCTTCCGTGGTCTATTCACAGGCAGGCAAAACCGACGAGACACTGGCCGCACTCCAATCCGCGCTGGCAGCCGGACTATCCTCCTCATACATTTCATCCGCAGCCTACTTCGATAACTTGCGTTCTGATCCTCGATTTAAGCAGCTTGTGCAGTCCGCGGAAAAACTTGAGCGCCGTTAATACTTATCGGCGCTCCGTGTCCAACTATCTCTCAATAATGACCTGTGGGTCGGCCATCATGCCTGAGCTGGCCGTAATGTCATAAGACCAAGACGTCCCCTCTCCGACAGTGATATTGCCGGAGTTTGCCTGTTTGCCGGCTGCGATCGGATAAGGGTTGCGATCAGCCGGGAAAGGCGAACCGGCGGTGAAATTGACCTGGATACCCTCCGTCGTGTCGTTATGCCACTTGATCGTGTCGCCGTTCGACCTGCTCAGCTGTACTACGTCTGGCGACGCTACAAGGGCCCCGTTTACCATCGTAATGCGCACGTCCACAACTGACATGGTCTCCTCCGAACGACAATTTAGTGAAGTTACATCATCGTTGAACATGCCGAGCGCGGTGTCAATCGTGAACTGCTCATCAACAGGCGCCGCAGTCGGTTCGTATCTCTTTATCGCCTTGCCCCGAATTGATGTCGCATTCCCGTCCACCAGGCCTCAACGTATTCAATCTCGTAATGAGGTGCGTAACTGCTATGCCCTTCAGAAACCACCCGTCCCACGGTGCTTTCTCGACCGCAGGCGGATTGCTTCCCGAAAAAACGAAAACCGGCATATTCGCGTTCAACTGCTTCGCACGACGCGCCAGTTCCTCCCCATCCATGCCGGGCATTTCGTAATCGCAGATGAGGACTGCGATGTCATTTTGCGCTGCGAGTATTGCCACGGCTGACTCTGGACTCTTCTCGGACACAACATCGAACCCGAAATGCTGCAGAAGATGAGTGAGTGTCTGCAGGGTTGCAGAATCGTCGTCGACCACAAGCAACCGAATCCTGGTCTCCACCGTCGCCTCCCCTTTTTAGCATTCGCGTCGAGCCCGCTTTTCAATACCTGATCGCTTAAGCGTTGGGCACAGGCCCCACCCCATCGCAGTGCACCGCGCGCGCCTTGCGGATGGATAGTGATCCCTGTGCCCGTCTCGTTCCGCCGGCGCCTCCCCCAGGCACCTTCGGTCGAGTCCTGCGTGGCAGCAAATCTGGCAGCTGCCAACTTTTCTGTCGGGCCACCCGATTCAGATCATCCGTAAGCCCTTGATCTTCCTCGAAATACCTTGTCTCAACATGGCCCTCGCCTATACGAGTGGCAATTCCATTTCCAAATTGTCCATGTTGAGACCCGATGCTATAGTCCGCACGAGCCTTATCTCGGAGAACGAACCATGGAGTGGAACGCGGACGAACTCGCGTTGCTGTACGGGATCTCGCACAAGTTGCTCGACAACGGCGCTTATGGCGAGATCCTTGCCAATACCCTCGACGCCGCCATCGAGGCGCTTGGCGCCGAACGCGGTTTCGTCCTTTTACACGAGAACGGAGCCTTTCGGGCGGTTGTCGCTCGCAACTACCTCAGCAAAGACTTGCAGAAAGCCGAAGCCGAGTTCAGCACATCTATCGCCGCCGACGTCGTGAGAAATGGCCGAGCCCTCCTTTTGGGGGATGCCATGAACTCTGAGCTCTTCGGCAACACTTCGAGCGTAAAACACCTCTCGCTCCGCTCCGTGCTTTGTGCTCCCCTCGTCAATTGCGACGAGGTCTTCGCGCTCATTTACCTGGAGAACCGCAAACTCGCGAACCATTTCACCGACCGCAAGCGCGAACTCCTGGACGAAATATGCTCCCTCGCCGGACCTCGCATCCGTACAGCCGTTGTTGTTGAAGATGCCAAGCGCCGGGCCTCAGACCTGACAGCCATGCTCGGCGAAAACGATGGCATCCTGACTGCCGATCCAGCCATGGCAGGCGTTCTACAGACGGTCCAGCGTGTTGCCCCTACCGACCTGCCGGTGCTCATCGAAGGCGAAACCGGCACTGGCAAGGAGTTGATAGCCCGCGCTGTCTACCGCCACAGCAATCGCGCTCAGGGCGCGTTCCTCGTGCTGAACTGCGCGGCCTTGCCGGCCACCCTCATCGAATCAGAACTCTTTGGCTATGTGCGTGGCGCCTTCACCGGCGCTAATCGCGATCGTGTCGGCATGATCGGCGCTGCACATCGTGGCACTCTTTTTCTCGATGAGATAGGCGAGTTGCCCCTCGAACTGCAGTCGCGTCTATTGCGCGTTCTGCAGTCCGGCGAGTTCACGCGTTTGGGATCAGTGCAGTCGGACACTGTAGATGTCAGATTTGTGGCGGCGACCAACCGTGATCTGAATCGCGAAGTCGAGGAAGGGCGATTCCGCAGCGATCTCTATTTTCGCCTTTCTCCGATCACCATCAAGGTTCCGCCGCTGCGGTCGCGTCCCCACGACCTCCACCTGCTTGCGGAGCACTTCTTGCAGGTTTACGCTCGTCGATTCGCCCGTTCCGCACCACGCCTCAGCGACGAAGCTCTCGCGCTGCTGACTTCCTACACTTTTCCGGGCAATGTTCGCGAACTCGAGGGCGAAATGGCTCGCCTCGTCGCTGTGTCTGCTGTGGGTTCCACCATCGGTCCGGATGCTCTGAATGACCGTATGCGCGCCAGCACCGCGCAGAACAACTCCCTCGCCGCCCCGCAAATTCAACCGATGTCGCTTGCCGAAATGGAAAAGCGTTTGATACGAACGGTGCTGGAAAGTACCGGTGGCAATCGTACCCAGGCGGCTGAGATTCTCGGCATCACTCGCGAGGGACTCCGAACCAAGATGCAGCGCCTCGGTCTCACCGAGCCCTCGATCAGTGCTCCCACGTCTTCCTGATTACCGGTGCTTTTGCGTCATTCATCAGCTCAACGGCATCCCATTGTGAGCCGGACACTATGAAGTCCGGCCATGTCGTTGACCGATGTCTCCGCAGATCACTATCCAATTCCGCTCAGTTCGCTACGAAGCAGCCCACCGTGTATTGCTGTCCGGAATCGACCTGGAGATTCTACGTGGGGAGACTCTCGTTCTGCTCGGCCGCAGCGGCGCGGGCAAGACCACTGCGCTCAAACTCATCAACGCCCTCCTGCTGCCAAGCGCGGGCGAAGTGCGCGTCGACGGCATACCCACCTCTTCCTGGGACCCCATTCACCTTCGTCGCGGCATTGGCTATGCAATACAGGACGTAGGCCTTCTCCCCCACATGACCGTGGCGAAGAACATCGCGCTCGTACCGCGTTTGAACGACTGGCCACAAGAGAAGATCAGAACGCGCATCGACGAACTCATGGACCTCGTCGGTCTGCCGCCGCATAAATTTCGCGGGCGATATCCTCACCAGCTATCCGGCGGTCAACGCCAGCGCGTCGGCCTTGGCCGTGCGCTTGCTGCCGATCCACCCATTCTCCTGATGGATGAACCTTTCGGCGCTCTCGACCCTCTCACGCGTGCCGAGATTCAGCGGGAATTCAAACACATGCAGCAGCGGCTGGCCAAAACAGTCGTGTTCGTAACCCATGACGTTCGTGAAGCTCTCATGCTGGCAAGCCGGATCGCCCTCATGGACGACGGCCGCTTGCTTGGCCTCTTCTCGCCTGTCGACTTCCTGCGGTCGCCAGATCCCGTCGCTGCAGGCTACGCCGCCACCTTATGGCAGGCCGTTTCCCCGAGCGATGCAGAGAAGGCCGGATGAGCGTACTCCAGTTCATGCTCAGGAACCGCGGGCAGGTGTTCACGCTCACAGCCGAGCACATGTGGCTTGTCGCCGTTTCGGTGGCGCTGGCCGTGGTAGTTGGTC
>JAEZPW010000178.1 GCA_023441255.1 Acidobacteriota bacterium
CCTGAGCCGTCTGTTCTTTCAGGTTCACGTTGATGACGGCTTCGGCCGGCGACACGACTGCGCGGTCCTCGATGAAGTCGCCGAGGTGCGAATCTTCTTCTTCGCCGATCGGCGTTTCCAGCGAAATTGGTTCCTGCGCAATCTTCAGGACCTTGCGGACCTTCGCGACCGGGATATCCATCCGCTTGGCGATCTCTTCACTCGTGGGCTCGCGACCGAGTTCCTGCACAAGCTGGCGCGACGTGCGGATCAGCTTGTTGATGGTCTCGATCATGTGCACCGGGATGCGAATGGTTCGCGCCTGGTCGGCGATCGCGCGCGTGATGGCCTGACGGATCCACCACGTCGCGTAGGTCGAGAACTTGTAGCCGCGCCGGTACTCGAACTTGTCCACGGCCTTCATCAGGCCGATGTTCCCTTCCTGGATCAGGTCGAGGAACTGCAACCCGCGGTTCGTATACTTTTTGGCGATCGAAACGACCAGTCGCAGGTTAGCCTCGATCAGTTCGCGCTTGGCCTGCTCGGCGTCGATGTCGCCCTGTATGATCTCGCGCTGCGTGCGCTTGAGTTCAGGGAACGCCACGCCCGCATCGTGCTCGAGCTTTTCGAGGTCGGCACGAAGCTGCTTCGCCTGCTTGCGATAGTCCTTCTTCTGCTCGTCGTTGCGCGACTGCTCGGCCTTGCTTTCGAGCTTGGCAGCCTGCTTCTCCAGCGAACGCATGGAGTCGACGGTCTTGTTGACCTTTTCGATCAGCCGTTCGCGTTCGCGGTTGGTGAAGCCCAGCTTGCGGATGATGCGCGACACGCCCACCATCTCGCGGCCCAGCGCCATGCGGACCTTGCGATATTCGCGCGCTTTTTTCTTGTCCTTGGCCGGGATCGTTTCCAGCTTCTCGGCGAGAGCGATGGACTTCTTGTAATGCTTGTTGAGCTCGTCGATCCTGCCGGTAATGTCCTTCAGGCGGTTGTTCAGGATCTCGTCCGTGATCTCTTCTTCATCGAAGGTGACGATCTCCTTGATCGACCGCAGGCCCTTCTTGAGGTCTTCGCCCAGGGCGATGATCTCTCGGATCACGATAGGCGAACGCGAGATCGCCTTCAGGACGCGCAATTGTCCGCGCTCGATGCGCTTGGCGATTTCGACTTCGCCTTCGCGCGTAAGCAGCGGCACGGTCCCCATCTCGCGCAGGTACATGCGGACGGGATCGTTGGTTTTTTCCAGAGCGCCCGGCGTCAGGTCAAGTTCGACCTCTTCGCCTTCCTCGCCCATTTCTTCCTTCTCGGAAGGCAGTTTGGCCGGACCTTCCAGGACATCAATGCCCTGGGTACCGATCGTGGTGAGCAATTCGTCAAGGTCGTCAGGGGAGTGAATGTCACTCGGCAACAGGTCGTTGACCTCGTTGTAGGTCAGGTAACCCTTGTCCTTGCCCGCATCGATCAGCTTTTTAATGTCGTCGAACTTATCGTCTAGAGCCAAAGTGGCAATACCTCGTCATCGGCGTCCCGTGGCACGGATGCCGATTCGCGCCAATAGGCAGCGTGTATTCTGCATGGGAATGATGAAAATAAAGCGGAAAACCGTCTGATGTTAGCACAAGACCAGCCACGTTCCCAGCGCAAACTCACCAGAGAGCCCCCGCAAGCCCAAAAAAACGTGAGTCGCTTCTAAGGCTTAGATGGCTTCAGGGCGAGGTTGGTTTCTGAGCAGCGGAAAGAAATTCAAGGATTTGCCCTAAAAAACCGCTTTAGGAATGAAGGAGATAGAGGCCGGAGCTAGTATCCAGTACCTGGTACGTAGTTGCGAGCGATTGACGCCATGCGCCATGCGTTACTTGGCAGTGACGATGCGGCACTCGTTTACTCAGTAGTAACTAATGACCAGGTACTTGGTACTAGGTGCTTGCTTCTTCACGCTCCCGCCAGCGTTCGGTCCACCTCGACTTTTTCCCGCAGCAGGCGGCTTAGCGCCTCCGTATCGTTTTTTCGCTCGGCTTCGACGATGCGGGCCTTAATCTCGCGCTGGCGGCGTTCGAGGCGGCGCCGGCGCAGGGCAGTCAGGGTGCTTTCCACCAGCTCGGGGGTGAGTTCTTCGTTCTCGTCGAGCAGCGTTTCGGCCACGAGCGCCTTGTCTTTGTCGTTGAGCGGCAAGGACATAGGGTCGACATCGGACTCAAGTAATTGGCTGATCAGCGTTTCGCTGGTCAGGCCTTCGTGCAGCGGTTCGGCAGAAAGCGTAAACCGCACCTGGCGGGCGGGATCGAAGACCTCATCGGTTCCCTCCCGGCTGGACGACCGGTCTCGGAGCAGGTCATTGCCGTTCGAGGCCAGCGCGCGGATCAGTATCCGTTCAGCCTGGGTCACCTGCGAGATCGACACGGTCTTGACCGCCTGAGCCGACCGCGCGGTGGCAGCGTGGCGCAACTCTTGGCGAAGTACGGCAGAGTCGATGTCGAGCCGCTGGGCGATCTCGTTGGCCAGTTCGTCGCGGGCTATCCGGTTCGGGACTCGCTGGATGTGCGGGAGCAGGTAGTTGACTGCCTTGACTTTGCCTTCGGCGGTGCGGACCGGAAACTGCTGCTGGGCGCGCGCGATGAGATAGTCGAAGTACTTGGGGGCGGAGCGGAGCGCAGCGGCATAGGCATCCACGCCCTTCTTGCGCACGTAGAGGTCAGGATCGAAGCCGGCCTCCAGCGTCACAACGCGGATCTGGAAATCTTCCTGCACTAGCATGCCCAGTGAACGCTCGGCCGCATTGGCTCCGGCCGTATCGGGATCAAAGTTGACCAGGATGTTCTTGGTGTGGCGCGCGATCATCCGCACTTGGGCCTCGGTGAAGGCCGTGCCGGAGCTGGCAATGACGTTCTTAATGCCGGCGGCATAGACCGAAATGCAGTCCATCTGACCCTCGACCAGGATGGCGAACTTCATCTCGCGGATGACAGCCCTGGCCTTGTCCAGGTTGAACAGAACGTGCGACTTCGAGTAGATGGGCGTTTCCGGCGAGTTCAGGTACTTGGGACCGTGCTTTTCGTCAGCCGTCAGAATGCGGCCGGTGAAGGCGATGACCTTTCCCTGCTCGTTGCAGATGGGAAACATGATGCGGCCGCGAAAAGCCGCATAGGCCGCATCCATGGTGAACTGCTCGTTCTTGCACTTGAGCAAGCCACTGGCGGCGAGGACGTCCTCGGAGAACTGCGACTTCAGCCGATCCTTGAGCGCGAAGCCCGACTCCGGCGCGAAGCCGATACGGAACTCGGAGATTGTCTTCTCGTTCAGCCCGCGTCCTGACAGATACTCGCGCGCGAGGGACGCGTCAGGCTTACGCAATTGCTCCTGGAACCATGCGCAGGCGGCTTCGTGGGCATCCAGCAGGGCGCCGCGCATCTTGAATTCCCGCGCTTCCTGCGGGGTCGCGAACTCCATTTTCGGCAGCGGGATATTCAGCTTCTCGGCGATGATGCGCACCGCCTCCGGAAAACTGACGCTCTCCATCTTCTGCACGAAACTGAAAACGTCGCCCGAGGCGCCGCAGCCGAAACAGTGGTAGAACTGGCGCGACTGGTGGACGGAAAACGATCCCGTCTTTTCCTTGTGGAAAGGGCAAAGGCCACTCCAGTTCTGCGCTCCGGCCTTGCGCAGACGTACCCCATACTCGCCCACGATGCGGACGATGTCGGCCTGCTGCTTGACCGTGTACGCGAAATCTCCGGGGTTGGCCATGAGAGCTGAACGTCCATTCTAAGCGAAGTGCGAGCATCGTCCTAAAACTTCAAAGTTTCGAGGCAAGGATTCAAGGTCCCAGTGGGACAGATGGTTGAAACCTTGAAAGTCTGAAGCCTTAAAACCTGGATGCTTGAACCTGGATTCTTTACAAGCTTGTGGCATTGCGGTACTCTGCCCCGACTTCTTTTGGAGATTCGCTTTGAAACGATACGTGGCCGCAGTTTTCGCGATCCTGGTGGTTCTCTGCGTTTCGGTGTTTGCCAAAGATGGCAAACTGACGGCGAACGAACTGATCGAGAAGCATATTGCTTCCATCGGCACTCGCGATGCGCTGAAGACGAATGCGGATCGCGACATGACCGGAACCGCCGTCGCAAAGCCGCTGGTGGGCGGCGCCGGGGAGTTGCAAGGGCCCGTTCTGCTGATGGCGCAGGCGCCGGACAAGTTCCGTCTGATGATGCAGTTCAACTCAAATACGTATCCAAGTGACGAATTCTTCTTCAACGGGCAGAAGCTAAGCATTTCAAACATCCGGCCCGGGTATCATTCGCGGCTGGGCGAGTTTCTATATCAGCGCGAGGTGATCCTGAAGGACGGGTTGCTGGGCGGCGCGCTGTCCTCCGCGTGGGCGCTGCTGGATGTAAATGCCCGGAAGGCGAAGCTGACGTACGACGGCATAAAGAAGGCGGATGGGCGCGACCTGCACCAGATCACGTACATGCCGAAGAAGAATGCAGACCAGCTGGTGATCAAAATCTACTTTGAGCCCGAGACGTTCCGCCACGTCCTGACCACCTATGCATTCACGACTCGCGCGGAGTTCTCGTCGGTGATCACGGAAAACGCCGGGATGCGCGAGCACCACTACCATTTCGAAGAAATGTTTAGCGATTTTCGCCAGATGAACGGCCTCACGTTGCCCACGAAATACTCCTTCAAGTACAGCGACGACTGGGATGCGCGCCAACCGGTCACGAACCCGGCGGCGAGCAGCTCGTCAAAAGAGAACAGCGCGATGTGGGTCTACGAGATCACGTTCGACCAGTTCAACCGGGCGGCGATTCCGACATCCGCGCCCGGCGCTGCTCAATAACTTCACTCAGTGAACGCTGAACGGACCAGCAGATCGCCGCTGGTCCGTTTTCTTTTCCGTGTTTACATTCGCCTCGTGCTGAGGTACTCTGCGCCGCTGCTATCAAACGGAGGCACTCATGCTGCGTCGACGTCTGTGGGCCCTCATCATCCTCGTTTTCATCTTGTCATCCTTCGCTCTTGCGAAAGACGCTACGTTAACTCCTGAGGAGATCGTTGCGAAGCACATCGACTCCATCGGCACGAAACAGGCCCGCGACGCGGCGAACTCGCGCGAACTCACGGGCAAGGCGCATATGGATCCGCTTGTGGGCGGCGTCGGAGGATCGCTGACCGGTGACGGCCTTGTCCTCTCGGAGGGCAAGAAGGTCAAAATCGGCATGAAGTTCGGCGACCCGAATTACCCACAGGAGCAACTCGTGTTCGACGGCAGTCGCGTCATCATCGGCACCATCAAGCCGGGAACACGCTCCGCGCTCGGGCAGTTCCTGAACGTACACCAGGACATCTTGAAGGAAGGGCTTTTGGGCGGGTCACTCTCGAGCGCCTGGCCGCTGCTGGACCTGGAAGGCCGAAAGCCGAAGCTCACGTACAACGGGCTGAAGAAGGTTGGGCCCCGGCAGCTGCATGAATTGAAGTACGTGCCTAGAAAAGGTGACGACCGGCTGCAAGTGCGACTGTACTTCGAGCCGGAGACATTCCGTCACGTGCGCACGACCTACGAAGTCCTGATGCCGCCTGAGATGAACGGCGGCATATTCGACACCCAACTGCGTACGGAAAAGCGTTTCTTGCTCGAAGAGCTGTTCAGCGACTTTCGCCCCGTGAACGGCCTGATGCTGCCCGCCACCTACAACCTGCAGTTTTCGGCCGATATGGAACTGAAAACCGGCATCTGGTCATTCCAGATGAGCCTAGCCGATTTCAATGGAGTTCCCTTCCCGGCAGCAACGGCCGGGCAGTAGTCACCAGTATGTGGGACGGGGCTGTACCCCGTCCCAATTTGCTGCGTTGCACTTCCCGTTCTCCTCTACGTTTCCCGCATTCCCCAATTTTCCCGCTGTCACCCCGGAAGTGAGCTTTTGGTCCCGCATCTATTTGAGTGGTCCCCCAAAAAATAAGGAGTATCGGCATTCATGAATACAGCGTGGGATCTATTCGTCCACGAATTAAGGGACATGCTGAACGCGGAGAACAAGCTGGTTCATGCGCTCGGCGAAATGGAAAGGGAGTCGAAGAACCCCGAGTTGCAGGAAGCGTTCCGTGAACACCGAAAACAGACAGAGCAGCATGCTGTCCGCCTGATCGACATCATGCGCGACATCGGCAACACACCAGAGCAGAGCGAGTGCAAGGGCATCGACGGTCTTGTGCAGGAAAAGAAGATGTTCATGGAGAAGCACCCTTCGGAAAACATCCTGGAGGTGTTCAACATTGGCGCCGGCATTAAGGCCGAGCGATATGAGATCAGCGCGTACGAAAGCCTAATTGATCTCGCCCAGCAATTGGGCGCACTGAACTCGGCGAAGCTGCTCAAACAGAACCTGAATGAGGAGCAGGAAGCGCTGCACAAGCTGCAGCAACTCGGCCCACGCATAAAGCCGAACGAACTCGGGATCACAGGAAACATTGAGGGTGGCCTGCCGAGAAAGGCTGCGTGACTGGAAACGTCGTGGGAATCGCATCTTAGTTTTCTAAATCTCGGGGAGAACAACATGCAGGAGTTCCTTCATCTGGTGGCGTTGGCATCTGTGGGGATCACTGTGGCCAGCACCGGCGCGGCACTGGTTGTGATCTATGCCGTGTGCAGCCCGGCGTGTGAGCGCGAGGTTGCCGAAGAACTGCGCCGGCGGCCCAACTGATGGCCGCCTTTTGAATCCCCAGTCCTCGCAGAAGTGGGGCACGCCCCCATCGAGTCTTACAGGTATTCCCTCTCGCGCTTGCGCCGCTGCTTGTAACGCGCGTATGCCTTGCGGTCGTTTTCCAGGCCGAGCGCCATTTTCCATGTCGAGCCACGGAAGGTGTGGGCCAGCATACGCCGCCAGTGCGTCATCACGAACCACGGATCATGACGGAAGACCGCGGGAATATGGCGGACCTTCATCCAGCGCTCGCTCCGCCAGCGCATGAACTCAATCTCATCTGCCGAGAGGCTTTCGGTCTTTACCACCGCCGTGGTTCCGTCATATTCCTCCAGCCTTCGGTTCACGATCAGGTCGCGAGCCACGAAGTCGCGCGTCATTGGCGTGCGCGGGTAGGGCGTGGGATGCTGGATGTAAGGCCAGTCCACGTATTTCTTGGCAAAGCGCAGGTTCGCCTCAACCGACTCCCGCGTGTCGTCCGGATTACCTACGATCAGCCCGCCGACTACAAGCATCTTGTTGCGATGTAAATATTCGATGGCCCTGATGGTGGCGTTCCCGACGGTTCGGCCTTGCTCGCGCTCGGCATTCTTGGCCGCAGCCTTCAGAAATTCCAGATCGTCGGCCAGGATGTTCTCGATCCCCAGAAACACATAGCGGAAGCCGGCCTTTCGCATCAGAGGCGCGAGCGTTTCGCCGTGGTTCGCGATGGCCGAAGTCATGGCCTGCACCATGTAGTCGACGTCATTCAGGCCGGCATCCACGATGGCCTGGCAAAGGGCTTCGAAGCGGCGGACATTCAGGGAGATGTTGTCGTCAACCAGGAAGATGACACGCGCGCCGTGCTCGCGTGCATCGCGGATGTCGGCGAGGACGCGGTCGAAGCTGTAGGTGTGAAAGTTGCGCCCGCGCATCTCGATGATGGAACAGAACGAACAATCGTAGGTGCATCCGCGCGAGGTCTCGATGACGTCAACCTGGCGGCCCATCAGCGTATATCCCTTGAGGACACGGGCACCGCGGTTGGGGAGACGAATCTCGCCTGTGTCCAACGAGTGCACGGGCCGGTCCGGATTCACCTCCCACGTCGAAACCGGACCATCCGCCCCCTGGTTGAACCCCGAACGTCTGGGCACCCCACTGTGGCCCATTCCGACGGCCGCACTACAACTAGCGTCGGCGCGCACTGTCGCAGCAACGGCAGCCGGCTCGAGAGCATCTTCCATATCGGAGTCGGCGCCCGCCGATTCTCTTCGCCAAGTCAGGCCAGCGATGTTCTCGTACCCGCCGCCGCGTTCGATGGCACGTAGCAACTCACGAAACGTGACCTCGCCTTCGCCACGGACGATGAAGTCCACCTCGGCCACCTGCTGGTCAATTGGCGACTGCTCTTGCTGGTGTAGCGCCGGGTCTTCGAGCCGGCGAGGACGGGACACAGACCCGTCCCCACACACGATCGGGTCGGTCGAAAGCGCACACATATATGCCTCTGGCGCGAGGCTCGGGTCGTAGCCGCCGACGACGATCTTTGCGTCTGGCCTAACGCGGCGAACAAGCTGCACGATGCGCCCAGCCGTGCGGCGTTGGAAGGTCATCACGGACAGGCCGACCACGTCCGGTTGGAACTCGTGCACCAGTCGCGTGACAGTTTCGCGGACCCTGTCCTGCACAAGGACGAGGTCAGCGACGGCTACCCGGTGCTGCGGGTCGATATTGCCGGCCAGCGATGTGAGTGCCCCATTCGGCATGCGAATAGCGACCGTGGGCATGTGTTCAAAGGAGTCCGGCATCGAGAGAAGAAGGACGTTCAAGGCGAGGGCTCCTTGATCCTGGGGCTCGTGATCCTAAGGTCAGATGCTGGTCAGACCGGTGCGGGCGCGAACTTCTTCGTACGTGGTTAGAGCTAAGCAATTGCCGTATCTGGCGGCAAAAAGCAAAGGGAAAGTAGAAGACGTAAGTTGATGGTGGAGGCATTTTGCCCTGCCCACCCCGGGACTTTCGCTGATGAGAGATCAAAAAGGCCCGTAACCCGAAAAAATGGAGTTTTCCAGCTAAATCGGCCTGCAACTTGCAACTTTCCACGAGCAACTGTGCTCTAATATTTCAGCTACCCTGATTTTGAGAATCGGAGAGAGTTTTGAAGAAGCATCGTCTATGGCTTCTGTTTGTACTGCTGGCGCTGGCGATTGCCGGAACGCTGGCGTCGCGCGCACAGGACACGAGAGCTCTGCGGCCTCCCAAGGGCGCGAGTGTCGCCCTTGTGGCATTCGAAGACCTTGAATGTCCGGATTGCGCGCGCGCCAACAAGTTGCTGGTCGAGGCCGCCCGCACGTACAAGATCCCGCTCGTCCGCTACGATTTTCCCTTGCCGGGGCATGAGTGGTCCAAGGAGGCCGCCATCATCGCGCGCTACTTCGACACCAAGTCGAAGAAGATTGGCGACGATTTCCGCGACTCGGTTTTCGAACACCAGCAGGAGATCACGAAGTCGAACCTGCGGGCTTTTGCCGAGCGGTTCGCCGCCCAGCGCAAAGTCGACCTGCCCATCTTCGTGGATCCGCAAGGCAAGCTTGCGGCACAGGTACAGGCCGATTACGACCTGGGCCAGCGCCTGAATGTGTCTCACACGCCGACCATTTACGTGGTAAGCAACGCGCAGCAGGGCACGCCCTTTGTTGAAGTGGTGGACCGCACCCAGCTCTACCAGATGATCGACGAAATGAAGCGCAAGGCAGAGTAGACCGAAGGCATTTTAGATTCTAGAATCTCGATTGCAGTTTGAGGCCGCCCGGGGGTACCGGCCGCCGGTGGTTTTGGGGGGCGCCCCAACCC
>JAEZPW010000255.1 GCA_023441255.1 Acidobacteriota bacterium
AAGCGGACAGTGTTCCCTCTACCGGGATCTACGTATTCGATTTCGACAAGGACGGCTGGATGGACGTGGCCCTCACTCACGCTGGGCCTCCGGGAGTTTCTTTGTGGCGCAATTCTGATGGAAAACACTTCCAACGCGTGCCTTTGCCCACAAATGCAAAGCGCGGCTGGGGCCTAACGGCAGTGGATTTCGACAACGACGGTTGGATCGACCTTGCGGTCATTCTGGAGACAGAGAGTGGGTCTGAACTGCACCTGTTCCGCAATGAAGGCCCACGCGGCTTCGAGGATGTGTCCGAATCTGTTGGATTGCGAAAGCTAAAGCTGACCAACGCTCGTTCGGTGCTTGCAACAGATGTCGATGGCGATGGAGACGCAGACCTCTTCGTCACGCAACTCGGCCAGAGCCCTATATGGTTGAGAAATGACGGGGGCAATCGCAACCATTCGCTCAGGATTGCGCTGGCTGGATTGGCCGATAACGCCTCTGCACTGGGGACGAAGGTCGAGGTCTTCGCTGGAGGCGTGTGGCAGAAGTGGGAGATAGCCGGAAGTTCAGGATATCTGAGCCAGGGGGCTAATGAGGTGCTCGCGGGCATGGGCAGTGCCGAACGCGCTGACGTCATTCGGATGTTGTGGCCCACAGGCGTTCTGCAGGACGAGATTGAAATCGCGGGCAAGAAGGCGGTGGATTTCAAAGAAGTAGAGCGCCGCGGTAGTTCCTGCCCAACGCTTTTCGCCTGGGACGGCGAAGGATACGAGTTTGTGTCGGATGTGATCGGGGCTGCCGTCATTGGACATTGGATTTCGCCGACCGAGAAGAACGCAGCGGACCCTGATGAATGGGTGAAGATAGACGGATCCCGTTTCAAGCCGAAAGACGGTTACTACAGCGTCCGTTTTGGCGAACCGATGGAGGAGGTCAACTATCTCGATCAATTGCGGCTTGTGGCGGTCGACCACCCCGACGGAACCGACGTATTCCCGGACGAGCGTTTTGTAAGCGCGCCTCCCTTCCCTTCTGGTAAACCGATCGTCACATCGAGACCACATGCCCCGGTTGGCGCCTGGGATGATGGTGGTACCGACGTAGCAGACATTCTGCGAAGTCGTGATCACAAGTACGTGCGAAATTTCACCAACTTGAAATTCGCAGGTTTCGCCAACAATCACGCACTCACCCTTGATCTTGGCGAATGGTCGCAAGACAATCCCCTGCGTCTTTACCTCGACGGCTTTATCGAATATTTCACCGCAACGTCTATGTACGCGGCCTGGCAGGCGGACTTATCCCCAATAGCGCCCTACCTCGAAGCCCAGATGCCCGATGGCACGTGGAAACGCGTCATGGATGACATGGGATTTCCCGCGGGCTTGCCGCGGACCATTGTCGTAGACCTCACGAGAAAGCTGCCTCCCGGTGTGCGCCGGATCCGCATCGTGACCAATCTGCAGATCTACTGGGACCGCATTCTGGTCGATAACGGCCCTGACCGGGCAAGCGATGCGATACTCCACGAATTGCCGCTTAGTTCGGCAACTCTTGCCTCCAGCGGATATCCGGAGCAGGTAGAGGGCGAAACGCCTGGCGACCTGACATATCGTTATGACCGCTCCAGCGCAACCGGGCCATTTTCGCGTCCGCGCGGACTCTACACGCGCTTCGGCGCAGTCACGCCTCTACTGAAGTCTGCGGATGACCGCTTTGTTATTTTCGGTAGCGGCGAAGACATTGATGCGGAGTTCAGCGCCGAGTTCCTTCCTCCCGTTCGCCAGGGTTACAAACGCGACTTCTTTTTCTACGCGAACGGGTTTGTCAAAGACATGGATTTCTACGAAGCGTCCCCATTCACGGTGTCGCAGATGCCATTCCATGCGATGGGTGCCTATCCCTATCCTGCTCGGGAGAATTATCCTCAAGACCCCTCCGCGACCGAATATCGACTTCATTGGAACGATCGATTCGAATCGGGGGAAAATGAGAGGGGATATCGGTTCAACTATCAGCCACGCGGGGCGCATCCGCAGGCGCCTTCGGAGACAGGAGACAGGTAACAGGTCTGCTGAGTGGCGTGCCGCTCGACTATTTCGTCGACGTCACGATACTCGTTTTTGCGCGGATTGCTGGTTTGCATGAGCAGCCTTGACCCGTTCGGCGGTAAACGGCACCTGGCGCAAACGGATTCCCGATGCGTCGAAGACCGCGTTCCCAATAGCAGCCGCAACCACCGTGATCGCCGTCTCTCCCGCGCCGGTAGCAGGCACGTCCGAACGGTTGATCAGGACAGTGTCGATCGTCGGTATCTCAAGATCGAGGTACAAGCTTTTGTATGTGTCCCAATCCCTCGATGTGACGCGCTTGTCATCCCATGTGACCTCCTCGACGAGCGTTCGGCTCATTCCCTGCAGGACTCCACCCTCGATCTGGTTGCGGAGACCATCAGGATTCGAGATAGGTCCGCAATCAAGCGCGACGACGAAACCTGTTGGTTGTATACGTCCGGTGGCGACATCGACATTCACGTTGGCGATAAGGGCGACGTACCCGTTATCGCCTTCGTAGGCAACACACGCGACTCCGCGCCCGGCCAGAGTACCTGCCCGGGGAAAGCTGGGTTTGCGTAGAGCACGCTTCTCCCATTTTGCAGCTTTCGCGGCTGCTTTGAGTACATCGACGAGGCGTGGATCGCGCAAGTGGCGAAGCCTGAACTCGACGGGATCCGCTTTCGCTCGGGCACAGAGTTCGTCCATGAAGCACTCGTGAGCGAAGGTGTTCTGGATGCGCACGGGCGAGCGCAAAGGCCCGGTGAAGAACGGCGATGCGACAGCGTGCGAGAGCACGCGCTCGCTACGAACGGTCCCCCCGCCGCCGCATTTTTCACCGATGCAGCCGACGACATAAGACGGTGCGGCGTTGCTGTTATTGCGAAGTTCTCCCGTCGGCTGCGCGGCTGCACTTGGTTTTAACGCTTGAGTCTCATATCCAACCAACGCGCCGGTAATGACGTTGCCCGGTTCCTCGTATCCTGGGCGGCCGCCCTTGGAGGCGATCCAGTTCTCACAGTCCCAGGCGATAATGTTGCCGTTTCGATCCAGACCAGCGCGCTGCTCTACTACGCAAGCGGAACCGAAGTTTTCCCAGGCCATTTCGTCTTCACGAGATAGCTGCACGCGAACGGGGCGGCGTACAGCATGCGACATGAGTGCGGCATCGAAGGACACCGCGTCGGCGCCGTTCAGTCCGTAGCATCCGGAGCCTCGGACGTAAATGACGCGGATAGAATCGAGCGGATACCCCAACAGCTTCGCCACGATGCTGCGGGTCGGGTACACCGATTGTGTCGCCGACCATACGGTTGCTTGATCCGCCTTCACGTCCGCTACCGCGCAAGATGCCCCGAGCGATCCGTGCATTTGATAGGGATAAAAATATGTGGCTCGCAATACGGAAGCTGCCGATGCAAGCCGTTGCTCGACGTCTTTTGAATCGACGATCAAAGTATCGCGCGATGGCTGCTTACGCATCGTGTCGAAAAACGTCTTCTGCGATGGCAGCCCCGTACCGGCGGACCATTTCACCTTCAGCTGACGCGCACCTTCGATCGCCTGCTGTTGCTTTTCCGCAACCACTCCGATGAAATTTTTGCGGACGACAACCTTCACTATCCCGGGAAGATGCGCGATTGAACTCTCGTCCACACCGGCAAGAGTCGAGCCCACTTCGGGCGGGCGCACCACACGGCCGTGTAGCATGCCGGACAGTCGCACATTGTGCACGAACTCGAACTGGCCGGTCATCAGCGCAGGTCTGTCCAGCGACGGAACAGGCTTACCTAGACTTGTCCATTGTTTTGGCGAGCGACGCCTTGCGGAAGTACTGAGGGGGATGTTGAAGCGTTTGTTCCCGATGAGTTGCTGGTATGAGACTTGACGACCGTCTCTGGCGGTGATCACCGCGTCAGATACTGTTAGAGCGTCGACAGCCACGCCCAACTGCTTTGCCGCCAAATCCACGAGCGCCTCTCGGGCCGTGGCCGCAGCCTGAGCAAGATTCTCTGAATTAAAGTTTGTTGGCGTGGACTGACTGCCTGAGGTGGTTCCCTCGTCCGGACAGACGGAGGTGTCGCATTGAATCAGCTTGACGCGCTTGATCGGAACGCACAATTCTTCCGCGACCAACTGCGTCTGGGCAGTGAACATGCCCTGGCCAAGATCGCATTTTCCCGTGCGCGCCGTAACCGTCCCGTCGCCCCCGACCGCTAACCAGGAGTCCAGCCTCATGATGTCGATGTGGGAAGGATGTGCGCCGAACGGGCCTTGTGCAATGGCAAGCGGCTCAATGGTCCCGGCGCCAAATGTGACAATGAGCGCTCCCGATGCCTTCAAAAAGTCACGACGCGAGACGCTCATGCCTTCCTCGATGCGGCGTAGTTGCGAATTGCTCGCATCATGCGAGCGTGCGCGAAACAACGACACAGTACCCCGCCAAGTGCCTCTCGAATCTCCGTCTCGGAGGCGTTCGGCTTATGGTCGAGAGCGGCTTTGGCCGTAAGGATTATTCCGTTAAGGCAGAAGCCGCACTGCGTAGCACCTTCGTCGATAAATGCTTGCTGAAGCGCGTGCGGCTTCTCAGGCGTGCCGAGCCCCTCGAGGGTGGTGATTTCGTCTTGCCCGATTGTGTTCACCGGCGTCACACAAGAACGTATGGCGCTGCCACTTACGATGACGGTGCATGCTCCACATTGCGCCAGACCGCACCCGAACTTAGGACCATGCAACCCAAGCTCGTCGCTGAGAACGAACAGGAGCGGGGTTGATGGATCCATATCGACCGTATGCACCTGCCCGTTTACCTTGAGCGCAATTTTGGCCATCTCTGTCATCCAGGCAAACCCCGAGCTCACGTACAGCCGGGTTCTGCGCTGAACATTTTTGATGCAGTTAATGAGGTGGCCGCAGTGAGGCGAGCGCTCATCAAGGCCATCGAAGACGTTGTCGCATCGGACTGGCCAGACGAACGGGGCGCCGCTACGCCTTCAGCGCGGCGAGGATTCTCTCGGTTGTCATCGGCAACTGCGGCATGGACGCGCCGGTTGCGTCGTGAATGGCGTTAGCAATCACTGCGCCCATCGTAACGATCGGCGGTTCACCACAACCCGACGCAGGGTTGTCGGGATTGTCGATCAAGATTGTCTCGATGCGAGGCAGCCAGGAGAATCGCGGAATCTGATACGTACCGAAGTTCTGCTCCAGAACCTCACCGTTTCTGAAGCGCACTTCTTCGGTAAGGGCGTACCCCAGCCCCATTGTGATGCTGCCTTCGATCTGCTGGCGCGAGCCCTCCGGGTTCACCGTCACTCCCTGGTCCTGGGCTGTGACTGCCCGCTTCACCTGCACATGGCCGGTATTTCTGTCGACTGCGATCTCGGCCATCGTTGCCACATAGGTCCCAAGATAGGTGGCACATGCAACACCGATGCCCCGGCCGCTTGGAGTTCGAGATGAGGTCCAGCCGAACCTCTTCGCAGCCGCGTCCAGCACGCGCCGCATGCGCTTGTCCGAAATGTTGGCCAGACGGAACTCCAGGGGGTCCATGCCTGCCCTGCTCGCCAACATGTCGATGTGCGACTCGCGCGCAAACGTGTTCGTGTTGACAGATGGCGCACGCCAGGGCCCGACGGCGAACGGATGTAAATCTCTTTGTTCTCCGCCCCAACCGCCAGACGATGCTATTCGCTGGTTGGGCACATCGTAGAAATGCGTTGCCTCGCGGTCACCGGCGCAGAATACATGGAAGTCCCAGAACGTCAGCTTGTTCGATTTGTCCAGCCCTGCACGGATCTTGACGATAGCGGCAGGCCGGAAGGTATCGAAAAAGAACTCTTCGTCACGATCCCATACCAGCTGCACAGGTTTGCCGGTAACTTTAGCGAGTTTTGCAGCCTCAAGTGCCTGCCGAGACGCACTCTTCCCGCCGAAACCTCCCCCGACGTAGGGCATGATGACGTGCACCTTTTCAGGCGGCAGCTCCAGCACGTGTGCAACCTGCTGCTGCAGCGGAAATGGAATTTGGGTGGACGCCCACACGGTGGCCCTTCCGTTCTCAAGCTTCACGGTTGCGGAATGCGTTTCCATGGCGGCATGCGCGACGTAGCTATTCAGGTAGGTCGCCTCCAATACGATCGCCGCGGCTTTTTCGGCCTCAGCAATATTACCAGTGTCTCGCACCGTTTGCGGTTCTGGCGCGTTCCTGAGGAGGTGATCAAAGATCGTCTTATCATCCAGCGTTGACCGGGGGCGCTCCCATTCCGCTTTGATCAGCGAGAGCGCTTTATCGGCAACGTCCCTGTGCTCGTGCAGGACGGCAATCGTTTCTCTTTCCGTCACAACGCGCACACCCGCGATCTTCTCCGCGGCGGCTGCGTCGAAGGACTTCAACCTGGCACCGTGAGTGGGAGGGCGCAAGATGCGAGCGTGCAGCAGGCCAGGAAAGTATATGTCGGCGGCATATTTCGCCTTGCCCGTGACCTTGTCCAAGCCATCACGCCTTGCGGGAGATAGTCCGTGCAGGCGAAATTCGGACACGGGTTTCAATGCGACGTTAGCAAGGTGTCGCTCGATTCGCTTGCCCTGCACCAGTTCGGCGTAACTCACCTGCTTGCCCTGCGCAGGATCGTTCACAATGCCGTTGCGAACTTGGAGCCGGTTCGCCGGAGCAGCCAAGCGTGCTGCTGCCACCTCCAGCAGCACGGCCCTGGCTTCGGCGCCGGCACCGCGTAGCACGGGACCGAACATGCGGATGCTCAATGAACCGAAGGTCCCCATGTCCCAGGGGCAAAGGTCGGTGTCTCCCATGATGATGTCCACTGAATCGAGAGATACGTCGAGCTCTTCGGCCAGCAACATCGGGAGTGCCGTTTTGGCGCCCTGCCCGAGTTCCACCTTTCCCACGAGGCACGTTACACGCCCATCCGGGGAAATCCGCAAGTAGGCATTGAAGTCTGCGGGATAGGCCGGCCTGCTCGAAAGCCGTGCGGGTTCCTGCAGCGCCTCAAGGGGTCCAACGTGAAAGAACAGGAACAGTCCAGAACCGGACAGCGCGAGAAACTCGCGGCGGTTCACTGGCGAGAGCGTGGTATCGATAGCTTCGTTTTCCCGGGTGATGTTGTTCTTCATCACGCACGCTCCTTGGCGGCAGCGACTTCCTGGATCGCAGCGATGACCCGAACGTGAGAGCCGCAGCGGCAGAGGTTGTCGTCCATGTGCCTGATGATGTCCTCGCGCGTGGGCGTCGGATTCTTGACCAGGAGGGCATAAGCACTCATGATCATGCCAGGCGTGCAATATCCGCACTGGTAAGCGTTGTGTTTCAGGAAGGCTTGCTGGAGCGGATGGAGATTGCCGTCGCGTTCAAGTCCCTCGATGGTCAGAACTCTCTTGCCGTCCACCGCGGCAACGGGCGTCGCACAGGAACGAACGGGGTCGTCGTTGATGATGACCGTGCACGCACCGCAGAGTCCTTCGCCACATCCGAACTTCGTGCCGGTCATGCCGAGATCTTCCCGGAGCACCCACAGCAACATACGTTCATCATCGACGCTGATTCGCTCGGGCTTCGCATTCAGGGTGAACGAAATTGTCCGCTGCATGTGCGCTGAATACATCAACTGCACAGAGCTACGCTGTGACGTATGCGCGCGGGCGCCGTGACAACCGAGCTGCCAGCTATTCCGAACACGTAAGTTACTGGTAGGGGTTCACCAACCGTCGCCTGGGCCGCCTTTCCCGTCTGTGCAACAGCAACCTTCAGACACACGTTCGTCTCAAAAGACTGCGATGGCCCGTGTACGAGCGAAAAACCTCTCGCTGCTCTCGCTCGCGCTAGCCGCGATGCTCCTTGGGTATCTTCCAAACGTGCGAGCGCAGTACCTCGCGTACACATCAAACACGGACCTGCAGAATGGTGAACGCGTTTACCGTTCGGGGTGCGCCAGTTGTCACGGTACCAACGGAACGGGTGCACCGGAGGTGCTTACTGCTTTCTCTCGGCCCGAAACGTTTCCCGATTTCACCCGCTGCGACCAGACCACACCGGAAACATTTACGAGTTACAAGGATGTCGTAACCAACGGTGGGCCCGCACGCGGATTCTCGACCATCATGCCTGCGTTTGGCGAAGCACTCAGTTCGCAGGAGATTGACGATGTGGTCGCGTATGTGCGTAAGTTCTGCCGCGAGAAAGGCTGGGCACAAGGCGAACTGAACTTACCGCGCGCATTGGTGACGGAGAAAGCCTTTCCGGAAGACGAGCTCGTACTCTCCACGGCTGTCAACACAAGCGGTGCACCGGCCAACGAAAACCACGTCATTCATGAACAGCGGTTCGGCCAGAAAAACCAAATCGAGGTTGACGTTCCTATTCTGTTCCAAAACCAGGAGCACACCTGGTAC
>JAEZPW010000311.1 GCA_023441255.1 Acidobacteriota bacterium
GGAAATACGCAGTGGCAACAGCGCCAGGTTGATGATGACCGTCACTACTACGATGGCCCATCCCCAGTTCGGGACGTACTTGTGCGTCCACTTGAGCCAGGCGAAGAGCGGCTTTGCGATCACGCCGAAGAAGCCAAAGTCGACCAGGCCCTCGATGGTGGGCGCTGTCGCCTGGCCGGGCATTGGCGACGCATGGACTGTCGCAAGTACGTCGACGTCCTTGGGACCAACGAAGATGCGTGTGCGCGTCGGCCCGCTGACATTGCCCACCGCCGCGCCGAGCACTTCCACCTTGATCAGGTTCTGGTCAGGCTTATTCAGATCGCGCGGAACCTCAATTGTGTTGCGGAACTGCACCAGTGCAGCCTGCTGCGGATCGGCCGGCATGAAAGTCGCGGTGAAGTATTGATCCAGCGCGCCGGCCCAGTAGAACGGGCCATTGATCGTGTGATGATTGCCGATCTTCTCGCCCTTGCGGTCGGGCGACAAGCGCTGGACCTTGTCCTCAGAGGTGGGCAGAAAGTCGATGCGCTGAGAAGCGTAGGAGTACTCCACGGTGCCGTCGCCGAAACCGGAAGGCCATGCCGGGAACGCCGCAACATGCTGTCCGTCGCGCGTGACGGAGATGTCGGTATCTACCACGTAGCTGTTGTCGAATTTGAACGTCTTGCGCACATCGAGACCGCCCTGCGAATACTCGAACGTCACCGAGGTCGGCGCGCTCTGCTGCCCCGTAACGCTAGGAACGTAGAGGGCCGAGTTCAGCTGGTTCTTCAGGTCCTGGTCGTAAGTGAACAGCGACAGTGGATAGCCGATTTGGGCAGCGGCGGTCTGGTTCACCAGGTCGAGGGGCTGGCGCTTGTCGTTGGTGTACTTCTTGAGTACCCACGACTTCACCTGCGCGCCCTTGTTGGTGAACGTAATGCGGTAGAGATCGTTCTCAACCACGGTCTCTTCTTCGTTCTGCGCGACTCTGGCTGGGCCTGCGGATGACGGCGCGGCCGGAGCAGGCTTGGCGCCCACAGCGGCAGACTGCGCCGGAGCAGCGAGCTGCGTCTGCGCCTGCTGCGTCTGCTCGGTCTGCTGCGTTGGCTGGGGTTGCGCCTTCTTTCCGGCGAACTTCATGATGAGCGGCTGGGCCGCGATAAGAACGACGAAAGTGATGGCGAAGACAAGGAGCAGACGTCGCTCCATGCCGGGGTCTTGATTAGGATTTTGGAACTCGCTCATTAAGTGCTCTGCGTTCAGCGTTCAGCGACTGCCGCGCTGAAGCAAAAAATGTATGTCGTACTCCCAAGTATAGGGTACGCGAAAATCTCAAGGGCCGTTCGGCTTAACGACTGGACCAGCAATCGCACATCTCACATCGGGTGAAGCCACTTTCCAGACCACCTGACGGCAAATCGTCCGCCGAAGCCTCACAGGAATTGGTCGGTTCGCCGGCAGCGACCCTGGCCGGATCAGGCCGAACCACCGGATCGTAACCGCCCTTGGAGAAGGGGTTGCAACGCAGCAACCGCCACACCGACATGGCCCCGCCGCGGAGGACGCCATAGCGCTCCGCCGCTTCCGCAGCGTACTCCGAACAGGTCGGGGTGTACTTGCACGACGGCGGAAGCATCGGCGATATCAGCCGCTTGTAAATACCAAGGGCGAATTGAGCCATCCATCTCATAAGTGGTTGTCATTCCGAGCGGAGCTCGGAATGACAATGCCTGTGATCACTTCTGACCCACCTTCTTTTCAATCACCTTGAACGCCTTCTCCACTTCCTCGACGATCCGCGGGAACTCCGCTGTCAGTACGGCCTTCTTGGGATTGATCACCACATCGACCGGGGCACCGAGACGGTCGAGGTTCAAGCGGACGGCTTCGCGCATGCGCCGACGTATGCGGTTGCGCTGAACAGAACCGCCGAGTACCCGGCCAACCGTGAAGCCGATTCGAGGACCGTCGGGCCGTTGCAGGGACGGGGCTTTGACTCGTCCTCGCCGACTCGGAGACCCGGCGTTACACAACCCGTCTCCTGTTGGGCCCACTGTATTCGATGACGCCGTGTCCGGCGCGTTGCGGCGCAGGAAGAACACGGTCATGAGCCCGGAAAAGTGTCGCTGACCGTTCTTGTACACGGCGTCGAATAGCGAGTGCTTGAGCAGCTTGGCCGTACGCGGGAAAGATAGACCACGGCGCTCCGAGGACGTCACCGCGCCGGTCTCGCCAATGTGCACGGTAGGATTCACCGTTCCGTCCGCTCTGCTACAGCTTCAATCCCCACACAACGAAATCGCGTCGTGTGGGCCACCGTCGCCAGGTCCACGAAAACACGTCAAGGGCCGGGTCATTGCCCCAAAGGGGAGCCTGGAACCCGGCCTCGATCAAAACTTTCCGCTTAGTCGCGGTAACCGGCGCTCACGGAAACGCGCTTGCGTCCCTTCGCGCGACGGCGCGAAAGCACGGCCGCTCCGCTCTTGGTCTTCATACGGCTACGGAATCCGTGCACCTTGGAACGACGGCGCCGGTTGGGTTGGAATGTACGCTTGGGCATGGAAAACCTAAAGCTCCTGAATCAAAAATGGGCCCCACGAACTACTGTGGAAGGTTAAGGCCTTGGGTAAACGGTAATTATAAGGGAACTTAGGCTATTGGGGCAATCCGGCGATGGCAGAAGGCAGATCGGACCATCGCAGAAGGCAGATCGGGTGATCGCAGAAGTCAAATTGCGGATTTCAGATTGTAGATTGCAGATTGAAGCTACGGACCAGAAAACACACGCTGGCGAGTGACAGGGATCCACAGCAGTTCACTTCTGCCATCGCCCGATCTGACTTCTGCGATTCTAGCGTTCCAGCGTGGGCAGAATTTTGAATGCGGCCAGCATCGAGCTGCCGACCAGGATGACGAAGACGCCGATTGAAACCCACGAATAGCGGCGGTCTCCCTCGCGCCAAAAGACGATTGCGGCGGTGAGCACGCGAGTGATGGGAGTGCATATGAGGACAATCACGCCGGCTTCCGTGACCTGTCGCCCCACACCGCCGTGAACCACCGACACGGCCCCGCCTGCGATTATGAGCGCAATGGAGAGATAGGCGCCAATACGCAACACCAGGCCGACCACCCGGTCTTCCGTGCGCGTATCACGGGTCTTCCCGGCAACGGTTTTGGAATCAACAGCCATAAGCAATCCAACGATGACAGCGCTAGACCTTGTACGCAGATGGATCATGTCA
>JAEZPW010000335.1 GCA_023441255.1 Acidobacteriota bacterium
CTCCTCTCCATTACAACGGCGCCGGCGCCGTCTCCAAAGAAGACGCAGTTGCGATTATCCCAGTCCGTGATTCGCGAGAAGGTGTCGGCGCCAATCACCAGCACATGTTCGTAGGTACCGTTCTGAATAAATTGTCCGGCGATGGTGATGCCGTAAACAAAGCCGGAACATACCGCCGCCACATCGAAGGCGGCACAGCGGTTGATGATGCCCATCTTCGCCTGAGCGATGCACGCCGTCGATGGGGCCTTGCGGTCGGGCGTCGCGGTGGCAACAATGATCAAATCGATCTCGTTCGGCTCAAGTCCCGCCGAGGCTATTGCGTCCAGACCAGCTCGTGCCGCCAGATCGGAAACGTATTCGCCCGGGTCCACAATGCGCCGCTCGCGTATCCCCAAGTTGTCGATTATCCAAGCGGCAGACGTCGGTAAATCTCTGATCAGGTCTTCGTTTGTCAGGATTGTGGCCGGAAGGTACGAACCAGTCGACCTGATGCGGACGTTATCGAAATGACTGTTCCGGATTGTCATGGCCGCCTCCCACTAGAACGAGAGAAAGACATGAAACCGTCATACACGGCTGCTTCACGCTGGCAGGGCGTTGGCCTGTCTTTCACCGATTGGTTGGATCAGGGTCCCGTCAGTCACAACAGAAGGTAAGCCAATGCCCGTGCGACAGCGAGGTGATTCGGGAGATTCGTAGGGCGTCGACCTTTGAAGTAAACCGCCGGGAAATTCGCGGTCTGCTTGCGGTTTGAAGACCTCGCTCGGAATTGGTCTGACATTAGTCCGAATGCGGTTCCACCGCAAGACAATTGCAGAGTGCGTGCGTACAAATACAGGTACCATTCCCGGCTTGGGCCACACGCTTACTTCAAGGGCAATCGAGAGAACGGCTTCTTCGTCACGCGCACCGGTCCGCCAGAGTCCTCCCGGAGCGCAGGTTTTCCATCTCATCCTGCACCGCCGCCTCGGCCAGTTCGCGGGAGGGAGCGTGTCCCCACGAAACCAGCCGGTCAGGATTCTGGGTCGAGCAAATCACCCAGTGGAAACGCAAGACTCTGTGGAAGTGCTCCATCTGGATGGGGAACACGTAAATCGCAGGCTTGTCCGGCATCGCTGTTCCTGTCGCAGTCGGTTGGGGTGTTCCCTACAACTCCATTCCATCGGCCAGCTACGATCTTTTTTCGTTGCTGGAGGGTTGTTCCCTGCGATTCTTTTTGCGGGCCCGCTTGCGTGCCAATGCCTGTTTCGCGCGGGCCTTTTCGCCAGGTTTCAGGTAATAGGAGTGACGCTTCACTTCCTTGATGATGTCTTCCTGCTGCACTTTGCGCTTGAACCGGCGAAGAGCGTTTTCCAACGACTCGCCTTCCTGCAGTCGAACTTCTGCCACACTCACCTCACTGAGATGCCCGGATTCGGGCATGTCTAAAGTTCATGAATGCAACGCCTAATGGAGTCGCAGTATTCAGTTCGCTTCGGCATCCGCCCGCGGTCCTGCCATTGAGGGCACGCTGGGCAGAGATCCATTGAAATCCTGGAGCATGTTGCGGTCACGCTTGCCACGCCATTGCGTAAACGAATCCCTGATGACGCGCCACACCGGGGCTCGGTTCTGAGCGATCAGCCTCACCCAGCGCCAGGCTCCCTTCTGAGGGAAGAAGATTCCGCGGAAAAACAAGCGCGACATGAGATGGCTGATCTTGTACGGCGCCGGTTCGTTTGCTATTGCATCCAGCGCTCTCCCGGTGGCCGCCGGACTATAGGAGTTCGTCCAGGCATAACGCACCTCCTGCTGCACCTCCTCGGCAGTGATGTGCAGCGGGGCGTGGGCCATGTGGAACGGTGCGAAATCGAGCCAGTGTTTCGGCCGCGTCAGCCGAGCTTCTTTCTCGAGGCGATCGTAAAGGGGGGTGGCCGGAAAGGGTGTGATCTGTCCAAAGACAGGCAGCACCGGCGGCCATTCGCGCATTTGGGCGAGCGTACGTTCAGCCACGCCCGGTGTGTCGTGATCCAAGCCGAAGATGAATGACGTTATAGCGTAGACGTTGCGCCGCGCGAGGCCTCGCAGAACGTCCGCATATTCCGACGGTTTGTTGAACCCCTTGTTGACGCTCTTCAGGTTGGCTGGATCGAGCGATTCCATACCGATGAAGATCCACTTGCCGCCAGAAGCCGCGATGAGATCCAGCAATTCTTCGTCGCGCAAGAGATTTGCGCTTATCTGCCCGACCCACGCGAGTTGCGCCCCTGCGGTGATAATGTCTCGCAAAAGTGCCTTGGTGCGTTTCACGTTGATGGCGAAGTTGTCATCCACGAAGAACACAGCAACCTTGCCGCTGCTGTTTCGAGCGCGCTGTTTGAGTCTGAGCATTTCCTGAACGACGCTCTCGTTGGAACGGAAGCGGATCGAGTCCCCGAAGAAGCCGGTCACAGTGCAGAACTCGCACCCGTAAGGACATCCGCGCCCAGACTCGATGGGCACGATGTGAAACGACTGCCACTCGTATCCGAACTTCCGCATGAGCGGGCGCACGAAACGCGGAATGCGGTTGAACTGTTCCAGATCGAGAGCATCCCAGGGAATGGCAGGGTAGTCCTGCAAACTCGGCTTGCGTTCTTTTCCGGACGCATCGGTCGGAGTGTAGATCTCTTTGAGTTCGCCTCGTGCTGCATCTTCCACGATCAAGGGCCATGTTTCATCGGCTTCGCCCAATGCCACGGCGTCGGCGTGGCGAGGTCCGCCATCGCGCCCGAGGGCCTCGTCAGGAATTTCCGTAACGTGCGGTCCGCCCATAACCACTGGAATGCCGGCGGCGCGAACTGCATCGGCCACACGGTAGGCCTTGGCCACCATGCGGGTCATGGCACCAATACCAACCAGTCCGATTCGCTCATCGACGGCGAACTTCACCAGCTCGGCGTCGCTCATCGGTCGCGTATTGCCATCGATGAGGAACACTTCATGGCCGTCTGGCGTGAGCGTCTGTAGCAGAAACATCCACAAATGGGGCATGAAGTTCTGCGTGACGCCATTGTCTGGGTTATAGAGAAGTATTTTCAGTTGCCGGTCCGGGCGCCGCTGTCTGGATGGCGCTTCCTCTCTCCGGCAAATTGTCCGCTCGGGTAAGCAGGATGATCGCTTCCGCTGACCTGACGGGGATGTCGGTAACTCCATGGTACCACCGAAGCATGTATGCATCTCCGCTACCGTTGTCCAGCTTCCCGCTTTGATTCCGGCGGCCAGATTTCCCTCCGAGCGACTCCGCCAGAACCCGTGTAGCAGCCATCGAAACAGTTATGGCAGTCACCGTTCAAACTGTTCAGCTCAAGCCTGAGACCATGGCCGCGTTCGATGGCTACGTGCTTGCGGCCGAGAAAACTATGGACGACACCGCTCAATCAGCCGCTGCGTTCCTGTGGTCGGAGGGTGAAGCGAAAGGAATTGAGCGGGTGCAAAAGGGCGACATCGTGGTGGAGTACTGGGATGCAAAGGCGAACGGACCCATCGGCATTCCCGACGGTCTCATTCACGACATCGTCGGTGCCGTGTTCGTGCCGCAAAGAGGCGTACAGCAGGCGGTTGCGTTGGTGCAGGATTACGAAAACCACAAGAACATCTACAAACCCGAAGTGATCGACTCGAAACTGATGAGACGTACAGGGGACGATTTCCAGGTCTATCTTCGCCTGCTCAAGAAGAAGATAATCACGGTCGTACTCGATACGTATCACGACGCGCATTATTCATGGCCGGATCCGAACCGAGCCGTGTGCCGCTCGCACAGCACGCTGATCCTTGAAGTGGAAAACGCGGGCACGGCAAAGGAAACGAAATCGCAGCCGGATGAGGGATACGGGTTTCTGTGGCGCTTGTACTCTTACTGGCGCTTCGAACAGGAAGCGGACGGGGTGTTCATCGAATGCCGTGCGATCTCACTGACGCGGGATATCCCCGCCACGGTGGCATGGGCCATCAAGCCGATCGTCCGAAAGCTTCCAAAGGAATCACTCGTTCACACGCTTGAGGCTACTCGCAAGGCGCTTGCCGCGATGAATATTTTACGAGGCGCAGAAGAACACCGCGTCGGGTAGCTCATTCAATCACACGTCGAAAGATTTCGGCAGCGATTCACATCCTCGCCGCGGGTGCGAGCATCCAATCAGTATCTCGCGAAGTTTGACGCGATTTGAGTTTGGCCTGCCGGTAACGTTCTGAGCCTCCACTCTCAGTCTCATCTGACCTTCAGCAAGAGAATTCAACACGAGTGAAACAATAATGGAACAAGGAACCGTGAAGTGGTTCAACGATGCAAAGGGCTATGGATTCGTAACGCGCGATAGCGGCGGAGACGTCTTCGTGCACTTTTCGGCGATTCAGTCCGGTGGCTTCCGCAGCCTGCAGGAAGGCCAACGCGTGCAGTTTACGGTGAGCAAGGGGCCCAAGGGACTCCAGGCCGAGAACGTCCAAGCAGCTTAGTGAAATTCAATTGGGAAGCCGCGGACACTTCTCGGCTTCCCGCACATCGCGTGACGTCTTTGACAAAGACTACCGATGCGCATACGCTCAAACAGGATGATTTTCGTCCCCTTCAGATCCTCTGAACTAAGTCAGTCCATCTGAACCGTCCTTTCTCTTAGACCAGCCGAAAGTCGGGAGCCGTCATGATCGCTCGCGTTTCGTCACGGTCGAGTGTCCCGACATCAGCAAAGTCGTCTAGTGACTTAATGTGCGTTCAAGACAGTCAGAACAAGCAGCCCACAAACGAGGTTATTCCAAATGGCGACTCCAATGCCGGATAGTAAGTACGCCTTGAAAGACCTGCACCAAGAAATCGATTTCTACGATCGAAAGATCGCGTACTGCCAGAACTATGAGACGTACGATTCCGAAGAGGCGCGCGCCGCTGCTCTTAAGAAGCTTGGGACCAAGCGCAGCACCCTGGTCAAGTCAGCGTTGAGTATGGCTAGTCGTGGAGTGGTTTGCGACCCCAAGTACCTGCCGCGCTCCTTTAAGGAGCAGGCGGCGAACGGCGAAGGAGGCTTATGAACACATTGGCGTCGAAACCAGACGGTGGCGAAACAACACAGCCGCAAGCCGAAGTCGCACCCCTGACAGCTCTCCCGCTTAAGGCTGTTGCCTCAGGCGGCTCCAAGCAGACTGCCCGAAAGTTGTGGCTGATGAAGAAGACAGTTTTGCTGATTGACGTGGATGCAACGACGCGTGAAGCGCGATCCAAGGTCATGCGTACGATGGGCGTGACCGTGCATTGCGCGGCCAGCGTCACCGGCGCACGACAGAAGTTAGAATCCGGAGCCTACAACCTTGTACTGGTGAACCTTGGTTCCGATGTGGAAGGCGCTAAGTCGCTCGTTGAAGAGATCAGGGCGCGGAACTCGCGCCAACTGGTTGCGTTCCTTGTGGGGAGTCCGCTGTTTGTTGCTATGTCGCTCGACGCACAGCCTTCATTGGAGGTGCGTGCTCCACGAATCGCGACGGCGCTCAAGCCAGAACCGCAGAGCGCGAGTGCTTTCGATTTCGGACAGAGGATCAGAGATGCCGAAGCCCAATAAGCGCCTGACCGGCCAGCTTGCGTACGTACCCATAATTTGGAGATAAACATTGTCACCTCGACCACGCGCAACGTTCGCGAAACGCCAGAAAGAACAGGCTCGCCAGGAAAAGCAGCGCGCAAAAGCTCAGCGCAAGCTCGAACGTAAGCTCGAAAACAAACAGGCCATGGAACCTGTATCACCAGATCAAAGCGCCAACGACACACTTACAGCGTTCGATGAGCCACCCGCTTCGCAGTTAGACTCGCAGTAGGCTGTCCGAAACACAACCAAGACGAAAAAGGAAATACTGATGAAGAAGATATTCGTTGGAAACTTTTCGTTCAATACGACGGAGGCCGATCTGCGGCAATGGTTCGCGCAGCATGGACAGGTGGACAGCGCAACCGTGGTCACCGACCGCGACACTGGGCGATCGCGCGGATTCGGCTTCGTTGAGATGCCGAACAACAGTGAAGCCGATGCTGCGATCCTCGCTCTGAACGGGGCCGATGCAGGTGGACGACCGCTTACCGTCAATGAAGCCCGCCCTAAATCCAACGGTGGGTTCCGCGGCGGTCATGGCGGCGGGCGCGACGATTACCGTGGACACGCACGTCAGCCGCGGGAACCCCGCTGGTAGCTCGACTGGGCTGCCCGAGCACGCGGTCTTTGTAATGCCGCCCTTAAGGTCAAGGCGCATTCTAACGGCAGCAGTTCGCTCCTACTCGATTTGCTATCACGGGAAATAGGTAACCACTATCAGCTAGCGATTAGTGTGCAAAGCGGCTGCTACCCTCCTGAACCAGAAGCGGCCAACTGTGCTGTGCAAGCGCGGCAGGTCAGGCCAAATAGAAGTTTGTCGTTGCTCGGCGCGTCCTTCCTTTAATCTGCGCAATCCATCGCATACCCAGGAACACCCGGCAGCCTGAAAAATCATCACGCTGCAATCTCACTCATTACCGTCAAGTTGGACTGTAAATTGTTGGGGGGCTGACGATTGGCCAGATTGTGCGCCTTGCTGACCCGCCGTGCGGCCTTCCTATAAGCAACCCTGCCCTCAACACAGTCGCGGGCATGAGTGTGACCTTTGCGGCGGTGTTTTGTTTGTCGAGAGATTCCAGCCTTATACATCATGGCGAACTGGGGCATCCAACATGTTATCTGGCGGAGTTTAGACGTGACTTAGTTCCGCTACAAGTTCCGCGTTCTCAGACATGGCCCATCTTCATACCTCAGGCACAGCGAACTTCGTAAGTGAAACAGAACGGCATTAGTGAAGCGAAGCCGTCTCCCGCGGCAACCACAGCGCCGGGTGGCGGTGCGAGCCGACCAGCGAGAACTCGAAGCGGTGTGAGTCCGTGGTCAGGTCCGATGAAGAGGAGACTATGAAGAACGTTCTCGGTCTAGTAGTGACGGGCGGCGGCGCTCGCGGGGCATATCAAGCTGGCGTTCTGAAACGTATCGGCGAAGTGAAGCGAGTTCAGGCGCGAGGTAATCCCTTTCCGATCATCGGAGGCGCTTCCGCCGGAGCGATCAACGGGACTGCGATTGCTGCTGGTAGTGATGATTTCGCTCGGGCGGCCAATATGACCGTATCTGCATGGGCGGGGGTCAAGCCTTCGGATGTATATCGCTGTGGCATCTTCTCGCAGAGCCGTAACTCTCTGACATGGATGAGAGATCTCTCGTTTGGAGGACTGCTTGGCGGGGGCCACGCGCGTTCTCTGCTCGATGCATCTCCTTTGAGGCACTTCCTCCGCCAACATCTGCATTGCGAACAGATTCAAGCCAACATCGAGCGCGGGCACCTGTATGCGCTCGCTCTTTCCGCGACTAATTACACATCCGGGCGATCTTACCTGTTCATTCAAGGAAAAAAGGGCCACCCGATGTGGAACAGGAGTCGGCGGGTAACACTTGCGGCCACGATCACCGTCGACCATGTTTGTGCGTCTTGTGCGATTCCCATTGTGTTTCCGCCCGTGAAACTCACCACCAGCACAGGCACGGCGTTCTTCGGCGATGGTTGTGTCCGTCTTCAACAGCCTCTCAGCCCGGTGATCCGACTCGGAGCGACCAAGATTGTGGCGATCGGAGTACGCGCCGAGGCTCTGGAGCACCAGAGAGAAACAACGAATGGTGACGGTGAGCCTTCGTTAGCACAGGTAATGGGAGTCCTATTCGACGTGATGTTCCTGGACCATCTGACGACTGACGTCGAACATCTCGAGCGGCTAAATCAGTTGCTCAGTTCGGGGCATATTCAGGCAGACGGAAGTCGTGAAACGATCCGTCCTTTACGACCGCTTCTTATCACGCCGTCCGTCGACCTGTCACAAGTGGCCGAACAATACCAGAAGGGCATGCCGTACCTCATCCACTATTTCGTCAGCAGCTTGGGACGGGACGCCGGTTCATGTTCGGATCTGATGAGCTACCTGTTGTTTACGTCGAAGTACACGAGTGCCCTCATCGATATCGGTTATAAAGACGCCAGCGCACGAATCGACGAGATTGAAGACTTCCTCTACTCTGATGATGCACTTCGGGGTACGGTTCAGAGTACGCCCGAACAGTCGAGGTTGCGAAAGCCGCTTACGTCCAAATGCGCCTAGGCCCAACATCCCGATCCGGGTGGACTCGGCGTAACGCACGTTCAGGCAAGCAGAGGTTGCTCCCGTCGCGCTGTTACAAAAGGGGAACGCTGTGACGCCGCATACCGAACTCCTGATCAACCCGCACGCGCATCGCGGACGAAATCTGCCGTTTGCTCTTTGCCTCGCGGCCGATTACCGCTGGCCGGAAGGGCGAGCGTGAACACCGTGCCATCCACTGAACCCCCAGAGTGGCCGGTGTAGACTGCGACCCCCGAACGTCTTTGATTTTGACCTGCTACGCCGCTTCCGCCATTCTCTCAAGTGATTGCCTGCGCCTGGTATTTCCATCCTGGTCAGTAGTACAAACGATTCATTGTCTTAGCTCTACCGTTACTGGATAACTACAACAGTTCACATGGTGAAGAGATCGGTTCGTTCTCTTCCGGTAATTGCCCGATGGAGCCCGTCCATGCAGAGCGAGGAAGCGCGGTGTGGGTGGGTCGATTGCAAGCCACATCATTAGCGAGGCCATGCGGCGCACCGAGGTGGCAACGGCACCTGACACTGGTGTCAAACTGGTGCGCCGCAGAAACAGCAATCGGAGTAAATAGCATGCAAGGTCTTCACACGGTAAGCAGTGGAGAAGAACATACTTTCGCTCGCCCTCGATTAGTTGGCGAAGGACAGTGTTGTGACAAAATGCAGGGCCATTGGGTTCTGGCACGGGCTGGCAAACGCGTGCTGCGACCCGGTGGGCTCGAACTCACGAGGAAGATGCTCGATGCATTGGCGATTAACGCACAGGACCGCGTGGTTGAATTCGCGCCAGGCCTCGGAATCACGGCCCAAATGGTTTTGCGAAGGTCTCCATCGGCGTATTGGGGAGTGGAGCGCGAGCCTGCGGCAGTCGAGCATCTGCGTCAAAAGTTGGCAGGATCGATCGCCGAGATCGTGGTGGACCAGGCAGAACAATCGGGATTACCCAGCGGATGTGCGAACGTGGTTTATGGCGAGGCAATGCTGAGCATGCAGAGTCCAGAAAGGAAAAATCGCATCTTTGCCGAAGCCCGGCGACTTCTTGCCACCGGAGGACGCTACGGAATTCATGAGTTGTGTCTCTTACCTGACGATATCCCGGACCGCGTGCGCCATGAAATTCAAGCGGCAATGTCGAGAGAGATTCATGTGGGAGTACAACCGCTATCCCGGAGCGAATGGCTGGCAGCATTCGAACAAAATGGGCTGAAGGTGACTTGGAGCGGCGAGACGCGGATGCATCTGCTGGAACCACGACGCGTGCTGCAGGACGAGGGGCTCAGGGGCGGTTTGCGAGTCGCGCTCCATATGATCACGGATCAGGGGCTGCGCCAGCGGATTCTCGCGATGCGCAGGCTCTTCCAGGCGTATGAAAAGCATCTCGGCGCCATTTCGGTGGTTGGGCAGCTCGACTAGGTGGCCAGAATCGGCCCGGTTATCGACCCCAAGGCATGTTTGGATTAAGCGTCCTAGCGACGAGACTAAAGTCACAGACATGTGTGACAACCGCTTCTATGCTCGCGATGAGGGAATCTTGAGCCATGGCTTATGTAATCGCTGAACCCTGTATCGGAACCAAAGACACCGCTTGCGTTGACGCCTGCCCGGTGGACTGTATTCATCCTCGTAAGGACGAAGCGTCGTTCGCTAGCGACACCCAACTTTATATCGACCCGGTCGAGTGCATCGATTGCGGCGCTTGCGTCCCGGTTTGTCCGGTGTCGGCCATCTTCGCGCTAGACGATCTGCCAGAAAAGTGGAAACACTATGCAGAGATCAATGCTCAGCACTACCAACCAGCAAAATGAAGTGATTCCGCGAGTGCCGGCAAAGTCTTCCAAGGTCATGTGAGCCGTCTTTCCTGCTTGCAACATTACTTATTGCTGCGCAGTGAAGATCTTGCCACTCGCCGAGCAGCACGAGGCTATTTTCAATAGCCGCCGAACTGTTCTGTCCGAATGTCGTCCTCATTTACTTCCATATTGATCAGCATATCCTGCATGTCAGCCACCATACCGGTGGATCCCGAGATGTAATAGAGCGGTCCCTTTAATGCCGGGACATACCGCCGCAACAGCTCTGGCGTAATCGGTCCGATCTCGCCCGACCAGAGCTTGCGCGATCTTTCCATTTCGGTCATGGTCGCGATCAAGTGGAACTTGGGATGATTCACCTGCATGTGCTCAAGTTCTTCAAGGTACGGGGCATACTCCGGCCAGCCGTTTGCAAAGAACAGAAATAGCTCGGGCGGCAGGTTTCTTGCGGCCGCGTCGCGCAGCATGCTCATTATGGGAGTGATGCCGATTCCGCCCGCGATGAAGACCGCGGCTTTGAGCGGATCGCGGTGGAGCGTGAATGAACCCATGGGACCGTCGAAGTCGAGCCTTGTGTCGGGTGCAAGCGACCGCAGGACGCGCTTGAACGCCGTGTCGCGCATGCGCGTTGCGACCACCAGTTCTGGTTCCCCTGGCGCACCCACCAGCGACAGGGCCCGCGTGTTGCCTTCCGCATCGGTTTCGGGCGGGTTCACGAGTCTGACTTCGATGTACTGCCCGGCCCGAAAGGAGAAGTCGGATGGACGCTCCAGATGGAATGCCATCGTGCCTTCGGCAATGTATTCGCTTCTTAGAAGACGTGAAACGTAAGTCGTGGTACTGGTTACCATGTTTTGCTCCTGTTTCTCGTTTCTGCTCTTGCGTGACTAGACCGATGTGATTCCACCGCTTAGGGCGATATTCACTTGACGATCAGTTGCCCCTTCATGCCAACACCCTCGTGCAACGTACAGACATATCGATACGTCCCGGGGACCGTGAAAACATGAGAATAGCTTTGGCCGGGCTGGAGGAATGCAGAACTGAATGGTTTCACTCCGGCGGGAAGCTGCACGTCAGCTCGAGTTATAGCTTTGCTGGCATCCGCCACAACGTTGTGAGGGGTATGCGAGGTGTTCTTCCACACCACGGCCTGGCCTGCCTTGATCGTGATGGTCGGTGGCAAAAAGGCCATCTCGTCCATGCCCACACTCACCGAACTCATCGAACCTGCGGCAGACGTGACCTCTTTCGCGCTTACGCTGCGCAGCAAAGCCCCAGTAAGTGGCTGGTCGCAGTTAGGTGCAACCACATCGAGAGTATCCACCACGAAGCTTGGTTCACCAGGTGTCGACGGTCTGTCGGGTACAACCGATCCCACGTGCCCGGTCAGGCGTACCAACTGGTTCGCGTATTCTGCGAAAAGTAGTGGCTGGGCCTGAAGCCTGTACACGATGCCGGACCGCCATGCCTTCAGGCTGACTTCGTGGAGCTGGTAATTGAGGCAGCCCGCGATCTCAGTAGGCGACTTCGACAGAACTGCTGCCGTTCCGGAGGTCGACTTCAGTGCCGACTTCGATGAGTTTCGAGATGGCCTGAACGCCGACGCAGACATCGACGGCATGGCGCCATGTGCCTCCATCGCCATTACAGCGGGATCACCGTCGCCTTTGCTGATAGCCGGTTCGATTGTTGTGTCGGCGGCAGCAGCGTCTGCCTCGGTCGTGCCCATGACGGGTGCCGAGTTGGCATAAAGTCCATTCCTAGATGCCGGACCGGCGTGCATCAGTGCCAGGTTCGACTGCCCTGACACCTCGATAGTTCCCATCAGCCCCTTGGCCATGCGTGACATGGCATGGTCCATAAAGTCGAACTTGCCGGGTGTGGTTGCTTCCAACTCGAGAATGGCGGCGCTGCCCGGTGCCACCGAGGCGGTCTGCACACCATGTTGCGGCGGAGAAGTCAGTGAGCCCGCAACGTAGCTCGCAGTAAAGATTTCACCGATCACGTGGAGTGCCGAGGGTCGATTCGGACCGGCATTGCCGAAGAAGACCCGCACGCTTTCTCCGACCTTCGCTTTCAAGGGGTACTCGTTGGTGAGCGCGTCCACCGCTCCGTTGAAGACAAAATATTCTGGGTTCTCCTGGATCAGCTTTAAACCGCTGAATTGCTGCATGCCGGCCGAACCTTTGGGCTTGCTGGTATATATCTCACCCTGCATGACGTAATACTCGTGATCCACATGAGCGAGGCCGCTGGGAGGCTCGACCAGGATCAGCCCGTACATTCCGTTGGCGATGTGTTCGGCGACCATCGGAGTGCCGCAGTGATAGACGAACAACCCGGGTGTGGTCGCCTGGAATGCGAACGTTTTGGATTGTCCGGGAACCACCTCGGAAAAAACCGCGCCTCCGCCGGGCCCGAGTGCAGCGTGGAAATCAACCGAGTGTGCCATATGGCTGGTCACGTCGTTCTGAAGGGTGACCTCAACTGTGTCGCCCTCCTGCACGCGAATCATCGGGGCTGGCACTTTGCCATTGAATGTCCAATACCGGTACTCGCTTCCTGATGAGGGGTCCAAGTGCCCCACAACTTCTTTTGCCCTCAGGGTGACGTGTACGACCGTCGGAGGGCGGCCAGCGACGGGTGTGGGAACATCGGTTGGGTCACGAACTATGTCAACGATCTTGGCCGGATCCTTACGGGACGACCGATGCATACCATCCGCCGTCATGTAATTGATCTGAGCCGCCAATGGGGCGGTGCCGACCCATATCGCAAATAGTGTGACCAGCATGATCGGTAACCGACTACGGTAATGAAGCCATGCCTGCATATCACGCCTCGCCTTCTCTACACTGTCCATGTTTGTCTCGTGCACCGACGTACCGCAATGGAGCATCTGTACTACTGGGTCAAATATCCGTAACCGGACATCTTGGACAATGTTGGAAAGCGAACTGTTTGCCCTTCTCGAACGTACGACCGATGCCGCCTTCACCATCAGCGATGAGGGCAACCTATGCTCTTGGAATAAGGCAGCTGAACGTTTATTCGGATTCACAACTTCCGAGGCGCTGAAGAAAACCTGTTACGACTTATTCGAGGGCCACGGAGCGCTTGGCACGCCGGTTTGTCACAAGCACTGCAGCGTGATGGAATGCGCCGGCAAGGACACTGAAATTCCGAATTTTGACATGAACGTAAAGACGCGCACTGGTGAGCGGATCTGGATCAACATGTCCACCCTGGTGTTTGATAATCCGCGCACCGGACGACGCCTTCTTGTGCACCTTGCGCATGACATCACGCAACAGAAGAACACCGAAGAACTGGTCCACAAGATGCTCGATCTTTCAAGAGAACTCACCGGCATGGGCGAAAGCCTGGTCCGCGCATCCCCGGCGCCTGCTTTGTCTGAGCAGGAGAAACACGTGTTACGGCTGTTTGCGGAAGGAAGCGATTCTTCAGAGGTTGCGCGAAAGCTTGGAATCACTGCACAAACCTTGCGCAACCACCTGCACCATATCAACCAGAAGCTGCGTACGCACAACCGGCTTGAGGCGGTAATGAACGCCATGCAGCGCAAGCTCATCTAGCCAGGTGCGAAGGGCGGCACCAGCTTCCGCTGTGACAGTCGTTTGACGATATGGTACGAACGGCCTATTGATGGGTCGAAGTTTAGGGCGCGAAATCATGAGTGAGCTCTTATCCCGGGCTCGCAGGAGTGCTCCTCATGATTTCCCATTGCGCCAATCCCGATTGTGCTGCCCCGTTCCACTATCTGCGGGGTGGCCGTTTGTACCGATTCGAAGTTAAGTCTTCATCCCCGCCGCGCAACGACGTGCCGAATGCAATTTGTAGTCGCAAAGCGCCGTTGACCACGGTGTACTTCTGGTTGTGTGAATCTTGCTGTTCGACGCTATCACTGAGATTCGATCCCGGCAGGGGCATCAGATTGCAACCACTGCCCGCTTCGGCAAAGAGCATTTCCAAAGCGCCGGTCATTGTTGAAACTGAGCCCAAGTCGGAGGCCGCCTAACCGTTCGTGTCATCGGCTCTGGCTAGAACGCGGCTTTGCCAAATCGATGGAGATGCAAAATGCATGCTAAGTACGATCGTTATGAGGATGGACGAGTTCGGCAACCGGTGGCCACGGCAGCTCCGTCGCTGAACTTCGATTTGAACGTAGAGGTGGAACGCCTGCAGTCGGAGCAGCCCTGGCAGGCTGGGCATACCGCCAACACCATTGTGAAGTACCCCGATTTGCGCATTGTGCTGGTCGCGCTGAAGGCAGGAGCACAACTGGTCCACCACAGCACCGCCGGACGGATCTCAATTCATTGTCTATCGGGCTTTATCCGTGTTCGCCTCCCCGAAGAAATCGTGGATCTGTCCGCGGGCCAACTGCTAGCCTTGGATCGCGAAGTACCCCACGATGTCGAGGCGGCATCGGACAGTTCCTTTCTCCTCACCATCTCGTGGCCTGCTGAGGAGGCGACTTCGGCAGTGGCACGCCTACAATCTCTGGAGCAATGGGCAGACGGTCTTTCATTGCATCGTGTCGAGGCACAGCTGCGCCCCGTTCTTCGCATCGATCGGCCGCAGCGAATTCGTGAAATCGGACTCGATAAGACACTGGCGGATACTTTCCCGTGTAGTGACCCATTGTCATCCATTCCCGACCCGGGGCTGAACGGAGCGTAGAGCTTCGGCATATCTGTCTGATGGGCACTTAACAAGCAGGTCCAGCATTGCGCCGACGGCGAAGTCGTTCACGCCGGCGCATGGCTGCGCGAGACGAAAGTCTGACATAGTGTAGATGGGCAGAAAGGCCGCAAAGGACCACATAAGACTACCCATGGCTGCATGAGGTCCCCGACTGACGTGCATCTCGCAACTCAGCCTCCATGGACGCCAACTTCTGTCGCAAGATCTTGTCTCGATTCCACTGTGCGGTTACATCAATAATTGCGGCGACCGCCCCGAGCACTTGACCACTCAAGTCGCGCGGCAAGCTGATAAAGAATTCGATTGAAATGCGCCTACCGTCCTTGGTGAGCGCCGGCACGGCAAGGGGCTTGCTGCCATATTTTGTGACACCACTCCGCATAACCTTCGCGTAACCTTCCCAGTGTTGAGCACGATGCTTTTCCGGGATAATGATGTCCATCGACTGTCCGAGGGCCTCTGCCCCCGACCAGCCGAACACTGCCTCCGCCCCCTTATTCCAAAAACGAATTACTCCTTCACGATCACCGAAGATGATGGCAATGGAGGTCTCTTCGACAACGTGCCGGTACAACCATGAGTGGTTTGCGCTGTCGTCCATTGATCCACTCCTCAATTTGGAACGATAGAGTTGATGGAGATGCCGGAGATTGGTTGCCGGCCGGCAAAATCAGCCGTCGCCCTGATCGTGTTGAGGAACATTTCGATGCGACGGTGACAATCGGACATGAGTCCCGTAGGGTCAGAAAAGTTACTTGCTTTCATTCCAATCTGAATCGGCATAGGTTGTAGTCTCTCTGGGAATGACCGCTCAGAAGCGACCTCCCGCCCAGTATCTGTGGAACGCTGGTCCTATCAACAGCCCGGTCGCGGCCAGCGTGTGTGCTCGGCTCAGGAACGAATCATGATCAGCAGCATCTTGAATCGAGCAATGGCCCGCACCGCATGCGGGCGATTCGCCGGCATCAAGATCACCTCGCCTGCGCCAAGTTGGAAGGACTTGCCGGCTATCACAATCTCCCCTTCGCCTTCCAGCACCTGTACCAGGGCATCAAAAGGTGCAGTGTGTTCACTCAGTTCTTGACCTTCAGCAAAGGCAAAAAGCGTGACATTCCCTGTGTCACGGCGGACCAGGATTCTGCTGACCACCGATCCCTCCTGGTAGCCTACAAGGTCCACCACTCGGGCTGCTTCAGCGGGCACGATTTCCCCTTTGGCTGCCTTTGCGTTCGAACCTTGCTGCCGCAGCGACCGGTCAGCTTCAGCTTGGCTCTCATCTCTGACCTGGTTCATCTCGTAGCTCCTTTTAAGGTGTTGTGGATGCTTTCTACTCGATGTACTCCGGTTCATTCGGCAGGGGCGACCTGTCGATACGTAAGACGTCGCGGAGCCCTCGGAATCCTGGTCTTATTCCGATTCCATCCCGAGTCTCCACATTTGTTTCACGCGGCTTTCATGCGACAGCGGTTGCGAGTGCGCCCGTGGAACCTCTGCTCGAGATACTCTTTGAGCGCGACAGCGTTGTTGTGCACGCCATCGTGCGAACTGTAGACCAGTGTCACCTTGCCGTGCCGTGCAGCGGAAAGGATCGGTTCCCATGCTTCCGAATTGTTGTCCAACTCCACGAAGTACCGGCGCTGGAACTCTGTCCACTTCGCCGGGTCGTGGGAGAACCATTTGCGCAATTTGGTACTGGGTGCAACATCCTTGAGCCAGCCGTCCAGGCGAAGTTCTGATTTCTTTATGCCACGCGGCCATAGCCGCTCGACCAGATAGCGCACGCCATCACTGCCATGTGGCAGATCGTATGCTCGCTTAAGTTGGATCATGAGATCCCCTCTTCGTTCCCTTCACCCCTCTACAGTGCGGGAGTCTGCCCTGGCTGAACGCGTGTGCTGGTCTCGCACTGCGAATATCGCCACGTCCATGTTGTAATGCCAGTTTTCGTGCGGCAATGAACCACCCGTACCACTGAACAGGTATGCTTGTCACAACAACTGACGATGAAGCAGATCTCTTGCATCAGGGATTCTCACTGCACAACTTCCACAACCTTTGTGTCGGACTCGATCCATGCCGCGGCTCCGTCATGTTTCAACTGGTGCGCTGCATCGTCCCAGTGGAGCCGGGTGATGGAGCCGCCGTCCTTTTCATAGGCGTAGCTTGTGCCGTCGTCGGAGAAGAGGTTGAAGTCGCCATCCGCTCCTGGATAGACGCGCACCTTAGCGATGGCCTGCTTTTCCTGCGTGCTCAGAACCGGAGCGCCGAGCGGCACAATCGAGCCAGCGCGGACGAACAGCGGAATCGTGTCAATGGGCGCGCCAGCGGTAATGGCCTGCCCGCCCTTGATGCGCTTGTTGGTCCAGTAGTCGTACCAATCGGAGCCGGCCGGCAGATAGACGTTGCGGCTGGTCGCTCCCTGATCTACCACCGGTGCGACCAGGAAAGCCGGACCGAACATGTATTCGTCGCGGATGTCCGCGACCTCGGGGTCGGAGGGGAAGTCCATCCAGAGAGCGCGCATAAAGGGAGCGCCCGTCTTGTAGCTGCAGTAAGCAGCGGAGTAGATGTACGGGAGCAACTCATACCGCAGCCGCAGGTACTTCGAAAGAATGGTTTCCGCCTGCTTGCCATAGGCCCACACTTCGTTGTGCGTTCGCTCTCCGTGGGCGCGCATTACCGGGTGGAACGTCCCCCACTGGAACCAGCGCACGAACAGCTCGGGGTAATCCTCATAGCGATCGATGTTGTCGCGCGCATCCGAGGGATCGACGAGAGGCGTGTGCGGGGCGCGGTAGTTGGGAGAAAGCTGTGGCGAGAAGAAGCCGCCGATGTCGGTGTCCCAATAGGGCATGCCGCTGGCGGTGAAATTCAGCCCGGCAGGGATGGAACGCTTGAGCATGTCCCAGGTCGAGACGATGTCGCTCGACCAAAAGACCGTGCCATTGCGCTGCGCTCCGAGGTATGCGGCGCGAGCGAGAATCATGACCCGGCGGCTATCTCCGAAGTCACGGCGGAAGCCGTCATAAACCGAGGCCGTGTGGAACAGCGGATACACGTTGTAGAAGCGCTTGCCGGAACCCAGAAAGAAGACATCGTTGGCGGGATCGACGTCCGGCTCGGTCTCATCGAGCCACAGGTAATCGAAGCCGAACGGCTTAACATAGCGATCCCTGATTTTTTCCCAGAACCAGCGGGCCGCTTCGGGATTGGTGGTATCGAGGTTGGGGCCAATTTCCTTTGTATACCAGCCGCGGTCGGGAGTGCCGTCGGGAGTATGTATCAGCCATCCCTTCTTCAACAGCATGTCGTAGAACTGTGTGTCCGCGGCATAGTGGGGCCAGACGCTGAGCAGGGTAGTGATTCCCATCTCGTGAAGCTCGCGGTTCATCGTTGCGGGATCTGGCCACCGTGCCGGGTCCAGATCCATCTCGCCTTGCTTCGTCATGTTCAGGAAATCGACGACCAGAACGTCGAGGGGAAGGTTGCGGTCGCGATAGCCTCTCGCAATGGCCATGAGTTCGTCGCGCGACGGATAGATGGCCTTGCTCTGGATGTATCCGTAAGTTGCCCTGGGCAAAAGGTGCGCAACACCGGTGAGCTGACGGTAGCCTTGATAAATCTCGTCTACTTTATCGCCCGCGATCACAAAGAAGGACACCCGGTCTCCGATTTCGGAGGACCAGACGTTCTGCTGATTGAAACCAAGATCGATGGTGGTCTTGGACGGATTGTCCCAGATCAGGCCGTAGTTACGGCTGGAGACCATGAACGGAACGCAGACATTCTCTCCGCCAATCGCGGAGTAGTCATGCCAGCAGCGAATCTGATGGTTGCGCAGATCGAGAAAGCCTTGTTGCTGCTGGCCAAGGCCGTAGTAGTGCTCGCCCGTTGGCGAGTCGAAAGTCGCCGAAACCCGGTAGCCCGCGTCCTGGCTCCCGGGCTTTGCGTCGGGCCTGTTGGGAACCATCGACCAGCGCCACATCGTCAGCAGAGGCTTGCCCGATGCGGTTGTCACGGACATCGTGTCGTTGAAAGGTGAATGCCCATCGCCGCCATAGAAGTAGTGGTCCCTCAGCTTCTGATTTACTGCGTCCAACGGCAGGGCACGCGGAGCAGGCAGATTCTCAGGTGCCAGGCGGATAACCAGCCGGCTCGAGCGGATCACCTCGTAGCCGGCAGAGTCGCGCTCGTGGATCCAGCCTGCGCCCGATGGCGTGCCGATGATCCCATATCCGGCAGGCGCGAGAGCCGCGGGTTCCGCGGTGCTCAGAGTGACGCGAACGACATTCGGTCCGTAAGGCTCGAACACAATCGTCCGATGCTCGCGTTGGAGAACGAATGCGTTGCCCTTGTCCGGAGCTGCGGCAGAAGCAAACGGGGCAACTGCGATGACGACGATCGTTATTGCGGCGACAAGGACTAACCTGACTTCTTTAGCAAGTGAGTTCCACATGTCGAAAATCTCCCCGGCTGCTCACACGGTGGCGGGACTCCCCGCCACCGTGGGAAGAAAGCTATTTGCTTTCGAGCATAAGAACGGTGCTGGCGTGTGGCTCAAGCGTCGCACTGACACGCGAACTCACCGTGAAGCGCTCTCCCGTCCAAGCGTTCTTGATGTGATACTTCCCTGCCGGCAGAGCAAACTCCGACAACGAGCGATCGAGAGTAATGGGCTTCTCGCCGAGGTTGAATGCAGCCAGTGCATGCTTATTGCCGGGCAGGTCCGCCGTCCAGACGACGAGGGCTCCATCGCGCAACACCTGCCGCGACGCCGTAGCGGTCTGGTCGATCTTCAAGATATCGGCGTTGGTCAAGAGGCGCAGAGTCTGTTCGTCGAGGAGGGTAAGATTGGCGCCTAGAATCAGAGGGCTGCGGGCCATGGCCCAGAGGCTCAACTGCGTCTGCTGTTCATTGGGTGTCAGCCTCGTATGTCGCGGTCCGGGTCCCACATCGGGGAAGGGTTTCAGATCGCCAACCGGCAACATATCTGCATCGGGCCAGTTGCCGGGCTTGGCATACTGGGCCCACCGCGCGGCGTTCTCAAACTGGTTCTTGATGCCGATCGGCCACTTCTCACTCCCGTTGTCCCACACATCCCAAACGTCATCGGATATTCGCCACATCTGAGCAAGTTCAGCCACTTCCGCATGGTGCTCGAGCTGGGTAGGTCCCGGCGACAGGCTCAGAACGATCTCGCGGCCGCTCCGCTGAATGGCCTCTTTAATCTGGCGGATTTCACCAGCCTTGTATGGATGATCGGCGATGCAGTCAACCTTCAGGAAATCGACACCCCATGCCGCGTATTGACGCAAAAGCGAGTCGTACCATGCTTGCCCAGCCGCATTATCCTTGATTCCCCAACTCGTGGGATCCCATGGACAGGGATCAGTTTGGTCAGCTGCATCCTGAGCCTTGAACGCCGTACCCTCGATGGGCAGATTACGCAGAACACTCTCGCGAGGAATACCGCGGATAACGTGAATCCCGAACTTAAGCCCCTTTGAGTGGATCGACTTTGCAATCTGCTCGAATCCGGTGTTCTTACCCGCTTCTAGTGCAGACGGAAAGCGTGCGGGCACTGGAATGAAGCGGCCGTTCTCGTCCAACGCATATTTCAGCAGTTCAGGTTTGGGCCGGTCTTCGGGATTGACCATATACCAGCCTTCATCGATGACGGCATAGCTGTAGCCAAACGGCTTGAGCTTCGTGGCCAATGCCTCAACATTGTCCCGAAACTGCTGTTCGTTGATGCGCAGCCCATATGAATCCCAACTGTTCCATCCCATGGGTGGCGTCTGCGCGAGCACCTTTTTGTTCGTAGGGGGAGTCTCTTGTGCATTCAATCCCACTTGTGTGCATAGAACGCAGCCAACAATCATCAGCATGGGCAAGCTGTATCTGAGTCGAAGAACTTTCGTTATCATCACTGACTCTCCGTTATTAGTCCCAATGATTTTGCGCCGTCACTGTCACAGCCCCCACATATAGGCACCGGCTGTTTGCCCCGGGCAAATTTGCAATTCTCCGTGCAGGTGGCTGACGCGTGTCGACTTCAAGGACGATGAAAGCAGATCTCCTTAGTGTTCATTTATCGTTCACTGTTTCACTCCGAGGGCAGGTTGGGGAAAAAACACACCTCTATCGATCTCAACTGGAACTACCGTGCTCGAATTCCATGCTTCCGCCAGTTCGACTTTGATGATTGTGTCGATTGCATCTGCTTCGGAGGGTATCAGCTTTACTGATATGCGCTTCTCGTCCTGAACGTAGGAAACTGCTTTCCCGCTCATATCCGTCATTTTCACGATGCGCGTGGGTAGGTTCGGAAGCTCCAGCGTTCCACCGCTCGGAGCCTTCAAGATGTGCAGGTATACGACTTTTCCATTGTGTGTCGAGACACCATAATCTCCAGGCAGCCATGGGCCTCCGCGTGTGCCGTAGATGCTTTCTCCGTTCTCTTTCAGCCACGCACCGATCTCACGCAAGCGCTCCACCTGGGGAGGATCGATCTCGCCATCGGGACGAGGGCCGACATTCAGTATGAAATTCTCATCTCGCCCCGCCGCGCCGACCAAAAGGGGAAGAAGTTGCCCGAGAGCCTTGACTTTAGCCCCTTTTTGATAGCCCCATCCACCTTCGACGATCGTTGTGCACAGCTCGAATGGTGTCCGGTTATCGAACTTGCCTAATGCACCGTCGCCCTCGCGAGAGCGAAAGTCGGCTGGGGCATCGGTGCGGTCATTGATGATGATGCCGGGCTGTTCTTTTCGCAACGCACCCACAACCCCATCGTCGTGCCAATCGAACTTGCCGTTGTACGGCTGATCCGCAGGGCGCGCCTGCCATTTGCCGGCAAACTGAACGCCTCCGAAGCCAAGCCATTCGTTCCCACCGCCATCAAACCAGAGAATGTCGAGCTTGCCATAGTGAGTAGCGAGCTCGGACATCTGTCGCCGATACTGTGTCCGGAGTGCAACAGCGTCGTCCATGTAGAGGTCGGGGAAAAAGAAACCGGGGAAACGCCAATCTAGAGGCGAATAGTAGAGGCCCACCCCAAGCCCGGCGTTGCGGACTGCCTTGACGTAGTCTGCAACGAAGTCACGATGCGCTGCAGACCTCATCGAAGTGAAACCGTTTCCCGGATCGTCAAACAACGCGAAGCCGTCGTGGTGACGAGCGGTCAGGACGACATATTTCATCCCGGCGCCTCTCGCAATTTCCGCCCACTTTTCAGCGTTGAAGTGCTCCGGATTGAACTCCGTTGCCAGCTTCGCGTATTCCGATCGTGGGATCTGCTCGTTCCACTGCACCCATTCGCCGCGCGCGGGAATGGAATACAGACCCCAATGTATAAACATGCCGAAACGCGCTTCCCTCCACCACTCGATCCGCTTTTGCGCGTTTGCGTCCGTCGTAAGCGGAGCCCATTGAGCTACCAGTTGAGTGGTCGAAAGCATGCAGCAGAATGCGACGGCTGCCAACACCTGAACTACTTTGCTCATTCATCCTCCTGCAGGCCACAACTACTGCACGGAAACCCTAGGGTAAAGGTGAACGGCAGAATGTACTCGCCGCCGCACCTCTATACTGGAGCGCTGATCGCTAACAATGATTTCGACAAAGTGGTAGAACGCGACGCGAGTAATTGCCGCTATATGCTAGCGATATGAGCTACTCCACAACATCTGCATCATACGGTTTCAGGCGAATAAGGCCTTCGTACGAGGCGCCACTGATAATCCCGCGCTTGGTCCCGGCAATGGGAATGGTCTTCTCTTCGCCGGTTGTGTTCACATAAAGGGTTCGTCCTTTGTCGACACGGGCGTAAACGCCAGAGGGAGTTACCGGTCCCTGCTCGATGGCAAGCTCGGAGTAAAGACTACGCACGATCGGAGCAAGTGCCTCCGTTCCCGATGGCACGGCCACATAGATGGCGCGTCCCTTGCCATACTGGTTTACCGTGACCGCCGGCGACTTCTCCGCGGTGTTCGTGAATAGCGCCAAGGCCTTGGCAGTCTTTGGTTCAAGAACTTCGTAGAAACCGATCGTAGTCTTCACTGATTTGCCGTTCAGACTGAACTCGGGAGGCGTAGCAGGGCGATAGAACTCCGCAGTGCGGATACCGAAAACATCGCTCAACCGGCCAGGAAGCGGCGTATCAAACCACTGATTGTGTTCATCAACTTTCGCGGAGAGAGCGGTCATGACCACCGTGCCTCCGTTAATAACGTAATTCCGAATCGCCTCGGCGCTTGCGGGGTCCATCACATAGTCGGCCGGTACGAGCAGGAGTTTGTAGTCGAGAGTACCGTGGCCTACGTTGATGAATGCAACATCGATGTTGTCTTCAAAGAACGGCTTGAACGCGTTTTCGATCTGATCGCTGTAGCTGACAGGGAAATAGTTGCGTGCCGTATTGCTGGGACCGGGCAGACGAGATGCCATGTAGCTATCGAAGGAGAAAGCTATGGCAACGTCAGGCTTCTGGTGGCGCGGAAAACCGTAATGCTGCAGTTTTGAGAATTCGCTCGCGATCTGCTTGAACTCCGTGTATTTCCACGAAGGCGTGCCGTCGTGATCGAGCAGGCCGAACAATGCCTGCTCTTCACCTCCGCGATGCGAATTGAAGGTCCACGCGAGGAACGCCTGCCCATAATCGATCAGCGCCAGGTAGGCCCACATACGAATGGAGCCTTTCGGGCCACCATAGTTCGCTCCGCCACCGGTAACGAATTCGTTAAACCACGTCGGGTTGGGCAGATCACCCTTGACCATGAGCGCCCCCACCGAGACGCTGACCGGGTTCGACGGATAGAACCCCTCAGCTCCGTAGCTCACATAGTTCTTGTACGAGCTGAGATAATCGAAGCCCCTGCGCCCGGTGTCCCACAGATTTGAAACGGCCGGCAGGTTGGGGATATTGCGCTGCCGTACCTTTTCCAGATCTGCAAGCACGGTGATTGCTGCGTCGGACCAGAAACGCCGCAAGTCCAGATAACGCTCGGGTGGAGTGGGGCCGTTCACATACGGCAACTGGACCTCGTCAAAAGAGTTCAATCGCCGTGACCAGCGCTGAGTCGCCCATGCTTTGTTGAGGTTCTCAAGCGTGCCGTACTTCGCCTTCAGCCACGCGATGAATCTCTGGCGATCGCCTTCGGAGTGGGAGAGGAACCCGTCGCCGATCTCGTTGTTGTAGCCGATCGCTGCCAGGGCAGGATTGTGGGCATAGTGCCGGGTCAACTCGTCGGCAAAACGAATCAGTTTCTCGCGGTAGATCGGATCGCTGATATCGACCATGTAGCGTTCCGCCGGATGCAGCGTCGCACCGTGCTCGTCGACCAGATTTACGGAAGGATATTTGTGATGAAGCCAGATGGGCGCGGGCGATCCGCCGATGTCGAGAATGACTTTGATCCCCGCCTGGTTCATCTGCTCGAGAATCTGGTCGAACCACGCGAACTCGAACTTGCCCTCCGACGGTTCAAACGAATCCCAGGAGAGATCGCCCATGCGGACCATGGTGAATCCGGCCTGTTTCATCAGGGCAATGTCTCTGCGGATCTGCTCGGGCGAGCGATCTACGGGCTGGTAGCAGGTTCCGACAAACAGTTGCCCTTTCCCAGGCCATTCCGGGTGCTGAGCAACACTCTGCCCGGCGAGAAGGGTACCGCTTAAACATAGGGCGATAACAATCAGGGTTCGTCTCAAGTCCATGTCTATTCTTTCCTTTTCTGAACTTTTCTCTCAAACGAACCAGTCTTACTTGCTGACCCTGTCTAATGTGACAAGCACGACGTCGTTGCTGTGCATCGGAACAGACAATTCGTAAGAGCCACCCTTGCCGACTTTGACTGTGCGATCGGACTCTGGCAGATCGCGAGTGAGACTATTGAGCTTGTCGAGCTGGCTGGGCGTCAGTTCCTTCGGCGCGCCCATATCGATGTATTCCGAGTAAGCGTCGTTAGCGCGGAAGCCCGTACGATGAACTTTTACTCGGTATGAGCCCGGGCTCAAGTGGCTGAGCTTGATTTGTGCTGCCGGAGCAGGTAGCGACGGAACGATGCGGCCGAAGAACGCCCGATTGCTGACCTTTTGCTGCGACTGATCAAGATTCCAGATAACCGCTGTAACCCTTTCTCCATCTGACGCGGCGAATACTTGCGCATCCTGAACCGGAATCTCGTTACCCTGAAGCGCATTTAGATACTTGTAGGCAAAATAGGCGGGTTTGCGAATGCCCTGTGGGTTCAATAGGCCAAACCCGCCCTCGAAAGGAGCCGATGGAGGCCCAGGCTCTTCGAAAAGATCGGTGTAGGTCCAGTAGCTCATGCCCTGCAATAGACCCTGGCACGCCTTCAGCTTGCTGAGGATGTAGGGTGCGCTGAGGTAGGAGTCGTGCACGAGATCGCGGGGATTGTAGCTCGTACTCCATTC
>JAEZPW010000352.1 GCA_023441255.1 Acidobacteriota bacterium
GCTCGGAACACGGCCGCGCGACATCACGAAAGACGACATCCGGCAGGTGATCGAGAAGGCGCGCGCGGTGAGTCTGCCTCCGGACCGGGAAATCCTGCACGTTCTTCCGCAGGATTTCATCGTGGACGATCAGCCCGGCATTCACGATCCCGAGAACATGCCGGGTATGAAGCTTGAGGCTCGGGTTCACCTCGTCACTACGGCGAACGTTGCGTTGCAAAACGCCGTGACCGCGCTAAACCTCGCTGGCGTTGAGGTGGAAGAGCGGGCGTTCGAGGCCCGTGCGGCGGCCGATGCCGTCCTGCGCCCCGATGAGCGTGAACTGGGAGTATGCCTGCTGGAAATGGGAGCGGGTTCGACAGACCTGATCGTGATCCACGAGGGTGCCGTGATACACACTGGTGCGGTGCCGATAGGGGGCCATCACTTCACGAACGATTTGGCAGTCGGTCTGTGCACGCCGCTCGCTGATGCCGAGAATATCAAGCGTCACTTCGGCCACGCAGTGGTAACGCGCATACCTGAGGCGAACGAGATCGAGATCCCACAAGTGGGAGATCGGCCACCCTTGATGGAGCAGCAGCGCCGAGCCGTTGAAATCCTGGAGTCACGCGCCAGGGAGCTATTCGAACTTACACGCGATCACCTGAGGCAGGCGGGCATGCTGGAGGCCGATGGACGAGGGTTCTGCAGCACCGGGTTTGTGCTGACAGGAGGCGCTGCACGTTTGCCGGGACTGGGCGAGATCGTTGATTCGGTACTGCGCAAGCCGTCACGTGTTGCGTTGCCTGCGCCCCTGCCGAAGATGCCGGCCGAGCTGGTCGAACCCGAGTTCGCGACCGTGATTGGATTGTTGCTGTACGGCTACGTTACGCGCACCATGCGCGCGAAGGCGGGCGATGACGGCCCCATGGCCAGGATCAGAAAGTTTTTCGCTAGAGCTTAGACGTATCGGATGACGACCCAAGGTCAGCGTTCGGTCAACCAGCAACTGAACTTCCAACCAAGCACACCGGCAGCGAGCGAAGCAGGTGCAAACGATGGACAGGAAGAACAAGCGCAGCGAGGGCCTGGAGATGAGTGAAGAACAGAAGGAAGACATCCGCATACAGTTCGATTCGGAGCCGAAGAACAACGCGAAGATAAAAGTGATCGGAGTAGGTGGCGGCGGGAGCAATGCCGTGAACCGAATGATTGACGCGCGGTTGGAGGGCGTGGAGTTCCTGGTGGCGAACACGGACCTTCAAGCCCTGCGCATGTCGCGCGCCGAGGTAAAGATACAGCTCGGCGTCAAACTCACGAATGGATTGGGCGCCGGCGCAAATCCGGAAGTGGGGCGCAAGGCGGCGCTGGAGGACGCAGACAAGATCATCGAAGCGCTCGAAGGCGCCGATATGGTTTTCGTGACCGCCGGTATGGGTGGTGGCACAGGAACGGGTGCGGCGCCCATCATCGCATCCCTTGCCAGTGAAATGGGTGCTTTAACCGTTGCCGTGGTGACAAAGCCGTTCGGATTCGAAGGCAAGCGGCGAATGTCACAGGCAGATAGAGGTATTCACGAACTGATCGACTCGGTCGACACTACCATCGTTATTCCCAACGAAAAGCTGCTGGCAGTCGCGCAAGACGCTGGTTTCTTCGAATCGTTCCGAGTGGCCGATGACATCCTGCGACAGGCTGTGCAGGGCATATCCGACATCATCACCATCCCCGGTATCATCAACCGCGACTTCGCCGACGTGAAAGCGATCATGGCAGGCATGGGATACGCCGTAATGGGTACCGCCACTGCTGCGGGAGACCGTCGCGCTACGCAGGCAGCACAGCGCGCGATCGCGTCACCGCTGTTGGAAGCGGGCGCAATTGACGGCGCGCGTGGCATCCTGATCAACATCACCGGTTCGAGTTCGCTGAAACTTGCGGAGGTTAACGAGGCATCCACCATCATCCAGAGCGCCGCGCACGAAGATGCGAACATCATCTTTGGCGCGGTCCTCGACGAGAAGATGAAGGACGACGTCAAGATCACTGTGATAGCCACGGGATTCAAGAACGAACAACTGCCGCGGCGGGAACGTCCGGCAATGGCAGTTGCGAGCGCATCGCCCCGAGCACGTTCAGCCGGTGTCTATCGTGTTGCCGAAGAGGAGCGAGCGGTGGTCGAAACGCCGGTGGAAGTCTCGCACCGAGACTCGGCAACGCCGCCCGTAGTGGCAACTCCGGCGGTCCCGCAGGCGGCGGCTGCGCCGGTTGCGCCGCCGATGCCCCGGGAAGAAGACGCTCGGGTACGCAAACCGGCCCCGGCTCCTCCTCCGACGCCGCGGGTCAGCTATGACGAGGCAGAGGACTTGGATGTCCCGACTTTCATGAGGAAAAGGGGTGACAGCAACTAGCTGTTGTCCTGGTGAGCTAGCGGCGGGGGTCTCCCCGCCGTTTTATTTTGCTTCGCGATGTGGTTCGAAATGGGCAACAAGGTTACGAAGGGAGTTGCCCTTCTACATCTCACAGGTAAGTGTCAGCATCTGAACAGGTTGGGAGTCTCAAGTTTGGTTCGGGCGGGGAACTTTTTCGTTGAAATCCGAACGCAAATGAACTTAGTATCTCGTTAGTTCCCCCTGCCCGGCACGCAATCGCAGGACACGCGAGCCGGAATCATGGAAGTCTTAGTCGCTCAATGTTTTACAGGGCGACCTGCCAATTAACTGACTGATCAACGGGGTTAGGGCTCCGGACTAATCAGGGAAATGAAAAAGGGTTCCGTTGTAGCTCAAATCGCAATCGTAGTAGTCGCGGCGACGCTGATGTCAGTGTATTCGTTCGCGGCGACGGTTTCGGCGCGTTCGCTGTCGCGCAGTCCCAGGAAATCGCAGTCCATCACTGAGAATTCGCGTGCGCAGAAGCGCATGGCGGGTATGCGGCACAGTCGCAGGTCCGCGCAAACAAAGGTCGTGCGCAACCGGAAGGGGAAGAAGGTCCGGATCGCGCGGGCTCGGTATTACGAACGCTTCACTATGAGTTCTTTCGCCGAGGACGTCACAGAGGGTGATGTTACTGCGGGCGAAGACCCGGTAGTACGTCAGGCCGCCATCGATGCGTTGAACGGCATGAATGGAACGGTGGTCGCGATCGAGCCAGCCAGCGGACGCGTGCTGGCGATGGTGAACCAGAGGCTGGCCCTTTCAGCCGGCGCAACGCCGTGCTCGACGATCAAGGTGCCGGTTGCACTGGCGGCACTGAGCGAGGGCCTGATCACGAAAGATTCAAAGGTGGCCCTGAGCAGGCGCTGGGGACTCAACCTTACCGAGGCGCTGGCACACTCGAACAATGCATATTTCGAGACTGTCGGCCGCAAGCTTGGCTTCGAAAAGTACAGCTATTACGCACACCAGTTCGGCCTTGGCGAAATGGCGGGATGGAATATTCCCGGCGAACACCTTGGAGTCTTCCCGAGCCGTCCTCTTGAGGCGAAACTGGGGGGTGTAGGCAAGATGTGCTCGTTCGGCGAGAGCATCTCGATGACGCCACTGCAACTCGGAGCGTTGATGTCAGCCGTGGCGAACGGCGGGACACTCTACTACCTGCAGCACCCGCGATCGCCCGAGGAAGTTGCAAATTTCACTCCGAAGGTGAAACGCCACCTCGACATCGCATCGCACGTGCCGGAGATCATGGCTGGCATGGACGGTGCCGTAAGATACGGAACCGCACGCAGCTTGCGCGGGAGCTTCAGCGAAGAACAGGTGCTGGGGAAGACCGGTACCTGCTCGAACAATGCGGGTACTAGATACGGTTGGTTCGCCTCCTACGCGAACACGCAGTACGGGCGTATCGTAACCGTCATCTTCCTGCAGGGCGGCCGCCCAACCTTCGGGCCTAAGGCAGCTGAACTGGCCGGGCATTTCTATCGCAACCTGTATGAGCACAGCTACTTCGCCATACGCGCTCCACAGGTGCCGACCGATACGGCGTCCGGAGTAGCGGTGGGAGCACCGCAGTAATACAGAATACGCAGACATCAGCCCCGGAGAGATCCGGGGCTTTTTCTTTGGGCCGACTGCGATTTCGGAATGTTCGGAGGAGCACAACAGTGGCCCCAACTAGAAAGCCTCCCGGAGTGGGAGGCTGAAATCGTGGGTGTGAGCGGTCTAGCCGCGCGCTTGCAGGACAGTCTTGCCCTTCTTGGTGATGTCGTCGCCCGCAATCATGCCGTCTTTGATGAAGATGACCCGGTGCGCGAACTCCGCGATATCGTGTTCGTGCGTCACGAGGACGATGGTGTTGCCCTGCGCGTGCAGCGAGTCGAAAAGATTCATGATGTCGTTGCCGGTCTGGGAGTCGAGATTGCCAGTCGGTTCGTCCGCCAGGATGATCGAGGGTCGGTTCACGAGCGCACGGGCGATGGCTACGCGTTGCCGCTGACCGCCGGAAAGCTCGTTGGGCTTATGGCTCACGCGAGTACCCATCCCAACCGCCTCGAGAGCTTGTCGTGCGCGTTCCAGGCGTTCTTCCGTTGGAATACCTGCATAGATTAGCGGCAACTCCACGTTGTGCAGGGCAGTGGCGCGTGCCAGAAGATTGAAGGTCTGGAATACGAACCCGATCTCCTTATTGCGGATGCGTGCGAGTTCGTCGTCGTCCAGTTCGCTGACAAGCTGTCCGTTCAGCCAATATCGCCCTTTGCTCGGCGTATCGAGGCAGCCGATCAGGTTCATGAGGGTGGACTTGCCGGAACCTGATGGTCCCATGATGGCGACGTACTCATTGCGCTGAATACGGAGATTAACGCCACGGAGTGCGTGGACCTGCTGTTCCGACCCCATGTCGTAGGTCTTCCACAGATCCTCGGTGCAGATCATGCAGCTTTCCGGGGGCGCGTTTACGACATCCGTCACGTTCGCGACTTGCGTTGCCATCCTGTTCTCCCTGGTATAGTCCATCCCTTAGTCACTCTTGGACGAACTGATCACGGAAAGGTTACGAAACGGGCGATCGAAAAGTTCCGTGAAGATGTTCGGCGAAACGATTAAGAGCGAAAGGTGCAGCCGAGCGGGGCGGCTGCACCATCCTGATTACTGTATTACTTCTCGTCCTCTTTCTTCGGAGCCGAGTTATCTATCTTAACGCTGGCGCCGTTCTTTAGGGAGCGCAGCACCTTGTAGCTGCCGGTCACGATCTCATCGCCCTCTTTCACGCCTTTCGTCACTTCGATATCGGTCGTACCCGTGATTCCGGTCTCCACGGGCACGAACTCCGCTTTCTTGTTGCGAATGACGAAAACGCCGGTCAGTTCTTCCTTGCTCTTCGGATCCTCTGGAGTGGCAGCCTGCACCAAACTGCTGCCCGTTTTCTTATTCTTCTGCTCCTCAAGGTCGCGGCGGGTACGGACCGTAAGCGCCTGAATCGGAATGCTCAGCGCCGCATTGCGAGCTGCCGTCGTCACCTTTGCTGTGCAGGACATGCCGGGACGCAGGTTTTCCGGAGGCTCCGTCAACGTCACAACCACCTTGAAATCCTTGGCCTCCTGGCTGCCCGATGTGGACTGCGAGGTGGAGAGGCCCGTGGACCGAAGCATCGCATTGTCACCAATCTCGGTGACCTTGCCCTTGAACGTTTTCTTCGGAATCGCGTCGATGCTGACCTCGGCCGGCTGCCCGAGCTTCACGTTCACGATGTCCGTCTCATCCACCTTTACCTCGGCGGTGATGACGGCCATGTCGGAAAGCGTCATCAGGGTGCTGCCAGGGGCATTCTGGATGCCCATGACCACGACTTCGCCTTCACGAACGGGCACGTTTGTAATCGTGCCGTCATAAGGAGCCACGTAGACGGTCTTGCTCAAGGCATCGGAAGCGCGCGTCAGGGTAGCCTGGCTCTGATGGATGCGGCGGTCCGCCGAGGCGAGTTGTGCCTTGGACTGAGCTACTCTAGCGGCGGCTTGCGCCTGGCCAGCATCGGCAGCTTCCCAAGCCGCTTTTTTGGCGTCGTATTCCTGCTTCGAAATTAGTGCAGCCTTGTACAGTCCATCGGCGCGACCGTAGTCAAGCTTTGCCCGTTCCGCGTCGGCTCTTGCCCGATTCAGGTCAGCTTCGGCGGTCTTGAGCCCCGCTTCAGCGGCAGTACTGTCCGTACGGGCGACTTCGAGAGCCGCACGGTTGGCGGCGACGTCAGCCGCGGGCTGCACATTCTCAAGCTGAGCGAGCATCTGGCCGCGCTTTACCTTTTCGCCCTCTTTCACGTAAAGCTTCACGATCTTCCCGTAGGCGTTAGCGCCGATGTTTACGTAGTTCTTGGGCTTGATCTCTCCAGAAGCGCTAACGATAGACGTGAGGTCCTGATGGCGGGCCGTGCCGGTCTGGACCGCCACGACGTTCTTGCGACTCTGATAAACGGTAAAAGAAATGATTGCTGCCAGGACCAGAACGGCCCCGACCGCGATAGCAACTTTTTTCCAGGTTTTCATTGAACCTCGTCGCTTGTTTCAAAGCCTTACAGCGGGGCTGCTGCATTCAACAGCTCTCGAAAGCTTGATTGACTGATCCGGGG
>JAEZPW010000384.1 GCA_023441255.1 Acidobacteriota bacterium
GTGCATTCGCGTGGCGGCAAAACCGGGCAAAGAGGCGAAGCGCGAATTCACCTACGAGTGGGGAGTTGGAGCTCCGGCGACGAAGCAGGTCGCGGGCAAGCTGGTGGACGCGCAAACGGGCGAGGGAGTCGCCGGGGCCAGGCTTAAGCTGCGCAGCCCCGACCGGCGGGCGCTCACTACTGTGTCCGGCGCGGCCGGGAGCTTTGCTTTTGAAAACACGCCGCCCGGCACGTACGTTCTGCACACTGACCCGGGAACCACAAGGGCTGGCAAGCGTTACACCGAGTCAGACTTTGTCATCGTGGTCTCACCGGAAGCGAAAGCGAACGCGTTGACGGTGAAAAGAAGAGAAGCGCCCAACGGCAATTGCCGGAATGCGCCGACGGATCTGGAGTTGCGGGCAGAGTAGCGCGCCCTTGCGCACGAAGCCCCTCTCAAGCCAACGGCAGGCTTGAACGGGGCACCTGCAAGTTGTTGCCCGAGCGGGCTGCCGGCGGCTCCTAAGAGTGCGTCCGCCGTGTCCACAGCCATGCGGGATCAAATGGTAAGTCAGCGGAGAAGCTCAGCCGCCGCAATCGGCTGACCGCCGTTGTTGCCGGAGAAGATGAGTATTTCGCCATTCGGCAGATGAGTGGCCGTGTGGCGCACATGGAACTCGTGCATGAGAGGTCCTTCCGCGGAAGTGCCAGTCGCGGGATCGAAAAGCTCTGTCCGGTCGGTAGCTATGCTGGTGACGCGATATCCGCCGGTGACCCATAGCTTGCCGTTGTTCAGCAGCGTTGCCGCATGACCGCTGCGCGGTAGAACGAGTTGCGTCCATGCGGTGAATTTGCCGGTGGCGGGGTCGTAGACCTCTGCTCTGCCGACGCGCCCGTCACCGGTTCCGAGATCTTCGGCCGTTTCGCCGCCGAGGACGAGAACGCGTCCGTCGGAAAGCAGCGTCGCCGTGTGGCTATGACGGCTGATGTTGAGCGCTCCTGTTGGTGTGAAATTGCCAGTCGCAGGATCAAAGATTTCCGCGCTGTTCAGCGCAAAGTTGGGGCAGGTGCCGGTGCAATTGGTGCTTCGGCCGCCGACGATGAGGACCCGGCCATCCTGAAGCAAGGTCGCCGTATGCAGCCAGCGCCCTTCATTCATCGTGTTGCCCGCGAGGAACTTGTTGGCCGATGGATCGTAGATCTCCGTGTTCATCGAGGCGCCGAAGCCGGTGCCGCGCAGTTGAATGCCGCCAGTGATAAGCACGCGGCCGTCCGGCAACGGGGTTGCGACATGATGGCGCCGAGGAAAGTTCATGTCGGGCCCGGCAGTGAAGGTCTTTGTGGCCGGATCGTAGATTTCGCTCGACTTGAATACCGGATCGAATGCAGAGCCCGGCACCGTCGGGTCCTGGCCGCCGGCAACGATGATCTTTCCGCCCGGCAGTGTGAATGCAACGTGACCCATCCTTGCCGTCTGCAGCGGCGCGTCTGCCTGATATGAGTTCGTGGACGGAATGAAGCGAAGCGACGCTCGATGCATTGGCTCCGTTGCGCCGGTCCCGCCGACGATCAGCACGGAGCCATCGGGCAGCAACGACGCGGTGTGGTAGTCATAACCGTCGGCGGGTTGGGAAGACTGAGTAACTGTGGTGCCGTAATCGCGAACGGTAACTGTGGCGTCCGCAAATCTGGTGGGATCAGCCACGCTCGAGGCGCGGACCGTGTAGGTGCCGGGCACGCGCGGCGCAACGTAGTCGCCGGTGCCAAGGACATCTCCGCCCGCGGCGCCCTGGACCACCCTGTAGGTGACTGCCGGATTCGAGTGCCCAGTGATCGAAGCAGTGAATTTCGCGGTCGATCCGACGAGCAGGTTTGCCGCAGCCGGACTGATCGAGACATTAATCGAAGGTTGAGTGGGTGACTGTGAGCTGCCGCCGCAGGCAATAAGAAGTGCGAGAGGTATGAACAGGAATAACGATGCAAGCGGGGAACGTAGGCGCATGCGCGCTGTCCTTTCAAAACGCGTGTTTTTTTCAGCTTGGGTCCGGGAGATGACAAAGAATCAGGAGTTCAGCAGCGGAGAGTAGGCGCCGCAGCACTTGCTGAGACCGCCGATTGCATGGGCGACAAGGGCGTCGCGACCGCGACGACAGGCGGCAAGGCCCTCACATCAAGGCTGGCGGCAGTAACGGCGTGGTGTCTTTGCTGGCGATGATGGACTGCATCATCCGAATCCACTCCGGGCAATACCAGGACGATTGCGAGTGCCGCGACAAGCGCCAGCGTCAACAGTTTGCTATGGGAGTCCATCCAGAGTTCCTGACGAAAATTGTTGGACGCCGCAGGTCGGGGGATGGTTGCAGGTAATTAGCCAGGCGTGCCTACTTAGGGTGGGAGCTTAAAGTTGCGACGCGACTGGGGGACGTCACCTTGACGGAAGCCTGCTCTTCTTCTGCTCCAGCATCTTCAGAACCGCTGAGTCCACGAGATATTCAACCTTTGTTTCGCACGACGGACACTCAGCATGCCGCACTTCGCTTCCAATCGAGGCGTCGTCTACCGGGAACGAACGGAGACACTCTGGGCACGTAGCGACGACGTAATCGGCATTACGTCGAGGAATCCATAGCGGAGCTTTGTCACACTTTGCAAGGTGAGGCCGAATCGGGGAGTCGGCGATGAGGCCTCTTATCGTGTCGAAAAGCTGCTGCGGGGTGTAGCCGCCCTTCTGGAGAAACGCATCCGCCAGCAAGCCGGTTGGCATGTCCGCGGTGACGTACTCACCGCTGATGGCGATGATGGGGATGTGCGGGAACCTTCTACGCACGACCGACAGGAATTCAAAACCGGACATGTTGGGCATGCGCAGATCGGAGATGATGATGTCCGGCAAGGTCTGCCGCAGCGTGACAAGTCCTGAGAATCCATCCTCGGCGGTACGCACCACAAACCCCTCACTTTCGAGGATGGCTGACGTCGTTTCAAGGATGATAGGTTCGTCGTCGTCGACAAGAACCCGTGTCTTAAAGTCGCGACCGTCCATGTATCCCCCGGCTAGGAGAGGCTTGCGCAACGTTTTAGATTACCTCGCAACCGGGAGAACGCCAACCTGAACGGTGCCGCACGCCTGGTGTTGCACCCGGCACCTTGCTGGCTGCAGGCAAATGCATAGATGTGGAATTTCAGTACGTTGTTCCGGTCTGCCCGGTTCTGGATAGGGTCTCGCAAGTGGCTTCGTCCCGCGAGGGACCGAACGAATTTAGCCCCGGATGAAATCCGGGGATGGCGCATGTAAGCGTGCAAGTGCCGGAGGCACGGCGGAAATGCGCTTCCGGCGTGCCTCCGGCACTTAATCGTTTCATCCACTTCTACCCAGCACTGCGTGCTGGGCTAAATTCGTTGCATGCCTCCGGCATGCACTGGCCAGGAACAACGTGTTGAGACACCACACATGGATCCTTCGCTGCGCTCAGGATGACACCCGTTGGGGTTCCGTTGTGGACGACGAGCCGACGGCGCGGGTCATGGCCTAGTGCGTCGGCAGCGGCCCACGGCTCAGGCGACGGCCCCGGGCCACGGCACAACCCGTCCTCGCACGCTTCTTACTTCCGCCTTCTACCTTCTTACTTCTGCCTTCCCTAGACCTTCGAAAAACGCGAGTGCTAGAATCATTTTTTACCCCAGTACCTGCCACAGACCACCAAGTGTGTGGCTGCCCAGTCGTACTGCTCCAAGGCAACTCGAAGTCGCCGTCCGGCCCCCGGTCGCGCCGGAGGGGCCCAATGG
>JAEZPW010000386.1 GCA_023441255.1 Acidobacteriota bacterium
ACCGGCTTTGGTCCGGCGCTGCCACCGAAGAATTGTCACACCCTAGGACATCGCGAGCGCCGGAGGCGCGATATTCATTAGCCCAGCGCTTCAGCGCTGGGTAGCTGCGGCAAAAGCAGCACGAGCCCCGTAAGGGCGACACGAATTTAGCCCAGGACGTTAGTCCTGGGTGGGCGCGTTCATCGCGACCCAAGCCCCGCAGGGGCGACCGAATAAATAACAAAGGACACCAATGCCAAACACGAAAGCACTCGACAAGACAGCACGCAAGGCAGCCAAGCGCACGGCCCGCAAGAAGGCCGCTCCCAAGGCCAAGCGGACCGCCGCTCGCGGCTCCATGAAGAAGAAAGTCAAGAAGATGGCGCGCGGCCAGTCGAAGCGGTAAACATCAAGTAGCGGGTAGTGAGTAGCGGGTAACCGGGTTCTTCGCCCTTCCCACTGCCCACTACCCGCTACTCACAAGGACATCTGCCTTGGCACAACCACCGGTCACTCACCAGAAAGCCGCCTCGGCCGCTCCCCGGAAGGGGAGCCAACTGTTCGCCCGCAAGTCCATAGACAAGCTGATCGCCGAATCCGAGGAACCCGAACATCGGCTGAAGAAGTCGCTGGGGCCGTGGAGCCTGACCGCTCTCGGCATTGGCGCCATCATCGGCTCGGGCATCTTCGTGCTCACGGGCACGGCAGCGGCCGGCGAGTACTTCGCCGCGCCGAACCTGGTACACGCGCAGGTGCTCGACCTGATCACGAATTATCTGCACCATGGGGGGACCGCGAACGTTCTGATGCACGGACGTCCTCCGGCGGGACCAGGCATCGCCATCTCCTTCATCCTTGTGGCGATTGCCTGCAGCTTCGCTGGGTTGTGCTATGCCGAGCTGGCGTCGATGATTCCCATTGCCGGCAGCGCGTACACCTATTCCTACGCCACGCTTGGCGAGATCTTCGCCTGGATCATCGGTTGGGATTTGATCCTTGAATACGCAGTCAGCAACGTGGCCGTAGCCGTCGGTTTCAGCGGCTATCTCAAGGCCCAACTCGCATCCTTCGGGCTCATCTTGCCGGACAAGTGGTCGACGCCAATACGGGCTGGCGGCGAGTGGACTGGCTCTTACTTCAACGTACCGGCATTCCTGGTCGTGATGATTCTGACCTGGCTGCTGGTGCGAGGCGTGCGTGAGTCTGCCGAGACCAATAACGTTATGGTCGTGATCAAGATCGGTGCGATCGTGACGTTCCTGGTGGTTGGAGGCATGCTCGTCAATCGGTCGAACTGGCACCCATTCATGCCTTCCGGCTTTGGCGGCGTGATCACCGGCGGTGCCATCATCTTCTTCACCTATATAGGCTTCGATTCGGTCTCAACGGCCGCCGAGGAGGCCAAGAACCCGCAAAAAGACATTCCCTTCGGCATCATCGCGTCCCTGATCGTTTGCACGATCCTCTACGTCGGAGTGGCCCTGGTGCTGCTCGGCATGATGCCGTTCCCGTTCTTCCGCTCGGGCACGCAGGTGGTCCAGATTCAGCTGACTCAGCCCACTGCCGGATACGAGCAGAACCTTCGCGCGATGCCCAACGTGGAGCACGTGGCTCCGGCTTCCGGCAACCTCTACCGCGTGGTGGTGGATGGCACGCGCGAGGAGGCAAGTGCTGCCGCACTGCAGATGGAGCAGCTTGCGAACCAATCCGGCGCGGCGGTCAAGACCAGTTCTGTGGCGAACGCCGCCGAAGCGCCTGTTGCGTACGCGCTAGCCGCACTCGGCACCAGCCGTGTATTCCTGGCTGTCATCATCATTGGCGCGCTGACCGGCATGCTTTCATCCTTGCTCGTCTTTCAGTACGGGCAAACTCGCATATGGTTTGCCATGTCGCGCGATAGGCTGCTGCCGGGCATCTTCTCGGCCGTGCACAAGGTCTTCAAGACGCCACACTGGTCAACATGGATCGCCGGCTTGGCGGTCGGCATTCCTGCGGGAATAGTGGACATCGGCGACGCAGCCGACCTGGCCAATATCGGAACTCTGTTCGCCTTCGTTCTCGTCTCACTTGGGGTTATCGTCTTGCGGAGAACGCAACCTGACCGTCCGCGCGGATTCAAAGTTCCGCTCGTACCCTTGTTCCCGCTCATCTCGGTCGTACTGTGCGGCGGGCTCATGACCGGCCTGACCGTCATTACCTGGATCCGTTTCTTCGTCTGGCTTGGACTCGGGCTGCTGATCTACTTTATGTACAGCCGCCGACACAGCGAGTTCGCGAAAAGATAGTTTCTGGTTTTTCGTCTCTGGTTGTTCGCCTAGAACACCGTCCTGAGGCCGCGTGAGTTCGTCCTCATCGAGCGCGACCGGCACTCAAACTAGGGTTCAGCCGGAACAGGAGCAACAAGCAACCAGAAACAAGAAACCAGAAACTGCATTACCCTGGTTACTCTGGCAGCTAACCTGTAAGTTAATGCACGACAATTGTTTACGTACTCTCAATGTGCCCTTTTGGTAACCAAATTAGCTGTCCGTCTCTGGCCAACCCTGCGGCCAGAATGGCTCTCTAGTGATGGTTCTGAAGTAACTGGCTCAAACTCAGGAACATTGGTGTAAAATCCGCCCATTCTTTGTCAATTTTGAGGTTTCAGTGGTAATCAGGCGAATCGTTAAAATCGTCATGTTTGTTCTGTTGTCGCTCGCTGCCGTAGGCGCCTGGGCGGCGGGCCGGCCCCGTAACACCAACGTCAAACCCCAGAAAGATTTAAAGTCCGGCAAGGCAGCAAAGAAAAGTGCAAGAAGAACGGTTTCACGCCGCTCTGCAACCGTACGCACGTCGCGCCGCCGTCGCGGGCGCGTCCGCCGCATCGTATGGAATCCGCTCTTCCGCGGCTCGCACGAACTGCTCGTGCGAGAAAACGTCCAGATCGACGACCTCGAACTAACCCGCATAGCTGACGACGACGAACTGGAACTGCTCGAGGATAGCGAGGAACTGGTCCCCGTCACGGACAGCCAGTACCTGTCAGTTTCCTCCATTCGCCTGCCCAACCGCCGCTATTGCCGTCCGTGGACCCGCGAATTCCTGGAAGACCTCAGCGCGGCTTACTACGAAGAGTTCCATCAGCCGCTAGTCATCACCTCGCTGGTGCGCACGGCCGAACAGCAGAGAAAGCTGCGCCGCCGCAATCGCAACGCCGCTCCCGAAGAGGGCGAGACCGTCTCCACCCACCTGACGGGCATGACGTTCGACCTGTATAAGCGCGGCATGTCGCGTCGCCAGCACAAGTGGATCGAAAGCTACTTCCTTCCTTTGAAGGAACTCGGTGTGATCGAACCCATCGAGGAGCGCCGCCAGCCTGTTTTCCACGTAACCGTGTTCAACAGCTACACCGAATGGCGCGATTCGCAGGACGCCCCGGCTAGTGACACCGCCGAAGCCCGCACAGTCGCCGCCGGAGCCAGCAACTAGCCAACTGGTTTCCTCCTCAGAACCCCGTCCAAGCACGACCTGGGCGGGGTTCTTCATTTCAAGCCCCTCCACCACCGAACTGCCGACTTGGTTTAGCATTCCCCCGGAGGTGCAGAATGGGTTTCGCCGAAACTATGCTGCCAGAGTTTGATCGCGAGATGTCCAACACCCGCAAAGTGCTCGAGCGCGTACCTGACGACAAACTGACATGGAAGCCCCACGAGAAATCAGGGAGCGCGGGATGGCTGGCGACCCACATCAGCGTGATCCCGGTCTGGGGCAAGTTCACCATCGAGCGCGAGTTCTTCGATCTCGCACAGGAAAAGCCGTTGAGCGACGTGCTGCAAAGCAGCGCCGCCATCGTCGATCAATTTGACCGAAACGTGGCCGCTTGCCGCGCTGCCCTGTCATCCGTCTCCGATGAACGACTGCGCGGCAACTGGACGCTGCGTCGTGGCGTTCAGGTCTTCTTCACTCAGCCCCGCGCCACGCTGTTGAGGGCGTTCGTCATGAATCACCTGATTCACCACCGCGCCCAGTTGGCGGTTTACCTGCGCCTTCTCGACGTTCCGGTGCCTGCGCTGTATGGGCCTTCGGCGGACGAACAATAACGGGCCTCGATAGGCGCGGACTCGTTCCCGGAACGGCATTGCGGCTGTCGGCACTCGAAACCCGGCCCACTTGACTGTGCTGTAGGTGCATCCACATAAAAGCAGCGGACCCTGGTTAACGCTAGAAGGAGAGTTCAATGCGCAGCGTGATCGTTACAGCGTGCTCAATGTTGGTTTTCGCCTTGCTACCGGCAACGGGCCTTGCACAGACCAGCAGTTCTCCTAGTCGTTCCGGGCATCTCGTAAATGCGGCGTACCAGTGGCGTGCCGGTCTGCCATCCGGTTCCTATCAGCAAAGCTGTCAAGACGTTCGCCTGAACGGCAATCGCCTGGAAGCCCGCTGCCAGAAAAAGGAAGGCGGATTGCGTGACACCTCCATCGATTACCGCAGCTGCGGCGGCCAGATCATCAACGATGACGGCAATCTGCGCTGCGACAACAGCGCGGTTGCGCAGACCGGCTATGGCGGCTACTGGCAGGGTGGTGTGCCGCAGGGCAGCTACCAGCAGACCTGCCAGAATATTCGCCTGAACGGCAACCGCCTCGAGGCGCGCTGCCGTGAGAACGACGGCGACTGGCGCAACACCTCTATCGACTCTCGCGATTGCCGCGGCGACATCATGAACGACAACGGCAACCTTCGCTGCAACAGCAACGCCGCTTACGTTCCGGGAGGCTGGCAGCAGGGATCGCAGGGCTCGTGGCACGGTGGACTGCCTCCGGGCAGCTACCAGCAGAGCTGCCGTGACGCCCGCATCGACGGCGACCATCTCGAGGCGCGATGCCAGGACAGGAATGGGCAGTGGCGCAATACGAACGTGGACCTGCGCGGCTGCCGTGGTGACATCGCCAACAACGACGGGAACCTTCGTTGCGCGGAACGCGGGGAATGGCACGGCGGCGGCTACGGTCACGGCGGCGGCTACGGTCAGGGCGGCCACTGGGGTGGCGGTCTGCCCCAGGGCAGCTATCAGCAGACCTGCCAGGACATCCGCATGAACGGCAACCTTCTGGAAGCGCGCTGCCGTGAGACCGACGGTGATATGCGTAAGACGTCGATCGACTATCGCAGCTGCCGTGGCGACATCCTCAACGTGAACGGCAATCTCACATGCGACAACCGCTCCGGCAACTGGCAAGGCGGCTACGGCCCTGGCGGGCGCTGGGGAGGCGGACTGCCGCAGGGCAGCTACCAGCAGACCTGCCGTGACGTGCGCCTTTCCGGCAATCGAATCGAGGCCAGCTGTCAGGAGAAGGGTGGCGGCTGGCGCAACAGCTCGATCGACTATCGCTCGTGCCGTAACGACATCGCCAACGACAACGGCCAGCTCCGCTGCCGGTGATGGTACTCGCGACCAGGAGAAGGATGACGGCTGAGCAGCCGTCCCGTGCGGACGGAACGAATCTGGTTCGCAATTCCACTGGCTGTAGGGATTGATTAGGTTGGCAATGGTGCTGGAGGAGTCTTCGGCTCGAGTCGCAAGCTATCTGTCCCGCAAGGGACGGAACGAACTTAGCCCCGGATGAAATCCGGGGTATGCGCGCAAGTTATCGTCCAAGTGCCGGAGGCACGTCCGAACCTGCATATTCGGCCGTGCCTCCGGCACTTGATCCACTAGCCGGCTCGTACCCAGCACTGCGTGCTGGGCTAAATTCATAGCATGCCTCCGGCATGCATTGATTCTTGCGATAGCGCGGCATCGACTGCCGCTATTCATGAATTTATCGCATACGCCCGGGATCCACTGCCGGCATGTATCAGTTCATCACATCCATCCAGGTGTTCATTCATCCATCGCATGCCGCGGACGTGCACCGGAAAAACTGGCGCGGCTTTTGAAATCAGCTTTTGAGACTACCCACCAAGCTCTTCACAGTCGCTCACTGGCCTGTTCGCTTGCATCACCCCACACCGCGGCGCCCGCCTCGTTCAATGCCCCGTCGACGATGCCTTTGGCAAATCCGGTTGTCAGAGCAGCCTCGTGGTGCTAGGGTTTCGCGCATGATTGTCGAAGCGATCCGGAACCGCGTTAAGGAAGAGTGTGTGCGCGATCAGAATGTGCTTGGGCCATCTTTCTTCGAGGAGCACTTGGAGGTGGTTGCGCAGTACGGCGCGGAGCTGGCGATCCGTCTTGGTGCTGATGCCGAAATCGTGGCGCTCGCCGCTTACCTGCACGACATTTCGGCCGTACGCGACTTCTCCACCCTGCCCACTCACGCCCAGGACAGCGCGGAGATCGCCCGCCACATACTGGACGAACTTGGCTATCCGGCGGAACGAGTGGAACGGGTTGCGCAGTGCATTCGTACGCACTCCTCGCCGCTGCAAACACCCGGCGCGACGCCAGAGCAAGTTTGCATTTCTAATGCCGACGCCATCGCGCAGATCGTGCGGCCTGCTTTCTGGTGCTTCATCGCTTACGGCGTTTTCAGGATGAACTTCGAAGACGGCCGTCGTTGGCAGCGCGAGAGACGGGAACGCAACTGGGCGGCGATGATACGGCCGGCGCAGAAACTGGCACACGAAGGGTACGAGGTTTCCCTCGGCTTTCTGCGCGACGTTGAGCCCCCGCTCAGCGCTCTTCACTCCTGAGTACGCGCATAAACGGATGAGTGTTAGCCGCCGCAACCGGCGTAGCGATGTCCGGCTGAAATTCTGTGACACAAGTTGCAAGAAGTTGGTGTCTGTACGTTCTTGGAATGGTGCAGTGCATCTTCGCGGAGGATGTATGCGTAATTCATTGTTTTTGACTGCGGTGACGTTTCTGTTAGTGGCAGTGAGCTTCGGCCAGAGTGCTTCAAAGAGCAGTGCGACCCCTGCCGGCAATCAGCCTCGGCCTGGAGCAGCCGTTTCGAATGGCGATAATGGCGCGGCCGTGCTGCCGGTAAAGCGGGTTGTGCTTTACAAGAACGGCGTTGGCTACTTCGAACACGCCGGCCGCGTGCGCGGCAACCAGGACCTGTCGATCGAATTCACCACGGCGCAGCTGAACGACGTGCTGAAGTCGCTCACGGCGGTCGACCTGGGCGGCGGCCACATCACCGGTGTGCGCTACAACTCGATCGCGCCTCTGAGTGAGCGGTTGAAGACCCTGCAGATTTCGCTGGGAGAGGACGTGACCAGTGCCGACTTCCTGAACGCGCTGCGCGGCACCCGCGTGGAAGTTCGCAGCGGTAGCGCTCTGGTGACGGGCAAAGTGCTAAGCGTCGAGACCATCAAGAGAGAGACCCCGAAGGGCGGCACGATCGAGGTCACGCAGCTTGCGGTCGTCGCCGAGACGGGCGAGTTGCGCACCTTCGAAATGGGACCGGGCACATCTGTGCGCATGGTCGACGGCGAGATTCGCCAGGACGTCGGACGTTACCTGAGTCTGGTCGGGTCGACGCGTTCGAAAGACGTGCGCCGCATGACAATCTCGGCCGCTGGCACCGGCGAGCGCGAGTTGTTCGTCAGCTACATCAGCGAAGTTCCGGTGTGGAAGAGCACCTACCGCATCGTCATTCCAAAAGCTCCGGGAACGCCGTTCATACAGGGCTGGGCCATCGTCGACAACACCGTCGGCGAGGACTGGAAAGACGTGCAGCTGTCGCTGGTCTCGGGCGCGCCACAGTCGTTTATTCAGAACATCTCGCAGCCCTATTACACGCGCCGACCCGTCGTCGCACTGCCGCAATCGGTCATGCTGACGCCACAGGAGCATGAGGCGAGCTTGGAAGCGGAGAAAGATGAAGAGGAAGGAGAATTGAGGGCACCAGCTCACGTTCCCGGCGGGCAGATGGGCGGTGTAGTGGGCGGAATCATTGCTCCCCCACCGCCACCACCGGCGGCGGCGGTGCCCCGGAGGATACCCGGCGCTGGCCTAACCCAGTACGAGCAGATGGGCCTTGCAAGCAAGTCGGATCGATTTGTGCCCAACGCATCAATGAATTCTGCTGTTACGTCCGCCATGCGCGGCCAGGAATCCGGCGCCGACGCCGCCAAGCTTGGCGAACTGTTTCAATACTCGCTTAAGCAGAAGATCACCGTGCTGAAGAACCAGTCGGCGCTGGTGCCCATCGTGCAGTCGCCTGTGGAAGCCGAGCGAGTGACGCTGGTGACGGCCGATCAGAACGGCGATATCGACGGCGCGCCGCTACGTGCGCTGTGGCTAAAGAACACCAGCGGCGCCATGCTGGACGGCGGCACCTTCAACATCCTGGAAGAGGATTCGTTCGCCGGCGAGGGCGTAATGGATGTGCTGCATCCGGACGAGCGGCGATTGCTCTCCTATGCCGCTGATACGGCCGTGCGCGTGAAGTCGGTCGAGGGGATCGACTCGGGAACGAAGACGCACGTTGTGATCGCGAAGGGCCTGATGAGGATCACGCGGGAGCAACGCGGCACGCGCACCTACACGGTCCGAAATGCCGATACGGTAGCGCGCGACGTCGTTATCGAGCACCCGATACGCCCCAACTTCCAGCTGGTCGACGGTCTGAAGCCCGAGGAGTCCAGCGCCACGCACCACCGGTTCAAAGTGAAAGTCGAACCGGGCAAGACGTCCACACTGGAAGTGAGAGAATTCCGCCCGGAATACTCCAGCCTGCTGTTGACGAACCTGTCGGACAGCCAGATCGACTACTTCCGCCAGCAGAAGATGATGACGCCGGCGCTGGAGGACGCGTTCCGCCGCGTGCTGGCCAAGAAAAACGAAATCGGCGCAGTCGACAACGACCTGAATCTGCGCGAGCAGGAGATGGCGTCCATTGACCGCGACCAGGCCCGCGTCCGCGAGAACATGAAAGCCCTGAAGGGCAGCGCGGAAGAGAAGGCCCTGCTGCAGCGCTACACCCGCCAGCTCGACTCGCAGGAAGATCGCATTTCAACCCTGCGCACCGAGATGTCCGGACTCAAAGACAAGCGGGCGAAGTTGCAGGCCGAACTCGATGCCGTCGTGCAGGAGGTCGCACTGGACGAAAGCATCTAGCACCATCGGCCGGCTTCTGGGAACTTGATTCGGTGTCATCCCGATCCCAAGGGCCCGTGACTTTTTGGAAGATTGTCATTCCGAGGAGGGAACCTCTACCCGCGGCAATGTCGTAGGGGCGGGCTCCTCGCTGCACTCGACGTGACAAGACCGAAACAGCTTTGGTTACGCCAACGAAGCACAACGGCCGCCGTTTACCACGGCGGCCGTTGAAAAAGTCGAAAACGGAACTAGTCTCCCGTTGCTTCCTCCAGTATGCCCTGTTCGAGTTTCTCCTGGCATTCAATGCAGTGACGTGTCCACGGCACGGCCTCCAACCGTTTCGGGTTGATTTCCTTGCCGCAGGAGATGCACTCGCCAAAGGTGCCTTCACGGATGCGGTTCAGCGCGCCCTCGACCATCGAGAGCAGCTGGCGCTCGCTGTTGCTCTGGTGGAACAGGAACTCCTTGTTGTAGGAAGTTGCCGCACGATCGGCAATGTCCTGGGCGGTCCCTTCTTCCGCATTGCGGCCGTCAAGCTCGGTTCGCGACACATTTCGCCGTAACGCCTGCTGGCGCTCTTCCAGCGTCTTTCGAAAATGATCCAGACGTTTCTTTTCCATTAGGACCTTTATTTGTCCGCCGCGGGGGACGAACTGCCTTCTCCCCAGCGGCCATAAGCTAAAGCGGAAATCATATTCGTGCTGCCGGGAAGCGTCAACTGACCGCGACTTCACTTGCTCGTCTGCTTCCCGGATTTCATTTGATGCACCCCGGGGGCTCAACGTATCAGAGTGGTCCTTAGTAGCACAGCCCCAACATTTCCAGTGCGCCGGTTGAACAGCCTAATGGTTAAACGCCGCCCCTGTCTTGTGTAGCGCCGGGTCTCCGGCCCGGCGAACCCCCGCCAGCCTATCTCTTGTAGCGCGCGTGAGGAGCCCCGCCACCACACAGATCTTCCTGTTTCTTGTTCCGTCAATCTGTCCCTGAAATCAAAAAGCGGCCCCGCTTACGCAGGACCGCCGAAAGAGGCAAGGGAGGGAGGGAAGTCAGGGAAGGCGATGCAAGATGTTGCTCCGCCTTACGACGAAGCGTCGATGGAAAAGTCGAGAATCTTGGAAGAGGGTCGAACTCATGTGTTAATTGGCCTCTTTTATTGCCTTTCTGAGTAGCACTTGCATTTCCAGATCACGGGCTTTGGCACCTTATATGCATGAAAAAATCCAAGTGATTGCCGGAAATGGACTTAACTGGATGGTGTGGAAGTTTTGCACAGCCAAAAGAAAATGCCTCGCTAATCAGCAAGGCCCGATGTGGTACTTTGATTCCACTTCTAAGCTGAATGCTGCTTACTCTGTGCTTGGGTGTTCTCCTCCATCGCCTTCAGCTTGTTCAGTAAAGCCTTATAGCTGATCTTCAGTATCTTGGCTGCCTGCCGCCGATTCCAACGCGTCTGTGCCAGAACCTTCTCAATCGCTTCGCGCTCGGCCTGCAGTGCCGCTCTCTTGCCGATCTCAAGCAGCGAGGGCATCTCGCTATCGCCGTTAGCACCCGTCCTAGCTGCGGCAGGAGGCGGCGGAGCAGGGGCGGCCTGCGGCTGCGCCGGCGTATCCTTGATACCCCAGATCGGGCTCGTCCCGCTGGTAGATGAAATGATCGGTTTGTGCGTCGAAAGTTCGCGTATGATCTGCGGTTCGTTGCCGACGATCACATAACGCTTCGCCAGGTTTTCCAACTCGCGAATGTTGCCAGGCCATGAATATTCCATCATGCGATTGACGGCGTAGTCACTGAAGGGCGCCGGCTGCTTGCCGTAGTACTCGCTGTACTTTCGCAGGAAGTAGTCGAGAAAGAGCGGTATCTCCTGCCGCCGTTCGCGAAGCGGTGGAATGTGAATGGTCACCACGTTCAGCCGATAGAACAGGTCTTCTCGGAACATCCCCTCTTCGACGGCGCGTTCCAGCGGTTTGTTTGTCGCCGCCAGCACCCGCACGTCTACCGCGATATCCCGCTTGCCGCCGAGGCGGGCGAACTCGCCGTCCTGCAACACGTGCAGGAGTTTTGCCTGGAGTGCGGGGTGCATCTCGCTGATTTCGTCGAGGAAGATGGACCCGTTATTGGCCTGGTCGAACTTGCCGAGCTTTTGCCGGTTGGCGCCGGTGAAGGCGCCAGGCTCGTAGCCGAAGAGTTCGCTTTCCAGCAGCTCGTGCGGAATCGCCGCGCAGTTGACCTTCACGAACGGCTTCTCCCGTCGTGACGACTGCCCGTAGATCATGCGCGCGACCACTTCTTTGCCCGTTCCGCTCTCGCCCCGGATCAGCACGGTCGCCGTGGTGTCGGCCACCTGCTCAATCGTCATCTTCACTTCTTCCATTTTGGGGCTGGTGCCGAACAGCATGTGGAAGTCGCTCTGCCGCCGGACCTGCTCGCGCAACTGGGTCACTTCGGTGACAAGGCGCTGCTTGTCCAGCACCTTGCTGATGCGGATCTCGAGTTCCTTCGGCTCAAAAGGCTTGCCGATATAGTCGTCCGCGCCCAGCTTCGAAGCCTTGAAGATCACTTCCGGGTTGTTCTGCGCCGAAAGCATGATCACGGAAACTTCCGGTTTGATCTGCTTCATGCGCTCGAGCGTGTCGATGCCGCTCATGCCGGGCATGGCAAGATCGAGCAGCACCAGGTTCGGGTCATAGACGCGGAACATACGGATCGCTTCTTCGCCACTGACGGCCGTACTCACGTCGAAGTTGCGACGGGCGAGGTAGGCCTGAAGGTACTTCGCCATGCTGCCGTCATCGTCCACGATCAATACGCGCGTTTTCTGGGCGGGCAACATGTTACAACCTCCAGGGGATGTGTTCTGAAGAGAGTAGCACCAAGATGGAACTTTGTGGAAGCGGATTACCCATACCACCCTGCGGGGCGGGTCAAAATTGGTTCGGTCTAAACTCTCCCAGCCACCCTCTTCAAACTTGTGTCACGGTGTGAGATGCAGCAGAGTCGCTTCGCGATTGCACCTTTCATTCCAATAAATAGAACGCCGCAGGACAGTTAACCCGACAGGGTGCCGCAACGGGGTAGCGCTGGATTCTCGACTTGCCCGTTCAAGCAGAAACCGCGTTGATGACCCGGGATGGTCGGACCTTGGTGGGAATGATGAAGGTGAACCTGCTGCCCTCGCCCAACTTGCTGGATACCGCTATGGTGCCGTTGTGGGCTTCGACGATGCGACGGGCAATGGCAAGCCCCAGACCCGACCCTTCGCGTTGACGCCGGTCTGTCTGTTGCTGAATCTGGGCGAACTCGTCGAAGATGCGCGACTGGTCTTCTTCCGAAATGCCGATACCCGTGTCACTGACGCACACCTCCAGCGCCTCTGCAGTGGGATCAGCATGCGCGGAAATTGTGACTCTACCGCCAGCATCGGTGAACTTGAGCGCATTGCCCACAAGGTTGATGAGCACCTGCTGCATGCGTTCGGCATCCGCCTGCACCCGCGGCAGGGGCTCGGGCACATCCGTGCACAAGGTCACGTTCTTCTTCTCCGCTGCATAATGAAGCAGCGAGACCACGCCCGAGATGATGTCGTTCAAATCCGTCATGCCCAGATTCATCTTCATCTTGCCCGATTCGATCTGCGAGACGTCGAGCATGGAATTCACGAGTCGGATGAGACGCTTGCAGGCCGCCACCGACTCGCGAAGGGTGTCGCTCTCTTCAGCGGTCAGGCGATCGTCGAGACTCTCGGCCAGCATGGCGTTGTAGCCGAGAATGACGCTCAGTGGCGTTCGAAGTTCATGCGTGGCAACGCTCAGGAACTGGGACTTGAGCTTGTCGAACTCGCGCAGCTTGCGATTGGCGCCCGCAAGTTCACGGTTGTTCCGCTTCAATTCCGTGATGAGCGACGTGTTTTCCAGCACCAGCGCAGTCTGGCTCGCCAGCGCCTGCAGAAAGCGCAGCGAGGACGCATGAAAGTCGTAAGGCTTATCGCCGTTGTCGGCCCACAATACGCACGACAATCGCTCAGCCGCAATTCCCGGCAGCATGGCGAACGAGCTGACGTGGCTCTTCCGCGCCCATTCCAGCATCGCCGAGCCCGCGTCTTCCGAGGTGACGCTTTCGCCCGACGACAGCCTTTTCAGCAGCCCGTGCTTCTTGACGGCGCGCAACAGCGCCGCGTCCGATCCGTCACCGTTCTCGTCATCTTCTAGCTCGGCATCACCGGCCATCCTGTCGGCCGCGAATTCCTCGATGTTCGGCGGCAGATCGTCGCTCGTCTTGCCCCATCGTTCCAGCACCAGCAAACGTGCACGAGAAACGCCCAGGACTCGCGTGACGGCGTCGCAAACCTCCGTGGCAATGGCGTCACGGTTGGGCGAACTTGTCAGTGTGCGGTTGATGCGGTACAGCGTATCGATTTCGGAAAGGCGCTTGCGCTCGAGCGCGCGACGCACAGCAGCCTTGAGTTCCGGCACTTCGGCGGGCTTCACCAGGTACTCATACGCTCCGAGGTGAACGGCCTCGATCGCGGAGTTCACCGAGCCAAAACCCGTGAGCATCACCGTGACCGTGTTGGGCGAGCGCTTGCGCACTTCGGCAAGCACGGCAAGACCATCCACATCGGGCATCTTGAGATCGGTCAGCACCAGGTCATAGTGGCGCTCGCGAATTGCATCGAGGGCCTGAGCACCGCCGCTGCACGCGTCCACGCTGTAGCCTTCCTGCTCAAGGATGGCGCGCAGCGTCAGTAGCACATTCGTCTCGTCATCGACGACGAGGATTCTGGGAGAAGAATTTTGCATGGACGGCGAACTGCCTGCTTCTGCTGCCTTGGATGCAGATTTCCGGAACAGAGTGCAGTCGCGTAAGCCCTGAAACAGCAGCCCGGAACGCTGTGGCGTCCCGGGCGGTCGTACTCAGGAGGAAGAGCGATCAGTTGCTGACGGTGCGCACCTTGCTGGGCATGAAATGGTAGGGTGGCCAGGGGCCGCTGACCGCAATTTCGCAGTCCTTCAGCTGCTTGGCCGCGGTGCTGATACGGTTCTGATACTTCTCGACCGACTTGGTATCGATCAGGTGCGCGATATCGATAAGAAGCGCGCCCGATTCAGCCCGTTTGCAAGTGACTTCCTGGTCGATGGGACTGAAAAGCTTGTGGACCTGCAGCGAGATGCCCCGAGCCTTGGTCTGGCGCTCGCGGTCGCGGGTGGCCTTGATTCGCAACTGCGAAAGATATTCCGCACCAGCCGCGGCAGGCAGCACCACGTCATCTCCGCCGGCCGCAAGCATCCGCTCCGGCACCACCACTTTGACGTGCATCTCGGATTTTCCGCGCAGCTGAGAAACGGTTGCGGTGAATGTTTTGCGGTTGGCACGAACGGCGTGGCGAATCGCCTCGTCGGAATCGAAAATCGTGCCGAAACGGAAAGGCAGGACTGTGCCGTGACGGAAGCAGTCGCTGACTACGCGGGCGTGTTCAAGAACCGCCTTTTGATCCACCTGGCCATCACGGATGTATTCACTGACGATCACGGCGAAGTCGCCGCTGGGATATGCGATCACCTGCGCGCCGCCGACGCCACGTAAGCCATCGATCGGAAAGGGTCGTCTCGCGCGATTGTTCCCCTGGTAGACTCGTTGCTCGATGATGCAGTATGCATACCACGCCATATATATCTCCGAATGGAGCAGCGCCCCTTTGACAAACAAACGTAAGTACGCGGCCTGGTACTGATGTGCTTAGTGGGCGCGGGGGACGCCATGGTCGTGCTCTGCTGGCTGCCGTCATCGAGACCGGCAACGCCTATTCTGCAGTACCGCAGGGCCGATTGTGCATACGACTGACAACAGCATAGGCGAAGCTTCGTGCGCGGAACGAAAAACTTCGCTTTTGTTACAAATTCAGAACAGAGCCCATGAAGAGCAAACTCTGGGGACTTTTATATTGCCTCACAACAGTTGTACTGCGAATGAACTCTGGATGAACTCCCAACGTTACTAGCCCCGAAACCCGGTGGTTCCCGAATCGGGAACAAACTTCCCTTTACCCCCTCGGCCAGACGCTCTTCGACGAAACTTGCCTACCCTAAATTGGCGCAACGGTACTCACTCCCGGTACTCACAATCCCCGTAGGCTGTTCCAGCCCAAACTCGATATTCATCAATTTATCCTTCCTCCTACTGTTCTGCCGCATACCCTCCCAGCAGTGGTTAGGAATTGCATCTCATTCAGTTAGCGAAAGAAGCCGCCCCAGGGCGCTGCGAGTGCCATGGCTGTGGGTAAACGGGTTGGCTCGCCTTCGCCGGGTACCAATATTGCTTATCGTGCAGGTTCCCGCGACACCACTCGTCTATGACCGTCGAATACAGAGCGCTCGACCCGACTTTTCCGCCTGAGAGCTTTGTAGTCGAAGTGTTTTCCGAGTTGAGCGAACAGACCGTGCGGCAGCGCTGGCAGGCGGTCAACGTCATACTGCGGTTGAGCATGCTGGTTTCGCTGCAGATGCAGCTTGACGCCACCCTGAGTATGCTGTGCGATTTCGCGGCTGAGATCACGCCTCACGAACGCTCCCTGACCTACTTCTGGGACGAAAACCAGGACCAGGCGCAGGTGCGCACGGTGCGCGGCTTGGACGAGGTGGCCGCGGACATCGTGACCCGCGGCAATCTTTTTAACTACTGGGCGGCCAAGTATGGGCGGCCTCTGCTGGTGACCACCGGACACAACAAGCAGGCAGACGCCCTGCTGCAAGCCCTGCACACGCGTTCGGCGCTGGTCATCCCGTTGTTCGTCAGCAACCGCGTTATGGGCTCTCTCCAATTGTTTTCTGTTCGGGATGACGCTTTCACTCGCGAGGACGCTCAGCTTCTCTGGGTGCTGACACTGGTGGCGGAATCGCTGCTGACGAAGGATTACGCCAACGACGGTCTCATCCGGCTCGCTTTTACCGACTACCTGACCGGGCTCAAAACACGCGGCTACTTCGAACAACAGCTCGAGCTGGAACTCAAACGCTCCGAACGCAAAAAGACGAGCTTCGCGCTGCTGATGATCGACATTGATTTCTTCAAGGCCCTGAACGACCACTACGGCCACCATGCGGGTGACCAGGTTCTGCGCGATGTCGCCTCCATTCTCATGAAGGACATGCGCGAAGTCGACACCGTGGCGCGCTATGGCGGCGAGGAGTTCGTGATCATCCTGCCTGAAACTTCCGGTCCGGGGGCACGCCTCGTGGCCGAACGCCTGCGCAAAGCAGTGGATCAGGCCAAGTTTTTCGCAGGGTCGCCGAACGCAGTCGAGCACCTGACCATCAGCATCGGCATCGCGATCTTCGACCAGGATGCACAATTCCGTCGCGACCTGATCGAGTACGCCGACTCGGCCCTGTATTACGCGAAGGCCCATGGGCGTAACCGGGTCGTTCTCTACTCCGAGGTGGCCAAGCTGCAGAGAAAAGAAGCTGGATGAGCGTGGGACCTCGACTCTCAAAGGCTGTGGCTTTGTCGCAGACGACCCATTGCGACGTTTTTGTCATTCCGAGCGGAGCGAGGAACCTACCAGGCGCAGACACCCCACCGAATCTCGTCAAAGCTCCTGAAGGTACAACCGTTACCGCGTTGAAGGTATCGCATACTCAGCCGCACCGTCCGCTGTGCTGTGACCAAAGCACGACCAGCAGCTCTCTTGCGCAATTTGGCCCCTTTTGGCGGCGGGGTGTCGGTATTAGTCGCCACGACGTACCAGAGTGCGTGACGGCGAATGCGGTCTCATCGTAACCAGCGTGATCATGGCATCATTTCCTTCTTCTTCGCCGCTCAGCCCCTTTCATGAGGCACTGTTCCGGGGGTTGCCCGACCCTATCCTGGCCGCTCAGGGTGACGGAAAGATCGTCTTCGCGAACCGGGCCGCCGTCGACTTGCTCGGACGCCGCTCTGCTGATGGCCTACGGCTGCAGGAACTCGCGGTCCAGCCCGAGAAACTCGACTTCCTATGTCGCCGCTGGCTGCGCTCGACGGATGCAACGCCGGGAAACGCGCTGTTGTCGTTGCGAGGCTCGCGGCCCTTGCGCTGTCGGATGTGGGGAGCGCGCATCAGCGGAAATGCCGGTCCTGCCCTGATCTGGGTGCGCCTTACCCCGGTTGAGGACGCGAACAGCCGCTTCGTGGCGCTGGACAGGAAGATTGAGGAGTTCGCCGTCGAAGCACATCTCCGCCAACATGCCGAGGACCAACTGCAACGGCGTAACGAACTGCTGCAAAGCCAGAAGCTGCTGCTCGAGATGATCGTACAGGGCGCTGAACTGAACAGCGTCCTGCACGCCCTCGTCGAGTCCGTGCAACGGCACATCCGTCCGGACGTGGCCACCTCCATTCTGCTGCTGGAGGAAGACGGAACTCACCTGCGTCATGCGGTCGCTCCGGGGCTGCCGCCGGAATACACGCGAATGACTGATGGCCTGGCCATAGGCCCAGCAGCCGGATCGTGCGGCACCTCGGCCTTCACCCGGCAGCCGGTCTTCGTGGGCGACATCCTCACGCATCCCTACTGGGCGCCTTTCCGTGAAGCAGCCAGGATCTCCGGCATGCGCGCCTGCTGGTCCAGCCCAATCATGTCCCAGGACGATATGGTCCTCGGCACCTTCGCTCTCTACTATCCTGAACCGTATCCCGACGTCACCTGGGACGCCCACGTCGTCGAACTGTGCACCAAGACCGCGGCCATTGCCATCCAGCGGCACCGTCTGGAGCAGAAGAGGGCCGCCACCGAACACGCCCTCCGCAAGACTGAGAGCCTGGCAGCGGCGGGTCGCCTTGCCGCCACCGTCGCCCACGAGTTGAACAACCCGCTTGAAGCGGTCACGAACCTGATCTACCTCGCCCGGACCAGCCCTGAGCTGCCTTCAAACGTCCGCGAGCTTCTGAGCATCGCCGACCAGGAGATCGCCCGCGCGAGTCACATTGCTCATCGCACGGTGGGGTTCTACCGCGACAAGTCCTCGCCTCATTCGGTAAACATGTCCGAATTGGTGAATGACGTCTTGCAGCTCTATTCGCGCAAGTTCGCCAATAAGAATCTGCGAGTAGAAACCCGTGTCGCGCCCAGTGTGTTCATTTGGGCAACCGATGGCGAAGTGCGCCAAATCGTCAGTAACCTGGTGGCGAACGCTATTGACGCGTGCAGGCAGCACGACCGCATATACATCCGCGTTCATGAGCGCCGAACGCCTGACGGCAGATGGGGCGGAAAACTGTTGGTGGCCGACACCGGTAGCGGCATCCGGGACGAAGTGCGATCCCGCATCTTTGACCCCTTCTTTACTACCAAGCGTGATGTCGGCACCGGACTGGGCCTCTGGATCTCCAAGGGAATCGCCGAGAAACATTCGGGCTGTCTGCGGTTCAAGAGTTCCGTCGGACCGCGGCACGGGACCGCGTTCTCGCTCTTCATGCCGCGTGAAGCGAACGCCCACAGCGAACTGACGAAAGAGATCTCAGGCTGACTTGGAAGGCCATCGCGCGACTTGGCGCCGAGCAAGAAAGTCACGCCTCTTCATACGCATTACGGATACACATTCCGCCCGTGCAGCTCTCGCCGATGCCGCAGCTATTGCCGCAACAGCCAGAGTTGTTCGAGTCGTTAAGAAAGTCCGCATGGACCGGCAGTGACGCTGGCACGATTCCTCCCCGGCCGTGTAGCTGAATGCCAAATTGGTTCTGGCTGGTTGGGGGCGCCGGGGGGTCGGGAGAAGTAGCTCTGGCACGTGAGTAGTAATCCTGCCACAAGCACGCCAGCTAGCACGACGATCGCATGGCGGCGAACGGCACCCGCCGGGGGGCTGCTTCGGCTCTTGACCATCAGTCACCGTTCACCAAAACGCGCCAGAGTGCCTCGCGCGCATGAGTGAAGCGGTAAGGAATTGTCAACAAAGCGAATTTTCGGTTCGCTACGTCCCGAAACGAACCAGCGGGCACTGCAATCTTGGATATGCTGGATAGGAAACGGAGTCTGCATCCAAGTAAATGTCACGTGCAAACGGCTCGGGGCCCATGGTTCGTTCACAAAGGGGTTCCCTGATGGAGAGCAGAGTTGGGTTGGTGATGACGGGCGGGGGCGCCCGTGGAGCATACCAGGCCGGCGTTCTCAAGCGCATTGGCGAGCTTAAGCGCGTTCAGGCGCTCGGCAATCCTTTTCCAATCATCGGCGGGTCTTCCGCCGGTGCCATCAACGGTGCGGCGATGGCCGCCGGCAGCGACGACTTCAACCTCGCCAGCAGTGTGACCGCTGATCTTTGGGCAGACCTCCAACCCTCTGACGTCTTTCGTTGCGACCTGCTCTCGCAGGCTCGCAATTCGCTTACCTGGATAAAGGACCTCTCCTTCGGAGCCCTGCTCGGCGGGGGCAACGCTCGTTCTCTCCTGGACGCCACGCCTCTGCGGGGTTTTCTGGGCAGGCACCTGCAATGTGACCGAATCCAGGCCAATATCAAGCGGGGCTTTCTCTACGCCCTGACCATATCAGCCACGAACTACACCTCGGGCCGCGCCTACCTCTTCATACAGGGCAAGAAGGGGCATCCTTTGTGGAACCGGAGTCGTCGCGTCACGCTGGCCACACAGATCACGGTCGACCACGTGTGCGCGTCCGCCGCGATTCCGCTGGTGTTTCCGCCGGTCAAACTCAAGGCGGGCAGAGGTACAGCCTTTTTTGGTGACGGCTGCATCAGGCTGCAGCAACCGCTCAGTCCGGTGATCCGCCTGGGAGCCACCCGGATACTCGCCATAGGCGTGCGGGCAGAGAACCTGGAGCGCCAGAGAGAATCGGCCGACACCGAGACAATGCCTTCGCTGGCCGAGATCATGGGCGTCCTGTTCGACGTGATGTTCCTCGACCACCTTACGACCGATGTCGAGCACCTGCTACGCCTGAACGCGCTTCTTAGCACCGGAGAACTTTCCCAGAATTCTGACGGATGCGAACGGATTCATCCTCTGCGCCCCCTCCTCATAACCCCTTCCATCGATCTGTCGCAGGTGGCGGAGGAACACCAGCGCGACATGCCCTACCTCATCCAGTATTTCGTCAACAGCCTGGGCAGGAACGCGACGTCGTGCTCCGACCTCATGAGTTATCTGCTCTTCACTTCGCCGTATACCACAGACCTCATCAGCATCGGCTACCGCGACGCCAGCGAACGCATAGACGAAATCGAGGACTTTCTTTTCTCAGCAGACGACTAGTGCAACCTGCATCCCCGATACGCACCAAGTGCCGGAGGCACGCCGAGCGGTGTTCGCCCGTGCCTCCGGCACTTGGAATTCATTCAGGCCAGCTAAGCCCGGATTTCATCCGGGGCTAAACTCGCCCCGTCCCTTGCGGGACGGATTTTTTCGCCCGTTTAGGCCGCTGAGTAAATCCCTTCAAGGTGACGAAAATAGTTCGTGGGTACGCTCAGCAGCTCCAGCCAGAGCGCTGTTCCAATCCCCGTTTATTCCCAGCGGCGGAACAGCAGCGACCCATTCGTCCCGCCGAAGCCGAACGAATTCGACAGCGCAAACTCCATCTCTTTCTTCTTGGCCGCTTTCGGCGTGTAATCCAGGTCGCAACCTTCGTCCGGATTCTCCAGGTTTATGGTCGGTGGAATGATCTGGTCGCGCAATGCCAGCACGGTAATGCCGGCCTCGAGTGCTCCGGCGCCGCCGAGCAGGTGTCCGGTCATCGACTTGGTTGAGCTGACCGAGAGCTTGTAGGCGTGATCGCCAAACGCACGCTTGATGGCTGTTGTTTCCAGAACGTCGCCTATCGGGGTCGACGTGCCGTGCGCGTTGATGTAGCCCACCACCTCCGGTGGAACTTTGGCGTCATTGAGCGTGTTGAGCATCACGCGGTAGCCGCCCTCGCCGTTCTCGGCCGGCTGCGTGATGTGGTAGGCGTCAGCGCTCATGCCGTAACCGACAACTTCGGCAATAATGTTGGCGCCGCGCGCTTTCGCGTGCTCCAGCTCTTCAAGAATGAGGATGGCTGCGCCTTCGCCGATAACGAATCCGTCGCGGTCCTTGTCCCACGGACGGCTGGCCCGCTCCGGATCGTCGTTGCGCGTCGATAGTGCGCGCATGGCCGAAAAGCCGCCAACGCCCATGGGGGTGATCGCCGCTTCCGTTCCGCCGGCGATCATGACGTCGGCATCGCAGCGCTGGATGATCTTGAAGGCGTCACCAACGGCGTGCGAACTGGTGGTGCAGGCCGTGCACGTAGCCTCGTTCGGTCCCTTCGCGCCCCAGCGCATCGACACATGCCCGGCCGCCAGGTTCACGATAGCCGCGGGAATGAAGAACGGCGAGATCTTGCGCGGACCGCCCTGCAGCAGGTTCGTGTGTTCGCGCTCGATCACGTCAAATCCGCCGATGCCGCTGCCGATGTGCACACCCACGCGGGTGGCATTCTCATCGGTGATCTGCAACCCCGAGGACTTGAGCGCTTCATCTGCCGCCGCAATGGCCAGGTGAATGAAGCGACCCATTTTTCTGACTTCTTTTTTCTCGATCCAGTTCAGCGGATCGAAATTCTTCACCTCGGCGGCGATCTGCGAGCCGTATTGCCCTGCATCGAAGTGGGTGATGCGGCCAACGCCGCTCTTGCCCGCCAGCAGGTTCTTCCACGTTTCTTCCGTGGTGTTTCCAATCCCGCAGATGAGGCCGAGTCCGGTAATGACAACGCGACGAGCCAAGCCTTATTTCCCTTTCGCGTGCTGGTCGATGTAGTCGATGGCGTCTTTCACCGAGCGGATCTTCTCCGCATCTTCGTCCGGAATTTCGATGTCGAACGCCTCTTCAAAAGCCATCACGAGTTCGACCGTGTCGAGCGAATCGGCGCCAAGATCGTCGACGAAGGAGGCATTCGGCGTCACTTCGGCGTCGTCCACGCCCAACTGTTCCACAATGATCTGTTTTACACGTTCTTCAACGGATGCCATTCGCTTCCTCAATTCAGAGAACGTCTGTTCTCAGAGTACCCAGTACCTAGCACCCAGTACCTAGTCGTTCCGGCCAGCGATGTTGCTAGCGGCACCTGAATCGGCGAGAGAACCGCGACTAGGTACTAGGTACTAGCAACTAGGTACTGCTCTTCCCAATAAAGCCGCGCCCCTGGTGAGCGCGGCTTCCCAAAATCCGACCGCAAAACTACTTGCCTACTTTTGCGTTCTTGTCCACGTATTCCACGGCGTCATGGACCGTCTTGATCTTCTCCGCATCCTCATCGGGAATCTCGATGTCGAACGCCTCTTCGAAGGCCATTATGAGCTCAACCTGGTCGAGTGAATCGGCCCCAAGATCGTCAACGAAAGAAGCATTGGGCGTGACTTCGGCCTCGTCCACTCCCAACTGCTCAACAATAATCTGCTTTACTTTATCTTCAACAGATGCCATCTGAATGGCGCCTCCTACTGACTTTTAAGCGGTAAGTTCAACAGTGTACTTGCCTGTGCGAAGTCGTGTAAAGATGACATTTCAGGTCCAGCAAAGTGCCGGCCCGGCTACATCTCCTGTCATGCCCCACGAAAGTCGAATCCTAAACGCTGGCGGAAGCGCGGTCAATAAAGCAAAACGCGCCCTTTTCGTCAGTCGCTACCCTCCTGCGAGTTCGCCGTGCCTTGCAAACCTGCATCGCCGGCGTACATCGAATCAGGGAGTATGCCGCCCAGCCCTCCTCAGCACGGAACGGCACTGCCGGAGACCAAACAGTGTTCCTGCTGATCTTCTTCATTCTGCTGGTGCTGTGGATTCTCGGCCTGACCCTGTTCCATCTGGCAAATCTCGGCATTCACGTGCTGCTCATCGTCGCACTTATCGCCCTGGTTCTGCATTTTGTGCGCGGAGGCCGCAGCGCCACCTTCTAAGCCGATGTTTGTTAGCCAGCACTCGGCCAATCCCTCCTTCCCCGCTAGGTGTGCGCCTGAACCCGTGTTCCAAAATGCAACGCCTGACTTGGCCCCGCCGTCGAATTGAATCAAGGATCTCCTGCACTTCGTCTGATAATGGTGGCCGCCGCCCGAATCTCTGGCCTGTCTTGATCACATGGGCATAACGCGGCTTGCCGACGGAGCTCATCTCATGCGCAAAGTCTTAGCCATTGTTGGAGTCATCGTCGTCCTCATCGTGCTGGCCGTGCTGATCGTGCCGCACTTCATCGACGTCAACCAGCACCGCGGCCAGATCGAGGCCGAGCTGCAGAAGAAGCTCGACCGAAAGGTCACGCTGGGCGACATGCACCTGTCACTTCTGCCTCCATCCGTAAAGGTAAACGGATTCACCATTGCCGAAGATCCGGCCTTTGCCACGGGCACCTTTGCCAAGGCTCAACAGCTCAACATCAGCCTCAAGTTGCTGCCGCTGCTTCACAAAGACGTGCAGGTAAGCTCGCTGGAATTGCGCCAGCCCACGGTCGAGCTGATCAAGAACCAGAACGGCAAGTGGAACTTCTCCACCATCGGGCAGCCCGCAGCCGGACAGCAACCGCAAAAGCCGCAGCAACAGCCGCAAAAGCCGTCTCAACAACAACCACAACAACAGCCGCAGCAGTCGCAGTCGAGCAATTTCGCCCTGGACTACGTAAAGATCTCCGACGGCACCGTTGCCGTTACCGACCGCCAGAAGGGCCAAGGCCGCTCCGTCTACGATCACCTCGACTTGACTCTGAAGAACTATGCCCCGGGTAAGCCGTTCTACATCGATGCGGCCGCGCACCTGCCGGGCAAGGGTTCGCAGACCATCCGGCTGACCGCAAACGCTGGCCCCATCAATGAAACGAACTCCCTCGCCACCCCGTTCAGCGGAACCCTCAAGCTGAACGAGGTTGACATCGCCGGCATACAGAAGTACCTGAACCTGCCGCAGTTGCAGAACATGGCCGGGGTGATGACCGGCACCACCGACGTCAACAACGAGAACGGCAAACTCTCCTCGCGCGGGTCGCTCAAGATAAATGACGCGCGGGTGAACGGTGTGAATATCGGTTATCCGATATCGGCCGACTACCGTTTCGCCGACGACCTCGCGGCCGACCTCATCAACGTCGAAAAGGCTGACATCAAGCTGGGCAGCACGCCGCTCTCGGTCAGCGGCACGGTCAACACGCAACCAACGCCGAGCCAGATCGACCTCCGGCTCAAGGCCTCTGACGTCTCCATAGGCGAAGCCGCGAAGCTGGCTTCGGCCTTCGGCGTGGCCTTCAGTCCCGGCATGAACGTCGCGGGCCGCGTCAATGCTGACGTGCAGGCCAAGGGCCCCGCTAACCAGCCCGCCATGAACGGCACCGTCAATGCCCGCGACCTCGTCGTTAGCGGCGGCGACCTGCCAGAACAGGTGAAGATTCAGGCGATGGACCTGAACCTGACCCCTCAGCAGATACGCTCGAACCCATTCACGGCGGTCGCCGGCTCAACCAACGTGGCTGCGCAAGTCACGCTCACTAAGTACACGACACCCTCGCCCGTGCTCGATGCCACTCTGCGTACGGCCAACGCCCAGGTAAGCGAGTTGCTCGCCATGGCGCGGGCCTATGGCGTGAGCGCCGCAGATGGCGTCAGCGGGTCAGGCACGCTCAACCTCGACGTGCACGCGACCGGGCCCATCAAGAACTCGAATGCCATGATGTTCAACGGCACCGGCGCTCTGCGGAACGCTACCCTCAAGCCGCCCTCGTTCACGCAGCCGCTTAATATCAAAAATGCCGACCTCAGGTTCACCAGCAACTCGGCGGTGCTATCGAACCTGGCGGCCGCTCTCGGCTCCACCAACGCGACCGGCAACGCCACTGTCACCGGGTTTGCCGCCCCAAACGTTAAGTTTGCCCTCACCGCGGACAAGGTGATCGTCGCCGAGTTGCAGCAGATCACGGGCGGCAGCCCGCAGTCGGCAGCCGCCCAGAATCAGCGCTCTTCGCTTTCGCTGGTGCCGCGCGCAGAAGCCCAGGCGCCTCGTCGCACAGCCGCACCACAGGAGCCCAGTATCCTTTCGCGGATGACTGCCAACGGGACCCTCAACGCCGGCGTGGTGCAATACGATCAGCTCGTTCTCAATAACATGAAGGCGACTGTCTCGATGGCCAAGGGCATCGTGACCCTCTCGCCCATCACCACGCAGCTCTATGGCGGCCAGGGCACGGGGCAGATCACCGCCAACCTGCTCACTACGCCCATGCACGTCTCCGGCATCGTGAAGATGAACAGCGTGCAGGCCAACAACCTGCTCTCATCCACTACTTCGCTGAAAGACACCATCTATGGATTGCTTGCGGCGAACACGAACCTCAGCTTTAATGCCACTTCCTCCCAGGACATCGCGCGCACGCTTAATGGCACGGCGGCGCTCGACCTGAGCAACGGCAAAATTGCCAAGATCGACATCCTCAACGAGCTGGCCCAGATCGGAAAGTTCGTCGGCGTACGCAAAAACGCGCAGGCCATGACGAATGTGGCCAAGATGAGTGGCAACTTCAACGTAACCAACGGCGTCGCCGCCACGAACAACCTTCAGGCCGCGATCGACGGGGGTTCGCTCGCCGCTGCGGGAACCGTGAATCTGGCGAGCCAGGCCATCGACATGCACGTGACGGCCGTGCTCGACAAGAACGTCGCTCAGCAGGCCGGCGGGACTTCCATCGGCGGCTTCATGCAGACGGCCTTGGCCAACAACCGCGGTGAACTCGTGATGCCTGTTATCGTCACCGGCACCTTCGATCACCCGCAGTTCGCGCCCGACCTGCAGAAGATCGCCCAAATGAAGATGAATAACCTTCTGCCGAGCGTCGGCAACCCGGGCGCGGTAAGCGGCATTGTCGGCGCGATCACCAAGGGCGGTGCGCAGGGGGGCGGCCAAAAGGGAGCGCTTGGCAACATCCTGGGCGCGCTCGGCGGCCAGCAACAGAATCAGGGACAACCTGCGCAAGGACAACCTGCTCAGGGACAACCGCCTGCACAGCAGAATCCGCAGGGCGCGCAGCAACAGCAGCAACAGCAAGCCAACCCGGTCGGCGACCTGGTCAACTCGATCTTCGGCAACAAGAAGAAGCAGCAGCAACAACAACAGAAGCCACCGAGATAAGGCCGGCGCTGCGTTTGCGTGAGGGCGGGGTATTTGACCCGTCCGGGAACGGGGCACAGCCCCGTCCCCCCACACCTAACCACCCTCTACTGTTGTCATTCCGAGGAGCGAAGCGACGAGGAACCCCT
>JAEZPW010000138.1 GCA_023441255.1 Acidobacteriota bacterium
GGTAAGCACAATCTGAAAAAGCCGTTTTCTGCCGCGGAGCTCGCGACCACTCCTGCCTTGCAACAGGACGCGACTCTGGCTTACGGGACGACTTTGCTCGCTGCTGCCGTGAACGATCATGTTGCACTTTTTGTCCAGATCGGGGACGGAGACATCTTGACCGTCAACCCTGGAGGCGGAGTGAGGCGGCCGTTCGAGCGCGACCCACGCCTCATCGGTAATGAAACAGTTTCTCTTTGTCTTCCCGATGCGGCCCGGCAAGTCAGAATCGGATTGAAGGCGTTGAACAGAGAAGATTACGACAGTGTCCCGGCGCTGATTCTCTTGTCCACGGATGGTTATTCGAACTGCTTCAAGGATGAGAACGCATTCGCGCAGGTCGGAAAAGACTACCTCGACCTACTCGAAGCGAGCAATGGAACCATGGTCGTCCGCAAGAACCTTCGCAGTTGGCTACGCCAAGCTTCGGATCAATACAGCCGGGACGATATCACGGTAGCGATGCTTTACCGTAGGTCGGGAAAACGAGGAGGCAGTACACGAGCCGCGAAGGCCAGTGAGAGGATCGATGTCCCTGCTGAAAACTAACCAAACCTTGTTCGTTGCCGGGAGCAAGACTTGCGAGGTGCTTGACCTGCTAGGTGAAGGAGGACAAGGCGAAGTCTACCTTGTTTCGTTTGAAGGCAAGAAACTTGCGCTGAAGTGGTATTTCAAAAGCTCTGCGACTCCGGAACAGCGCTCCGTGCTCAATGACCTGATCCTGCGCGGAGCGCCGAGCGAACGTTTTCTGTGGCCCGTGGCTTTAGTCAGCCCCGCCCGGGGTGGCGGGTTGGGGTACCTCATGGCTTTACGCGGAGAAGAATTCTATGGTATCCCCGCACTCCTCAAAGGCAGAATCAACCCAAGCTTCCATGCTCTGTGCAGCGCCGGGATGCAGCTGGCAGACGCCTATCTGCAACTCCATTCCAAGGGTCTCTGTTATCGCGACATCTCGTTGGGAAATGCCTTCATCGAGCCGAACCGCGGCGACATCCTGATCTGCGACAACGACAACGTCGCGGTCAACAAGAAAGGCAAGGCAAGCATTCTTGGCACCCCGCGCTTCATCGCACCGGAGGTGATCAGGGGAGAAGCGTTTCCCAGCACGCAGACAGATCTGTTTTCTCTTTCGGTGTTGCTGTTCTACTTCTACATGCTCCACCACCCGTTCGAGGGCAAGCTGGACTCGCAAGTCCACTGCCTGGATGGGTTCGCCATGGACGAGTTATACGGCAGAAATCCTGTATTCATTTTCAATCCGAACGATCAGTCCAACGAGCCGGATCCCAAATACCACCGGCGCGTGATTTCATACTGGAAACTGTATCCGCAGTTCCTCCGGGATCTATTCTTGCGTGCATTCACAACCGGCATTCACGATCCTGATGCCCGCATTCGGGAAAGCGAGTGGCGTTCGGAGCTGGCCCGCGTGCAGGATTGCATCATCCATTGCCAGAATTGCGGCGCGGAAAACTTCTTCGATCCAGTTGCTCCGGCTGGTATCTACTGCTGGAATTCTGAGTGCGGAAGCCAGGTACATGTTCCATTTCAGCTAAAGATCGAAAACCGATGGGTGACACTGAATCGCGACCGCAAGATCGTGAAACATCACCTTGATGGAACGTCGTACGACTTCGCTGGAGTTGTAGGCGAAGTGGTGGAGAACCCCAAGGTACGCGGCGTGTGGGGAATCAGGAATCTCTCGACACAGAAATGGGTCGCAAGTTTCCCCGATGGAACGTTGCGGGACGTCGAACCCGGGAAAAGCGTCGCCATGTTGCATGGGGTGAAGGTATCTTTTGGTAAAGCCGAAGGAACGATCATTAGCGTGCAAAATAGCAAGTAATATCGACAAAAGGCTCCGCGACCAGACAATGCCTCCTGATAAACAATGGCACGATATCTATAGACGTAAACTTCGCGACCTGATTAGCGAGCGCGGTGTCACCGTCTGCAACGACACGCCCACGCTTAAGAACTTATTGGCAGATGTTTTCCAAAACCAGCCTTCAAGGCGGGAAGCGCATTGGCGCATCGAGACTCTCGTCCTTATTGCTGAGAATGGCGCGATTGAAGAACTACGATCCACGAGCGCAGTCGTTCCGTACTCAATTACGGCAGAAAAGCTCGCGCAAAGCCTTTACGACCAGAAGCGCATTGAGAAATCTGCCCTGCGCTGGGCCATTGATACATGGGCGATTGCAATAGGTGTGATCTCGGAAAGTGACATCGATCTGGGCAGAGAGCACCAGGGACCCGTTAATCCACCAACTCCGAGAGTGGCATCTGGAACGCCAAACGAACCGGTCGCACCGGTGGTTCTGGATACGCCAAAGAGGTCGCGTACTTACTGCCCTAAGCCCGACGCTCCTAGCCTCCGGCAAATCCACGAAGCTGAGGCCAAATGGATCGAGCTAGCCGCCCGATATTTTTACGCGCAGCTCAGAATGATCCAGCTGAAGTATCCGGAATCGAATCCCCTTGAGGGGGATGATGCGAAAATCGTAGCCACATTTGGCTGGGCGGTTTGGCAGAACACAGCGACATTCGCGGATCAGAGCATAGGAGCGTACGTCGTATCGGATTGCGCAAAGGCTCTTGTTCAGGAATTGCCGGGGCTTTTAGTGGCAGGATTGAGCGGAGATAAAGTATTCAAGGAAACGGTTCTCTACCTTGGAAGGGACGTTCACGTTCAGGTCGCAACGATATTGCTTCAGCATATACGTGATAAGAGCGAATTCGTCGGCGAGTGGACGAACTGGGCTGAGATTTGTTTAGCCGCGCCACACCTATTGGAAGACTTTGCACGTCTTCAGCTTGACCTCAACACTCCACTCGGTTGGCTATTTAAAGAGTCGTTTCTGGAGGCGGTAGGGGTGAGGGCAGAATGGCACTCCAAGGGTTGGAAGTCGGCGTTGGACGTAGCTAAACGTGCAGTTGCGATCGGGGCAAAACCTAGCCTCGCACCCACGCTAACTTCCGTGACCGCTCGGTGGTGGAAACATGAGGATCTTCGTTGGCTGCTCGATTTGGGAGCAAACGCAAATGAGGGCGGGCAAGGCCTTGTTCCTGCTGCGGCCGCTTGTCACAACCCGGACATTCGCGTTCTTGAGTTATTGCTATCCAGTGGTGCAAATCCGAATTTGATGTTGCGCACCGACGGTAAACACCTTCCGCCGAATGAACCTGCTTACTCCTATAAAGGCAAACCTATTCGCGTGCCTTCCTTTTACGTTGAGTCCCCATTGCTCTTTTACGTTGCGCAACACGACGGAAGTGGCGAAAGGATCAAGCTGCTCTTGCGTTTTGGGGCAAACCCGAATGCAAAGGACAGTAAAGGAATGCACGTTTTGGATCATCCAATTTCGGAAGCGGTCAGAGCTACTCTGATTTCCGCGGGAGCTCGATCTTGACGCTCGAACAAGGATGCTTGAGAGTGATCGACAATTCTGGCGAAGTTTGGATTGGGCTGTTCGAGGTGGTTGCAGCCTCTGAATGTTGCCGGATGTTAGAACCGCAAGAAGCGGCCTACGTTCACGTTTTGGCAATAGCCCGCGACCGAGCCCACTATGATGCTCAGTTTCATCCGGCCATAGCTCGCGCGCACTTGTCGGTTGTGAAGATCTTCGATGTTATGCCCTACGGCGATTTCGCCGAACACTACGAAATGTATGACGATGTTGCGGAAATTGCCGCCACTATGACCGGAACCTCGGGCGTGCGTTTCGGCACCTTCCATTGTTGGCCGCGAGTGATGTAAGACGAATGTCGGAGGGCGGTGTTAATCGACGGAGCGGCGTTTCAATGCTCGGCGCTGCCTGCCTTCCGCAGCTCGAAGAATTGCGGAGGGCTTGCTGGAAAATGCTTCCGCGATATCGGCGAGCGTGCGCAATGTAGGGCTCTTCACCCCACGTTCCAACTGGCCGATATAGCGCTCAGTATAGCCAAGCGTATCGGCCAGCTTCTGCTGGCTCCAACCCTTGGCCAGACGCAATCGCGTCAGTTCGGCGCCGAAGGCTTGGGCTAAGGTGCGGGTTTCACGGTGCTTATCAGCACCAATTTGTTTGGGCACGCACCCATAGTTCCTGTTTGACGGGAAACCATTCAGGAACTATAGTTCGGCCTTATCCGGCCTCATCGTGCAGGTTCGAGCGCGGCACAGAATCGGCTACACTATGTGTTCAGCTTGCTCCCGACAGCAGGCACTTCCAAGGGAGAACGCGGCTTGAAGACGAAACGTCCCCCGACTCGTGAGTCGGCCGCACGACTCCAGCGTCACGCGCAACAACGCGCCGACGAACAAGCCCGCCGTATACCCTGGCAACAACTTCAGCAGACGCGCGAAGAATACATCGACTGGCAGGAGTTCTGCCTTTGGGTCCGCTCCATCATCGAGGCCGAGGGCTGCATGCCCGAATGGCTCACCTCAATTGTCGAACAGCGTTGTCCGGGCTTTCTGCAAAGCGACAGTGAGCGCACATCCACCCGCCCTTTGAGCTTGCGTCTGGAAGACTGGATTGGTGAGCACATCTTTGGCAACGCCCGAAAAGAAGGATGGTTCCACGCGGTGGAGTTCTATTCCGTGCGCGATCCGCGCTATCAGCGTGCCGAGGTCTGCTGGTCCGAGTGCGCGGGTGAATGGGCGCAGTCCCGGCCCATTCGTTATCCCTCGTTCGAGGAGTGGCGAGCCATGGCGGTAGCGTGTGATGAAACCGCTCACCTGGTTTCCGAGCAAAGGAAGACGCAAGCCTCGTCCAAGCTGGTGGATCGCGGACGGTTGGCGCAGGCCATCTCCTCCTACATCGACTGGGAGGCCTTCGCGTACTGGGCGCGGCCGGCGCTGGAACATGGCCAACCCGTTCCCGAGCCCGTGCGCGAGGAACTGGATCACCGGTGTCCAGGATTTCTTGATCGATCAGCCGGAACCGAAAATGTATGCGCCGAGAGCTTTTGGGAAGACATGATGACGTGGATCGCCGAGCAGTTCTTCGCCGATGCTAAGGCGGAGGGCTGGTTCGACGCGATTCTGATCGGCGCTCATAGACATCCAAGGGCAATTCGCACGATGGAGTACGCAGAGTACTGGGACGACTTGAGGGGGCCAAGCCTGCCCGTGCCATATCCGTCGTTCGAGGATTGGCGCAGCGACGCCGATTCGTATATAGAAGCCGAACCGAGCTAGGTCCACATCTGCTGCGACCTTCCATTCGCTGCCCTACGCGTCGACACGGTATTGGCAATCTCACACGATTTGACGTGCCGGAAGTAGGCGTTGCCCGCGATTTTCTTGCCGCACTTGCAGGCGCGCACGACCAGCGCATGTTTTTGGGCGCGCGAGGCAGCTCGCTTGCTCTCTGGCTTGGGTACACCATATTCCGTGACCAACCACTTTGCCGTCGCCGGATCGATCAAGGAAAGATCGATTTCATTGCCGTGCTTCTTGCAGAACTCCTCAAACTGCCGGTCGGTCACAAACGGATCGACGATCTTCAATGTTCCGTCACAGATCAGTCTCTGAATGCTTTCGACCTCGATTCCGAGCATCGCCGCCGCCCGCTCCCAGGAGTAGCCATCTTCCGCGTGTTCTTGTGCTGCGCGGAAGCGCTCAAGGGCGGCAGCGTCGAGCGATGGGCGTTGTTGTTCAACGCAGGCGGCGAAGGAGTTTGCAGCAATGCGAACATCGCGCACCCGCAAGAGGCCAGTGCCAATCAGGAACCGAATCCGCTTCGGGCTGACCCGCAACAACTTGCGCAAGGAACGCAGCGACCAGCCATCGGTGACTTTGGCGCTCATTCCCAGCGCCGCCATACGGAAGCGCACGGCATGCTCGGAGCGCCCCAGGCGCTGGGCGATCTTCTTCACCGGCTCATAACCCGCCCAGTTCAGTAGCCGATCATCGTCGGCGGCCGTCCACGCTCGCATCACTCCACGGTGGCGCTTCTTCGTCTCCGCCGAGGCCGCAGAAGAGTCGCATGCGGCGGAAACGGGAGCGCATCCCGGCAGGCGGCGCAGCTGGCGCAGCCTTCGCCAGCAGTCTCCGCGCGTCCACTCCGGCACCATTTCGAGGACCTTGTTGATCGCGCTGCTCTTAGCGCGCGGGCCAAGTTTCATCGCGGCGGTCAACAGCCGATCGATGGCGGGTAACCACCGAGGATCAATCTTGTTCTCGCTGCGCACCTTCACTTCCGACATATTTCAAACCGTTGTTGTCTCGCTCATGCTGCCGACCGAAATGGCTTGCCGAAGCCGTTGGCCACCGCGGCAGACACTGAAATTCCGCCCGGTCCAAGGATTCGGTCGTTTCGACCGGTGTCCGCTAGGCCCTTGCGCCGAATACACTTAGGTAATCTCCCGTCCAGAGAGAAACGAGCTACGATTGCGCTACCCGGCTGTAGGCGGCAAGACATGCAAAAGAGCCGACAGTCACGCGGTAGTGTTACGTCCTGCATTCGATCCATCCGCTCGCTCAAGCAGGAATGCAGCGATCTGCGATTGCGCGCGGCCATCGACTATCTCGCCGACCACGACCTCAAGCGCGAGTTTCGAATCGAGCAGCTAAGTCGACATCTAAACCTTTCCACCACGCGTGTGCGTCATCTCTTTCATGAACAGTTCCAGCTCTCGCCTGGGCAGGTCCTGAAGATGCGACGCATGCACGAGGCGAGCAGACTCCTGACTTCGACGTTCATGAGCGTGAAGGAGGTCATGGCGGCAGTAGGCCTCAATGACCTGAGCCATTTTGTGCGGGACTTCAAGCACACTTTCGGCAGGAGTCCCTCGGAGTTGCGGAAGGAACAAAAAGATATGAGTCCCGAACAACACGACGGGCAGCGGCTGGCGACGGAAGGAACACTACGTAAGGCCAGCTGAGCGCACCGATTGCCGAAGCGAGCGGGTGCGTGAACTTCGGAATGCGGGCTCATGGATGCGCCGGACGTCGACAAAGCTAATCACCAGGGCGCAGACAACATTGAGAGTTGCTGCATTTCAGACATCTGATGTAGCTGTTGTACGAAATATGCAGCACGCGGCAATTTTGGCCAATAATTGGCAATCCACGCCAATAGGTTTCCTCGAAGAGCATTGTGCAGCTGAGGAGGACAGTTTAGGGAAGGAAGCGAGCGTTTGGGCGTTGGCAAGTTCGCCCCTATAATGCCCGCGCATGGACGTGGGTAAATC
>JAEZPW010000163.1 GCA_023441255.1 Acidobacteriota bacterium
TCTATGTCAATGGCCGCCAGGTGCTCTCGAAGCGCTTCAAGCCCGCGAACGCGACCGACCCCGCGACAGTAGTCCGCCTGAAGGCGAACGAGATCGCCGGCTCGAATTCCGTGCGCGTCACCCAGCGCGGAACCGGGCGGCTGTACTGGTCGGTGCGACAGCAGTATTTCAGCACCGACCGCAGCGTCACGAATTCGGGCAGCCTGCAGTTGAGCCTTACGCGCGAATACTTCCGGCTCACCCCTGTTCAAAAGGACGGGCGCGTGATCTATCACCTCGACTCGATGCCCGATGCCCTGAACGTAGGCGACCTGATTGCCGTAAGACTCACGGTCGGCGGTACCGACTGGCGTTACGTCATGATCGAGGACCCGATTCTCTCAGGTGCCGAAGCGGTTCGTCGTACTGACCTTTACGAACTGGACCAGAAACCCGATTGGTGGTCGATGTGGTTCACCGATCGCGAACTTCACGACAACCGGACGACGTTCTTCGACTCCTGGTTCACACGCGGCCATCGTGAGTACGTGTACTTGTTCAAGGTCGTGAACCCGGGAGCATTCCGCATAAGCCCGGCACGCGTGGAACCGATGTACCAACCGCAGTACTTCAGCACCACCGACGCAAAGATGGTGACAGTAAAATGACCGCTACTACTAAACCGATTTTTCGCTCCTTTGCCATCTGGGGCCTGCAACTCGTGGGTTCGCTCATCCTGCTGGGCGTCAGCTACTGGTGGCTCACGTGGCCAGACGAAGAGACCTGGCAGGTGGTTGCGTCCCTGTGTGTCGCCCTAGTCGTCGTCGCCGCCGCACTGTGGCTGGAGCGGACTGTGTTCGCGGCTTTTCATCACGACGCGCGCGCGGGTTACATTAGCCCGGCGTCTCTGCTGGCCTTCACAGTTTGGGTAGCCATCATTGCGGTTGTCGAATTCATGGTTGCAATCTTCAACTCAGAGGTGGAACGCATCGCAGTGCGACTGGCGCAAATCGCGCATCTGCCGCCACGCGCGACGGTCGCGGGGCTGGACTGGGCTGGTTGGGGGGCATTCTGGGTCATCGTTCCGGCGCTTTTCCTGCCGTTCGCATCCCTTGCCGCCCGCGAGGGTTTTGCGGCGTTCCGCCGGTCGCGCGCGTCGATAGCGCTCGCCACCTTGAGGAACCCGCGCTATTGGGGCGGACTGCTCATTGCACTCGGGATCGGCGCGTACATCCCCTATCGACTCATAAACTGGATTCCCGAGCAGCGCTCGTTGCGGGCCGAGCTATGGAGCGCCGGCTTACGACTGTCTGCTGCCTACATTCTTGCGGTCACGGCGGTCGTGTTTCTGTCCTGGTGCATCGCGCGCACAATGCCCGGTGCAGAAGCTCAGCCCGCAGTCGAAGAAAGCGCGTCAGTTTCCGCGTAATTCCGCCGGAAGTCCGTCGCTCAGCATGGCAATGACGCCGGGCTTACCGTTTCTGCGAGCAAGGATTGCAACCTGCGCCTGCGCTGCTGCATAAGCTGCACGCAGATCTTCCTGGCTGGCAGGCGAGCGCAAACTGCGCTCGACCTGCGCAAGGCTCATCGTTGTTCGTCGTGACCGCGCGGCATCACCGTTCAGCCACAATACCAATCCCTCACGAAGCCACAGCGGAGTGTCGGGCCGCGATTTCGACTGTACGAGCAGGTGCAGGAACTCATGCCGCAGCACCGCGTCGAGCGAGCGGGTGCGTTGCAGAACATCGGGCGGCTGGAGTCGTATGACATTGCCACGGGTGGAGGCGGCGACCCAGCCCGGTTCGCCAGTCGCGTCGCGGAATGCGTCCAGCGTCGGATATACGCGAAGGATCGGACGAGTCGACGAGTGCACGATCCCGCTGCGCTGTTCGGCTTCGCTGAGTAGCCGTTCGGCCTGGCTTAACAGCGGGCCGTCGCTTTGCGGGTGAATCGTTAAGAGGTCGATCCGGGCGCCACCCAGTGAAGTCCAGCGAAGCCCTTGCGCCGTGAGCCCGACCGCCGTATGCGGGTAGTAGTAGGCGAGGATTTCGCGGTAGTCATGTCCCTCGTTGCCCATCACCGACGCGCCCGCCTGGCAGAGCCCAACCCCGTGACCATTGCCGCGACCGGTGAACGTAACGCCTTCGCCGCGGTCGCTGATGTCGTACATCGAGCTGCGTAGGTGCTGCCATCCCAGGGCGCGCCCCACGGCCAGATGAAATCGGTCTTCCGCAACGGTCGCGCCGAACTCCCCTGCAATCCGCACCGCCGCCACGCGTCCGGAGGGGGAACGCGACCCCACGGAAACAGACCTGATGTTCGCTGGAACGCGCAATCCTGCCGCGCGCAACGCTCGCGCGAGGTCGTTCTTCGCAATCGTGCTCTGCCACTGAGCCGAGCCTCGTCGCGGGCACCACGAATCCGACTGTTGGGGCAGGTACGGCATAACTCGCCCACGCGCCGAGAGGTCTTCCGTGCCGCGCTCGGTGGTGCCGCCGCAGTCCTGGTGGTAGTAGCTGGCGATGGTCGAACCCTGGTACCAGAGCAGTTCGCCTTCAGTGGCGGCAACAGCCGCATTCACGCGGTCGGAGGTGCCTGACAGCCGCAGATCCTGGCAATGGGTACTATCGCAAAAATCGAAGTTCTCCGACTGATGCCGCAGCCGAAAATGAACTGCGTAGGTCCGAATGGCGACCGCCATGGCCTTCAGCGCCTCCGGGGAGCGCATGCCACCCGCCTCGCCCGCCAACACGCCCGCGACGTACTCTTCGAGCGGCATGCTGGCCGTTATGATGACGCGGCCGTTCCGTGCTGTCAGTTCAAGCGGCGCCGAGAGTTGAACGGGCCTGCCTTCGACGCGCACTATGTAACTCCCGTTGACGCGCAGCCGAGGGATTTTTGTATCGTTCACCTGCAGCCCCGCGCCCGTTGCCGTCACAGAGAAGTCAGTGCCAGGTAGGGGAGCGCAGTTAACGCAGGTACGAACCTGTATCGAGGGGGAAGCGCTCAGCGTAAGCGTGTGCACAACATGCTGCGACCAGAGTCGCACCCGAAGCGAAGCCGCTTCTGTGCCAAAGCCCGCAGTAGTCAGGCAGAGCATCGCTAACAGAGAGAACGCGCGCTTCACTGCGTCGACTCCGCTGTCCACGCTTCAAAAAGCTTGCGAGCAACCGGGGCTGCGTCCGTAGGCCCGGTGCCGTGTTCGAGAAACACCAGGACGACGATCTCGGGTTTGTCCGCTGGCGCGAATCCGGCGAACCAGCCATGCGTCCACAGCCCTTCGGCGGCCATGCTGGTTCCCGTCTTGCCGGCAACGCGCAACGGCTTTCCCGCATAGCGAGCGTCGACCGGTTGTGCCAGGCGGGCCATTCCGTACTGAGCGGACGCCTCCATTCCCGAATAGACGACGGCGTGTGCGGCTAACGGATCGGCACTTGCGCGGCGCTCCAACGCAAGCTTGCGATAGCCGCTCAGCAAGCCAATGGGCGTGACCAGCACATTTTCCACGCCGATGCCTTGCAGTTCGATCTGCTCCACTGTGGAGCTGAATCCGATCTTGCCCGCCACTTCCGTCGCAACCAGTCCGGGACGTGACGAGAGACCCCACTTCAGCAAACCTTGCTGAAGCTGTGCTCCGCTTAGTCGCGCCGACATCTGCGTAAAGTAGGAATTACAGGAGTAGGCAAGCGCTTCCTCGGCGTGCAACGGCGATTGCGTCTCCGGATGCCCGCAGTTGAGCTTTCGCCCGGCCACTGTCAGCATGCGCGAGCACCGTACGCCGGGCTCGTTTTGCAAAAGTCCGGCGTCGATCAGGGTGGCTAAAACGAAGGGCTTTATGGCCGACCCTGGCCGTACCAGGCGCCGGCCTGCGCGGTCGAGGGCGTAGGCCCCGAGCACTCGTCCGCTGGCCACATCGACCACCACGGCTGCACCTTTGCGACCGGCCATGGCCTTGGCTGCCGCGCGAGTGAAGTTCGCGTGTGGCCAGGCCAATGCGCATGCCGATAGCAGCAGTCCGAGGACAGCACACTTGATGCCGCGTGTCACGGCATGATTCTAGTCTGAGCAACTCGCTTGCGGTAGAGTTCGGCGCGGCGTTTCTCCAACGATGGCGGCTGCCCAAAAACGACAGCACCAGGGGAGTGATCCCCTGGTGCTACCTGTTGGGCGAGAGATGCTTAATCGAAGGACTAGTTGGTCAACTCGAACTGGCTCTCGAGACCTTCGGCGGAGTTGGGGCCGATCCACAGCTTGAACGCGCCAGGTTCGGTGACGTACTTCATGTCGCCATTCCAGAAGCGCAGGTCGTCGGCTTTCACTTCAAACTCGACGGTCTTCTTCTCGCCGGCAGCCAGTGCGATGCGCTGGAACCCCTTGAGTTCCTTCACCGGGCGCGCCACGCTGGCAACGACGTCGCGCGTGTAGAGCTGCACGACTTCTTCACCGGGGCGGTCGCTGGTGTTCTGCACTTCGACGCTGGCCTTGATCGGCGCCTTCGAATTCAGCTTTGTCGAGCTAAGCTTCAGGTTCGAGTACGCGAATTTCGAGTAAGACAGGCCGTGGCCGAAGGGGAACAGCGGAGTATTCGGCGAGTCGAGGTACATCGACTGCCACTTGCCCTCTGGATCGACCCCGACCGGACGCCCAGTACTCAAGTAAGAGTAGTAGAGCGGCACCTGTCCGAGCGAACGTGGGAACGTGACCGGAAGCTTGCCGCTGGGGTTTGCGTCGCCGAACAGGATGTCAGCAATGGCATTGCCGCCCTGCACGCCGCTGAACCACGTTTCGACGATGGCGGGCACGTGCTCGGATTCCCACTGCAGCGCGAGCGGGCGTCCGTTCATCAGGACCATGACCACAGGCTTGCCGGTCTGTGCGATGGCTTCCACCAGTTTGCGCTGGCTGCCTGGCAGATCGATGAAAGCGCGCGAAGCAGCTTCGCCGCTCATGCTGCCGCGTTCGCCGACCGCGAGCACCACCACGTCAGCCTGCTTCGCCATGGCGACCGCGTTGTCCAGGTCGGCCAACGAAGGATCAGTAACGTCTACGCCCTTGGTCGAAACAACATTCGCGTTTGGCAGCTTGGCCTTGATGCCTTCGAGCACCGTGACGGCATCCTGCGCTTCACCTTTCGCGGACCAGTTCCCAAGCATGTCCAGCTTGCTATCCGCAAGCGGACCGATCACGGCTACCGTCTTCAGAGACTTCGAAAGCGGCAGGACGTTGCCGTCGTTCTTGAGGAGTACGATCGTCTTTTGTGTTATCGATCGCGCCGCTTTCAAGTGCGCATCCGTGAGGATATCGCTCTTCTCGCGAGCTTCATCGGTGTACGGATGATCGAAAAGGCCGAGTTCGAACTTCACGCGCAGGATGCGGCGCACGGCGTCATCAAGCGTCGCCTGCGGAATTTTGCCGGATTTCACCAGTTCGGCCACATGGTTGACGTAGTTGCTGCTGCACATATCCATGTCCACGCCGGCCATGAGAGCTTTGACCGAGGCATCGCTACCGTCGGCAGCTACCCCGTGCGGGATCATCTCGCCCACGGAGTTCCAGTCGCTGACGACGAACCCCTGGAAGTTCCATTCGCCTTTGAGCACCTTGCGAAGCGTGAAGTTGTTGCCGGTGGCCGGAATACCGTCGATAGTATTGAACGAACTCATAAACGTCGCGGCGCCGGCTTCGGCAGCGGCCTTGAACGGAGGCAGATAAACTTCGCGCAGCTTGCGCTCGGACATGTCAACGCTGTTGTAGTCGCGTCCGCCCTCGGCGGCGCCGTATCCCACGTAGTGCTTAACGCAGGCTGCTAGGCGATCGGGGGAGGAGAGGCTGCTGCCCTGGAATCCGCGAACGTAGGCGCGCGCTATGGCTGCCCCGAGTACGGGATCCTCACCGGCACCTTCGGCGATGCGGCCCCAACGCGGATCGCGCGCAATGTCAACCATGGGCGAGAACGTCCAGCGAACACCCGAGGCGCTAGCTTCACGCGCGGCGATCTGCGACGCTGCCTCGACCGAAGCCGGATCCCAGGCGCTGGCCATGCCAAGTGGAATCGGGAAAATCGTGCGGTAGCCGTGAATAACGTCGAGACCGAAGATGATGGGAATATGAAGGCGCGACTTCTCGACGGCGATCTTCTGCAGTCTATTGCTCTCGGCGGCTCCGGTCACGTTGAGCATCGATCCGATGCGTCCGGCCGCGACGGCTTCTTCCACCTGCACGGTGGAGGGCTTGCCGTTCACGACGATCCCGGTGGCGGTGCCCTGGTTGATCTGGTTTATCTGGCCAACTTTTTCTTCCAGCGTCATTTTGCCGAGCAGATCGTTGACGCGCTTTTCGATCGTGGCGTCAGCGGCAAAAGCGCTTACGGACAGAAGCAGAACGAGCACGATGGCGGACATCGCGCGGCGGTGTGAGCGGATCACGGGACTATCTCCTTCGAAGTGAAGAACGCAAGAACTTCAGGACCCGAACTGCGGTAGAAACCTTTATTAAACCGGTTCAGAACGTCAGCCGCATTAGGCAACAGGGCAGCCGGATTGTCAATCTCAAAAGCGCATGCTGCCCACTGCTATCCGATCAGACTGCACCGCAATGGTCCGCGAACTGGCGTGCTTAATCCTACCCAAAATTGTTTCAATTAGGGAACTTTCCCTTAATGCCGGTGTCTATGAGGAAAACGGGCCCCGCGAAAAATGAAAAGCAAGGAGAAATGAAATGCGGAGTTTCGGCCGGTTGACCATGGTTGTACTGCTGTTCTGTTCCATTGCGACTTTTGCCGAAAAGAAAGACGCCAACATCGACGTAAAGATTGACACGTCCGTCCCTGACACTAAGTTGACGCAGATGGTGAAGCCCAAGTATCCGGCGTCAGCCCGGCAGAAAGGACTTCAAGGGGAAGTGCTGTTGAAACTTTCGGTAGATGAGCGCGGCGTTCCGGCGGTGGAAGTGGTCAGTGGAGATCCCGCACTGGCGAGCGCTGCCGTCGATGCGGCTTCATCGTGGAGATACAAACCTTACAAGAAGGACGGCAAGAAAGCGCGCTTTGTTAACAAGGTGACTTTCACTTTCACGCTCCCGAGCGCGTAGCTTCAACGGCCAGTTCAAGAGACAAGATGGGCCGTCACTCCGGAAACGGCCCTTATCCTCGCTGTGCCTGCCGTGCGGGGCCAGTCGATGCACGGACAACCAGTTCGGGCTTCACCACGACTTTCTCAGCCGGGAGATTCTCGTCCTTGATGCGCGCGAGCAGTCGGGTAGTGGCGATCTCGCCCATTTCGCGCAAGGGCTGACGAATGGTCGTGAGCGGCGGATACGCCGTCGACGCGGCCGTGACATCGTCAAACCCGACCAGCGAAATATCCTGCGGCATCGAGAGGCCTGCATCGCGAACAGCATTCACTGCGCCCAGCGCCGACATGTCGTTGAAGGCAAACAGAGCCGTAAAGTCTTTCGACGTGCTCAGCAGTTTCTGCGCCGCGCGGTAACCTTCTTCGATCGCTGAAACTGCGGTTCCGCTGAGGCGTTCCAGTTGTACGGTCAGGCTGGGTTCCACCCTGATGCCTAGCCGGCCAGCGTGATTTACGATCGCCTGCCAGCGCTCCTCGGTATCAATACTGCCGGCGTGGCCCTTGAAAAAGGCGATGCGACGATGGCCGAGTTCCACCAGGTGCTCCAGACCGAGTTTCACGCCGAAATCATTGTCGACAACGATGTTCGTGACCCCGGCCAGGGTCTTGCGACCGCCTATGTTCACGGCGGGAACGGCGAGCCGCTTCGAGAGCCGCGTGTTGATAAAGATGATCCCTTCCGCGCCCCGCTCGATCAGCATGTCCGGCAGTCTATCCATCAGGTCATGGCGCCACTGATGGCTGGCGACGAAATACAGAAACCCGCTGGCAAGCAGTTGGCTCTGAATGCCCGCAAGAAGCGCAGAGTCATAGCCTTCGGCCAAGTCCGGCGAGATCACGCCGATCAGGAAACTGCGCTTTTTGTTCAGAACGCGTGCAAAGAAGTTCGGGTGGTAATTGAACTTCTCGGCGGCGCGCAACACGCGCTCGCGTGTTTTGGGCGAAATTCCGCGCGCTACCGGCGCGTCATTGAGAACAACGGAGATGGTTGCGCGCGAGAGGCCCAGGTATTCGGCGAGAAACTTCAGGCTCACGGGGCGTCCGTTCGCCACCGCCGTCCCGTATTCCGGTTTCTCGCGGTTCCTGCGCGGCATCGCCAAGAGATTAGCACGATGCACGCGTGAAACAAATGAGTTGACAACAAATTGTGAGTTGATGCTTAATAGCGCTGCCCGATTTTTAAACCGGTTTAAACGAGAGCCGCGTAACGTATGAACGCGGCCGCGAAAATCGGGTCAAAGCGTGGAGGCAATCATCGCGGCAGCTGCCGGCCCACCCAGTGGCCCAGGCCCAGCGTGCGCAAGCATGCATTTTGGGCGCGCAAGACGCCCGGCCGTTGAAGATTTCCGCTTCGCAACCACCGTGAGGCTTAAATGTTCAGGAAATTTATCCTGCTGTTGGCGCTCGTCACCCTGACGGGCAATTTCGCGTGCGGCGGATCGTCCTCGCCGTCCACACCCCCACCCGGCGGAAACAATCCACCCCCAAGCACAGGCACTTGGACCCTTGCCTGGAGCGATGAGTTTAACGGGACCGATGGTTCGGCCCCAGACCCAACGAAATGGGTGGCTGAAACCGGTGGCTGGGGTTGGGGAAACCAGGAACTGGAGTACTACACGAGCCGACTTGAGAATGCGCACCAGGAAGGCGGCAACCTCGTCATCACTGCGAAGAAAGAAGACTACACCGGCCCGGACGGCACGCGTAACTACACGTCGGCGCGGCTGAAGACTGCCGGCAAGTTCGATCAGGCATACGGCAAGTTCGAAGCACGGATCAAGGTGCCGGCGGGTCAGGGTATCTGGCCCGCGTTCTGGATGCTCGGCAAGGACATCGACACGGTCTCGTGGCCGACCTGTGGTGAGATCGACATCATGGAGAACATCGGCAAGGAACCGTCGACGGCGTACGGCACGATCCACGGGCCTTCCACTACGGCGCAGGACCACCACTTCGCTTCGGGTACGAACTACGTCCTGCCGAACGGTCAGAAGCTGGCCGACGATTTCCATATCTATGCGGTCGAGTGGGAACTCAACACCATTCGGTTCTACGTGGACGGCCAACTCTACGGCACGCAGACGAGCGCGAGCATCCCCTCGGGCGCGCGCTGGGTGTTCGATCACCCGTTCTTCCTGATCCTCAATGTTGCCGTGGGCGGAAGCTGGCCCGGCAGTCCCGACCAGACCACGGTGTTCCCGCAGTCGATGCTTGTCGATTACGTACGGGTCTACAAGCGGCAGTAACACGCAAACGCGTCGGTGTTAAGGCTTTTTACGAAGTGGATGTACGGCAGTACTCGGCAATAGTAGTTGCAGGAACTCTCATTCAGTGTCAACAAGCTGCTCTTCTCTTGGAACCCGCTCCGGGGCGGACAAGTATGGCCCCGGAGTTGTGAATCCGGCAGAGAGATCGAGCGCGGAGGCAAAAAAAAATGAAGTCGAGAATCATCGCTATCAGCCTGGTGCTGTTCCTGCTGACCGGGATGCTCGTCGCGCAGTCTGATCGTGCCACCATCACCGGCACGGTAAAAGACTCGACTGGCGCAGTCATTCCCGACGTGCAGGTCACGGCTACCAATGACGATACCAATATTCAGACCACAGTCCGAAGCAACGGACTTGGTCTCTATACCATCCTCAACCTGCCCATCGGACGCTACCACGTAACTTTCGCCAAGGATGGATTCAAGAGCTTTGAGCGCAAGGGACTTACGCTGCTCGTGAACCACACAGCCGAGATCAACTCGACGCTGGAGATCGGCACGAAGAGCGAAACGGTCACCATCACGGAAGAAGCGCCCGTACTGCAGACGCAGACCTCGGCGCTCACGACCAACATTCGCAACAACGATGTAGCCGAGCTGCCGATGAACATCGACGGTGGCCGCAACCTGTCTAGGTTCATGTTCGCGTATGTGCCGGGCGTGGAAGGCAACGACTACGACTCGCACGTCATGGGCTCGCTCACCAAGACCAAGGAAGTCATGATCGACGGTACCTCGGCCGTCGCGCAGATCGGTGGCTACATCAGCGAATCGCAGCCGCCGATGGAAGGCATCGAGGAATTTCAGGTTTCCACCACTGGCCTTCGAGCCGATGAAGGTCGTAGCGGTGGTGGCGTCTTCCGCTACAACATGAAGTCGGGCACCAACAACTGGCACGGCAGCGCATTCGGCTTCCTGCACAACGAAGGCTTCGACGCCAACTCCTTCTCCAACAAGTACAACCTTGATGGCTGCCTCAGCGCCGGCGAGATCCCAGCCGAGAGATGCCATTCTTACTATGACCGTCCGGTTGACCGCATGTATGACTACGGCGGCAGCTTCGGCGGACCGATCATCAAGAACAAGACGTTCTTCTACGCAGCTTACGAGCGTTGGACGTTTGAAAACTTCGGACTTGGACAGCTGAACAAGACGGTCCCGACGACGGCTTTCTTGAACGGCGACTTCAGCGCACTGCTGGACACGAGAACTGCTCTCGGCACAGACTCGGCCGGCAACACCGTCTACAAGGGCGCGATCATCGATCCGCTGACCGGAAACGCTTTCGTCGGCAACATCATTCCGACGAGCCGTTTCAGCAGCGTTTCCCAGAAGATCGTCGACCTTTACAAGCAGTACTACCAGCCGCTGACCTCTGACCTGGTTCGCAACAATGCCATGACGGCCAGCAACTCGCCCTGGTATCACATCAGCGAGTTCAGCCTTAAGCTGGATCACAACATCTCGGACAAGCACAAGATCAACGGCTCCTACATCTGGTCTGCCAATCGCCGCAGACTCGCTGATCAGGGTGGCGTGTGGTCTCCGGGTTCCAACGATGGCGGACCGTTTGCCAACGCGACGTATCACTTTACGACCGCTCCTGCGATGCGCATCAGCGACTCGTATACCATCTCGAACAACGCTCTGAACGTTTTCAACGTTACCTACAACCGTTTCCGCAACCCCAGCACCGCGATCTCCCAGGGCGGTAACTGGCCGAGCACGCTCGGACTTGGCGATTTCGGCGTAGGCAATTTCCCGATCATCAGCTTCCAGGGCATCAATGGCGACCAGCACCGGTTCGCTCCGAACGGCCAGCAGGTTGACCTCGATGGACTCGGAAGCCAGTTCAACGATTACTACGTGGCAAACACCATCATCATTGGAGACAACCTCTCCTGGGTGAAGGGACGCCATACACTGAAGTTCGGCGCAGACATGCGCATCATGCAGTTCAACAGCCACGGCGACTGGGGCGTTCCCAAGTTCGTCTTCGACGCTGCCCAGACGGCTGGAACTTACGGTGGAAATGCCGGCTTCGGCTTCGCCAGCTTCCTGCTCGGCCAGGTCAACTATTCCTCGGTTAGCATGCCGAACAACCTGTACGGCCGCCGCAAGGCGTTCTCAGCCTATGCCCAGGACGACATCAAGGTCACCAGCAAGCTGACACTGAACGTTGACCTGCGCTGGGACATGAACACCCGCTACAAAGAGAAGAACGGTCGCTGGTCGAACTTCAACACCACGATGATGAACGACGCGACGGGCCGCCCCGGTGCACTGGAATTTGCAACGGACGGCAGCGATTCGTTCGAGCGTAACCAGCACTTCCTCAATTTCGCTCCCCACGTCGGCGCAGCGTACCAGATCACTCCGAAGACCGTGGCCCGTGCTTCGTTCGGCGTCTACTACGTTCCGCTCAACATGAACACCTGGGGCGGCGTGCCTTACGGCTTCAACCCCGGCTTCGTTCAGAACAACGAGTACAAGAGCGTATTCAACTGGGACGGCGGCTACCCCGGCAGCCCGGTGGATGTGGGCAAAGACCCGAACTTCACCAAGTGGGGCATGGTCAGCATCGACCCGAACGCCCTCATGATGGGCAACACCCAGCAGTGGATGGTCGGCGTTCAGCGTGAGCTCACCAGCGACATGCGCCTGGATCTGAGCTTCACGCAGAGCCACAGCTATCACCTGCAGAGTGGCTACCTGGCTGCGAACCAGCCGAAGCTCTCTGACTACACTGCGATGATGCAGGCTGGAAACCAGTGGGACTGGATAACCGCGCCAGGATTCGCCGGATCTCGATGGGCGTGGATTGCTCCGTTCCCGACAGTCGCAGCCACCTGGGGCCCGCTCTTCTATGTTGGCAATCCGCTGGGCAACGCTGACTACAAGTCGTTCCAGGCCAGCGTAACCAAACGCGCCACCCACGGCATCTCCATGCAGGCCAGCTACAACCTGTCGCAGGCTCATGGCAACACCGACAATGGCTTCCAGGAACTCTGGTGGTCCGGCCCGATCCAGGACGTGTACAACCTCGACAAAGAACGTCATACGATAGCCGGGTTCGACCAGACCCACATCGTCAAGGGTTACGTCAACTACGACCTGCCGTTCGGCAAGGGGAGAAAGTTCCTCGCGGCCGCACCGACAGTCGTTGATGCCGTCCTTGGCGGCTGGACCATCTCGACCGGCTTCCATTACAACACCGGCAACCCGATCCACGTCGGCTCCAGCAACTGGTATCCGGGCATCAACAACATCTATGCCAACTGGGACCAGAGCTGCAATCTCGGAACCGGCAACTTCAGCAACCAGGTTGGCGGAACCTACTTCAATGGCGCTTGCTTCAGCAACCCGACCAACGGTGGATTCGGCGATGCCCCGCGGCTTATCTCCGACCTCCGTGGCTTCGGTTTTGCCAGTGAGGACATCGGCCTGCGCAAGAACTTCGTGTTCGGCCAGGACGGACGCATGAAGCTGAACATCCGCTTCGACATGTTCAACGCCTTCAACCGCCACGGCTACGGCGACCCGCTCAGCACGGCTGGCGATCCGAACCTTGGTAAGGTCGTCACTGCCGGCGGTCTCGGACCGCGTATCGGCCAGTTTGGCGCACGCTTCACCTTCTAAAACGCAGTTACTGCCTCCGCCGGGGGGGCCGGAGTTAGGTTAGACCCCCCGGT
>JAEZPW010000448.1 GCA_023441255.1 Acidobacteriota bacterium
TGTTTAAACGCCACAGCCCCCACGCGCCCGTTCGGGGCGCACGAGATAGGCAGCCGAGCTTAAACCGAACCTATTTCCAATGGAATCAATATTTTGAGAGCTATACCTTCGGCGACCCCGCAGAAACAAAGGGCATTCGCGAGGTAGGGGCAGGGTACCTGTAGACGCGAAACGCCGGGTCAGAGACCCGGCGCTACACATTCTTGATCATCCGTCTAAATCCGTGCGAAGCCGTGGCTAGTCTTAGCCTTTCGGGCCTAAGCGATAACGGCTGCTTCGCCCTTGAGCTTTTCGGCCTGGTAATGCGTGACCAGCGCGTCGATGAAGGGCTGAAGTTTGCCGTCGATGACTTCGCCCAGCTGATGGATCGTCAGGCCGATGCGGTGATCGGTGACGCGGTTCTGCGGGAGGTTGTAGGTGCGGATCTTCTCGCTGCGGTCGCCCGAGCCGACCATGGCCTTGCGCTCTTTGGCCAGCTGTTCGTGCTGCTTCTGCTGCTCCATTTCATAGAGGCGCGCGCGCAGAACGCGCATGCCCTTTTCGCGGTTCTTGATCTGCGACTTCTCGTCCTGGCAACTGACGACCGTGTTCGTCGGCAGGTGCGTGATCCGCACCGCTGAATAAGTCGTGTTCACCGACTGTCCGCCCGGACCGGACGAGCAGAACGTGTCGATCTTCAGGTCCTTCGGGTCGATCTTGATGTCGACGTCTTCGGCTTCAGGCAGCACCGCAACCGTCACGGCCGAAGTATGCACGCGACCCTGCGTTTCCGTCTGCGGAACGCGCTGCACGCGGTGAACGCCGCTCTCGTACTTCAGACGCGAGTAAGCGCCGTGACCTTCGACGATGGCGATCACTTCCTTGAGCCCGCCGACGCCGGATTCGGACGACGACAGGATTTCCATGCGCCAGCGCTGCGTTTCGGCGTAACGCGCATACATGCGGAAAATCTCGGCGGCGAACAGCGTCGCTTCGTCGCCGCCCGTTCCCGCGCGGATCTCGAGGATGACGTTCTTGTCGTCGTTCGGGTCCTTCGGCAGCAGCAGCACCTTGAGTTCGTCTTCGCAGGCGCCAATGCGCGCTTCGAGCGTCAGCAGCTCGTCTTCGGCCATCTGTCGTATCTCGGGATCGGATTCGGTCTCGAGCATGGCGCGCGAGTCGGCAATGCCCTGCTTCAGCGACTTGTATTCACGGTAGCGCTCGACAACGGGCGCAAGCTCGCTGTGCGCCTTCGCAGTCTTCTGGTATTTGCCGGAATCACTCATCACTTCGGGCGAAACGAGAGCCTGCGTGAGTTCTTCGTACTTGGCTTCGATCTGGGCTAAGCGGTCAAACATGGTGTTAGTCGTTGGTCGTTAGTCATTGGTCGTTAGTCAAAACCGAAAGGCGGAAGGATTCCGCGATACAGGTCACGACTCCTGCGACGACAACTGACGACGGAAAGCGTTGATCAGGGCATTCAGACCACGGGCGATTGAGGTGGTCTGGCCCTGCAACGCTGTTGATTTCTCTGCCGAGACATATTGTAGCTGTTCGGCAAGCATGATCTGTGTTTCCAACTCCAGTAGCGAACCGCGTGCGTTGAACAGGAAGTGCATGAAGTCGCGACCAGTGTGCCGGCCTTTGCCTTCGGCGATGTTGCTCGGCACGGATACTGCCGCTCGGCGCATCTGGTTCGCCAAGCCATAGAGTTCGTGCTTCGGGAAGCTGTTCGTCGCCTGATAGACGTCGAATGCCAGCTTCATCCCTTCCTGCCAAACCCGCAGTTCCTTATATGAGCCCTGCATACACTCCTCGGATCGGAGCCGTTGCTAACGACCAACGACTAACGACCAATGACCTATCTTCGTTTGCTGGAAAGAAGGAGTGTACACGCGGCGGGACCCGCTAGGCTAGCACGAGTTCTCCCCCGCGCTGCTTCTCGATGTCCATGGCTTCGTTGAGGGCGACGATGGCGCACTCGACCTGCGAGTCGTCCGGAGGCTGCGTGGTAATGCGCTGCAGCCACAGGCCAGGAGCGGTCAGGGCACGGAATAATAAGGAGCCGATTCCGGCTTTGCCCTTTTCAAGAGCTTTGGCGCGAGCCTTGGCGGCGAAGCGAATGATCTCGTAAGAGCCGCCGGCGATGAGCGGCAGCAGCAGGATGCGGATGGCGAAACGCGCCCAGAACGTGTGTACGGGCACGAGCGTGTAGACGACGATGGAGATGAGCATCACCGTCATCAAGAAGCTGGTGCCGCAGCGCGGGTGGAACGTGGAGAAGCGCTGCGCGTTCGGGATCGTCAGTTCGTTGCCCGCTTCGAAGGCGAAGACGGTTTTGTGCTCGGCGCCGTGATACTGATAGACGCGGCGCAGGTCCTTCCATAGCGACGTGGCCCAGATGAAGGCCAGGAAGAGCGCGATTCGGATAATGCCGTCGACGACGTTGAAGGCGATCTGGCTGCCGAAGGCCGGATGCAGGTTCTTCAGTTCGGTGGCCGCGACCAGGGGCAAAAACTTGTACATGAAGATGAAGAAGCCCAGCGAGATGACGATGTTCACGGCGGCGACCCAGCCGCTGATCTCGACCTTCTTCTCTTTCTGGACGTCGGGCTGTGCTTCGTCGAGGGCGATGTTGGCGGAGAACTTAAGCGCGCGGAAGCCGAGCTTCATGGCGTGGCCGAGCGTGACGACGCCTCGAACGATGGGCCAGCCCATCCACTTGTGCTGTTCAGAGGGACGAGCGAGCGGCTCGGAGTGAGTGCAGACCTCTCCCGAGGAGCGGCGGACGGCGATACCCCAGGCGTGCGGGGAACGCATCATGACGCCCTCGAGAACGGCTTGTCCGCCGACCAGCGTTTCTTCACCGCTCTCCAGCGCGGGAAGGAGTTGGAGAAGGGCTTGGAAACGCAACAATTTACGCCAATTCGACATGCTGAGTATTAGATGACGCCCAGTAACGGAGTGATACACAGCTATTTTAGCGTATGCGGTGGCAGAGAAGCAGGAAATCTGGCCATCTCGCCATCGGGTCATCGGGTCATTTGAAACCGAAAGGCAATTGGGATTTCAGGTGTAAGTAAGCCGCAGGGTGCTCAAAGAGAGTATTAGCCGTTAGCTGTCAGCCATTAGCTCTTAGTGGGGAACGAGAGCTCTTAGCGGGCTACGAGCGGTGAGGAGAATCAGCCGTCAGCTCTCAGCCGTCAGTTCTCCGCAGCACACTGGCGAGATGGCTCGATGGCCAGATGGCCAGATGGCCCGATGGCTCGACGGAAAGTTGTTTTCTGCTATCCTGAAAGCACTTACCTGCGATGATGTTCGAGGAGTCCAAGCCCGGCGTTGCTGATGGCCAGAGTACGTCTTCGGTGGCTAATGGCGATACGGCTGCCCCACTCAAGCCGGACTCAAATCACGCATTCGCAACTGCCCCACTCAAGCCAAAAGAAGGCTTGAATGGGCCACCCGCGACACAGGACTTGGATGGGGCACCCGCAACCGACTTGCCCGAGCCGAAATCGGGATTGGATGGGGCACCCAGCCGGTTGCTGGGGCGGGTGGTGTTCAGTCTTCTTATTATTGCAACGGCGGTGGCGGGCGTGTTTTGTGGGCTGCTCCTGGTTTATTCGACGGACCTGCCGCAAGTCACCGAACTGGAGAACTATCGGCCGAGTTCGATTACCGATCTGTACGACACGCAGGGGCGGGTGATCGGGTCGTTTGCGCTGCAACGGCGGGTCATCATTAATTATGAGGACATCCCGAAAGTCCTCCGAGACGCCGTCATTTCGATCGAAGACAAGGACTTCGACAAGCATGTCGGCGTGAGCTTCTGGCGGGCGTTCGGCGCGGCTTATCGGGACGTGACCAGCGGCAGCCGCGCGCAGGGCGCGTCAACGTTGACAATGCAGCTGGCACGAAACCTGTTCCTTTCGGCGGACAAATCGTGGTCGCGCAAGGCGCAGGAGATCATGCTGTCGCTGCAGATCGAGCGGCGATTCACAAAGCCGCAGATCTTCACGATGTACGCCAACCAGATTTACCTGGGACACGGCGTTTATGGCTTTGAGGCGGGTGCGGAATACTACTTCAACAAGAAGGCCAAGGACCTGACGCTGGAAGAAGCGGCAGTCCTGGCCGGATTACCGAAGGCTCCGAACACCTACTCGCCGGTGAACAGCCCCGAGCGCGCGCTGAAGCGGCGCAACCTGGTCATCAACTCCATGCTGGAAGACGGGAAGATCACGCAGGAGCAGGCGAACCGGGCCAAGGCGACTCCGATCAAGCTGAACCTGGGAGGCAGCCCGAACTCACTGGCGCCATATTTTGTCGAGGAGATCCGGCAATATCTGGAGAGAAAGTACGGTTCGGACCAGGTGCATCAGGGCGGGCTGAAGGTTTACACGTCGCTCGACATGGAACTGCAGGCGGCGGCGAATCGCGCCATGCTCGACGGTCTGGCCGCTTACGAGCGGCGCCATGGATGGCACGGCATGCTGCCCAACGTGATCGCTGCCGGTGACGAACTCACAACGTACCAGCATGCGGATTGGCTGGAACCGATGGAGGCCGGCAACTATGTGCATGCGCTGGTGACGGCGGTGGATGCGTCGTCCGCGACGGTGAAATTCGGGCGGTATACGGCGCAGATCGGACCGGAAGAAATCAAATGGACGCAGCACAAGTCCCCGGCGGAGATACTGGCGGTGGGTGACATCGTTTATGTGAAGGTCGCCGCACTCGCGCCCGATGATTCGGCGCAGGTCAGCCTGGAACAGGATTCCGGCACGCAGGGCGCGCTGATCGCGGTCGACAACGCGACCGGCGACATCAAGGCCATGATCGGCGGGCGCGACTTCAACGAGTCCAAGTTCAATCGCGCCACGCAGGCCCTGCGGCAGGTCGGATCATCGTTCAAGCCCTACGTTTACACGGCTGCTGTCGATCAGGGCGCGTCGCCGGATGACGTGATTCTGGACGCGCCGACGACGTTCGCCACGCCGTCGGGCGCGTACACGCCCCACAACTACGATGGCAAGTTCGAGGGCAACATCACGCTGCGGCGGGCGATCGCGCAATCGCGCAACATACCGGCGCTGAAGCTGGCACAGCAGGTCGGAATCAAGAAGGTGATTGAGTACACGCGCCGGTTCGGCATCACTTCGGACATCCCGGCATACCTGCCGATCGCGCTAGGCGCGGCAGACATGACGGTAATCGAGCACACGTCGGCATTCACGGCGTTCCCCAACGACGGAGTAAGAGTCGCACCACGATACATCCGTAAAGTGACGGACTGGGAAGGACGTACGCTGGAAGAGAACTACCCTGAGGTGAGCGACGCGATCAGCCCGCGAACGGCGCGCATCATGACGTCGTTGCTGCAGGGTGTGGTGGAGCATGGGACGGCGTTCTCGGCCAGCAAGCTCAAGCATCCACTGGGTGGCAAGACCGGTACCACCAACGACTTCAGCGATGCGTGGTTCGTGGGGTTCTCACCGTCGATCACCTGCGGAGTGTGGATGGGCTTCGACGAGAAATCGCGCTCGCTCGGAAACAAAGAAACGGGCGCTATGGCAGCACTGCCGATCTGGATCGACTTCATGAAGGTGGCGATAAAGGGCAAGGACCAGGAGACGTTCCCTGCGCCTCCGGCAGAGACGCCAGCCGTCGCGACCGCACGACCGAAGCTGGACAAGGCCGATGTGGCGCCGGGGGATGGAGAGGCGCACTAGGTACGGCTTTGGGGTACGGCTTTGGGCTCTGAGCTCTGGGCTGTGGGTTGTGCGAACCGGCATCCACTCGCATCCGTGCGTGCTGCGGCACTGTTGCAAGGGGAGACTGCATTGCCGCGAGTAGGGGTTCCTCGCTGCGCTCGGAATGACAATCTCGTGGTGTGCTGGCTGCGTTGTGCCTGCTGTGGTGCGCCGTCTGTGGTGTGCCGGCTGCGAGTTTTTGCGTTTTCCTTTTAGCTCTCGTTTTTGCCTCGTTTTCCTTCCAGCTCTCGTTTTTTCGTCGGATAACTTCTTCATTCTGCCTTCTGCCTTCTCCTTACTGACCGGGCGTATGTTTTGCGAATCGAGCGGTAAACATGCAGAAGCCCGTTGCGCGATGGCATCCAATGGATAGCACTCAAAATGGAGAAGATTATGAACCGGCTGCTGATCTCAACGGGGCTGGTGCTGTGTCTTGCCGGGTTCACCTATGCACAGGACAACTCGGCGCAGACCACGACCTCGACGCAGACAACGACTACGCAGAGCACCGGCCAAAGCTCTGCAAACGACGCGAACTCGGACGCCGCCACGACGAACAACAGCGGCAACTGGGGCGCAGGCAAGCCGGAAGGCACGAAGGTAACCGGGCACGACGTCGACACGCTGGTGCAGCCTAAGCGGGCGCCAGTCGAGGTGAACGCGTCAGTTATTAAGGCAGCACAGCAGAAGCTGAACGATGCCGGTTACAACGCCGGTGCGACGGACGGGATGATGGGTCCGCAGACGCGGGCTGCACTGAAGAAGTTCCAGGCAGACAAGAACCTGCCGCAGAGTGGACAGCTTGACCAGAAGACGATGGCCGCGTTGAACGTGGGCGGCGTGCAGGAGTTGAAGGCTGCTCCGACCGACGTGGGCCGAGCGGGCAAGGCGATCGGTCACGACGTGGCCGGCGGACATCCGGTGGCGGCAGGCAAGGCCGCCGTCGAGGGCGGCAAGAATGCCGGAACCAAGGTCGGACAGGGTGTCGAATCGACGGCCGTGAAGGTGAAAGACAAGGTCGGGTCGGGGCTCTCGGCCGTCGGCGACAAGATCAGCGGTGCCGGAGAGAACAAAAAGGCTGGCCAGACGACGGAGCAATCACCCACGACGAACAGCGGGAACGACACGACCAGCACAACAAACAACCCGCCGCGCCAGTAGTCTTCAGTTTGAGGTGCGCAGGCAGGACGAGCCACGGCTCGTCCTTTCTCTTTTGCTTATCGAAGCGGGCCGCTGGGTACGCTTCCTCGAGAGGCCGTGGTAATCGTCCGCGTGTCCGCATCCAATTGGCCGAAGGAGAAAGCTCAATGAATTCCACGTTCCGCATTCTGGGAATCGCAGGCAGCCTGAGGCAGGGATCGTATAACCGCGCAGCGTTGCGGGCCGCGCAGGCATTGGTGCCTGCGGGAACAACGCTGGACATATTCGAACTGGACAGCGGCATCCCCGGGTTCAGCCAGGATGACGAGCAGAATCCGCCGGCGAAGATCGTGGAATTAAAGAGACGCATAAAAGAAGCCGACGCCATCCTCATTGTCACTCCGGAATACAACTACTCCGTGCCGGGTGTGTTGAAGAACGCCATCGACTGGGCGTCGCGACCGTATGGCGACAGCGCGTGGGCGGGCAAGCCGGTAGCGATCATGGGAGCGTCCATCGGGATGTTGGGCACGGCGCGGGCGCAGTATCATCTGCGCCAGATGTTCGTGTTCCTCAACATGCATGCGGTGAACCAGCCCGAGGTCATGATCAGCAATGCCGCTCAGAAGTTCGATTCGGCAGGCAATCTGACCGACGAAACGGCCAAGAAACTCATCCGACAGCTGCTGCAGAACCTGGTCGATTGGGCGAGACAGTTGTCGCCGGTAGAAAAGGCCGCGTAGCGGGTTATGCCGCGCACCTTTACGAGCTGAAAGTCGACCTTCGAATGGTACATCTGGCGCTTGTGCGCGGGCGGCGACGGCCATGGTACGCTGTGCTAGATGAAGACGCTTCCGGCCTTCCTATTTTTACTTTCCTCTTATGCTGTCGCGCAGACCACCGTTCCAGCAGGCACGCCAAAGCAGAAATTGCCGACGGTGCAAGAGCGGATCGAAGTAACGGCAACGCGCACGCCAGAAGATCCGGCTGAGGTCCCCGCGCCGATCGAAGTATTCACCGCCGAGGAACTGAGCGCTCGGGGCGCCACGGACCTGCGTAGCGCACTGGCGTTCGCTACCGGCGTGGACATTGCGCCGGGCGGCGATGCCGGACCGGCCAGTGCGGTGCCCGAGTTCTGGGGGCTGAAAGAGTTCGACGCATTCCTTCTCGTAGTGGACGGTGTGCCGTGGGGCGGGACATTCAATCCCGCGCTGACGACGTTGAGTTTGACCGACCTCGACCGCATCGAGGTATTGCGCGGTCCGGCGCCCGTCACGTACGGTGCCACGTCGTTCGTCGGAGTGATACAGGTCGTTCACAAAGACGTGAAATCGCCCGAGCGCAGCCTGCAGCTTTACGGAGGGTCTTACGGCAGCGGAGGCGGGGCTTTTTCAGCGCCGATTCCGCTGTGGGGAGACTTGGCGTCGCGCCTAACTGTGGAAGGAGAGCGCATAGGCTTCAGCGACGACCGCACCTCGTACCGCCGTGGTCACGGCTACTGGCGCGTGTCGCGAGACCCGGCCAACGGCAATCGCGTGTGGTTCAATGCAGACCTCAACTGGCTCGACCAGGACCCGGCGAGTCCGCGGCCGCGCGAAGGGACCGTTCTCTCGCCGCTTGTTCCCGTTGATTCGAACCAGAACATGGAAGGTGCGTTCCTAAACGACCATCGCGGGACCGTGATGGGAGGCTTCGATCGCACGCTCTCGTCGGGGCGGCAGTGGTTCACGACTGGCTCACTTTCGCAGAGCCGCCAGGATATCTTCCGCGGATTTCTAACCGCCATCGAGGACACGCCCGATAACGCACATGGCTTTCGCGAGAAGATTCGGCTCACGGACGTCTACGTCGATTCGCACGTAACGTCGAAGTTGCCGCGTTCCGTGAGGGTCGTATTCGGTGGTGACTACCTGCATGGGACCGGCGCGGCACGCGGGGCCGACTTCGATTACACGGCGGCGCTCACGGGCGCGACCGCGTCCGTGGTTCCCTTTCCCGACGACCTCGACTTCCACATCAATGACCGTCGCGATTTCTTCGGCGCTTATGGACTGCTCGAGTGGAGCCCCATCGAGCGGCTGCGCATCGACGGCGGCATTCGCCTCAACGTGACTCGCGAACGACAGCAGGTGATCGATGGCGGTGCGGGCACGATGGATGAGCAGGTCCGCACCGACACGCGGCCCGGCGGCAGCCTGGGAGCAATGTTCACCGCGTGGCGCAACAATCGTAATTCCATCGGGCTCTATGCGAACTATCGCGACACGTTCAAGCCGGCGGCGATCGACTTCGGAATCGGCGAGAGCGAAGGCGGAGACCTCATCCTGAAACCTGAAACGGCGCGCAGCGTCGAAGGCGGGCTGAAGGGACATTTTCTTGATCGCCGGGTTGAAGTGGAAGCGTCGGGATTCCTGATGCACTTCAACAACCTTGTGACGCCGACGAACGTGAACGGCGTTCCCGCGCTCATCAATGCGGGCCGGCAACGCTTCCAGGGATTCGAGTCAGAGATGACGTTCCTGCTTCGAAGTGACGTGATCGCGCGCGCAACCTACAGCTTCCATGACGCGACGTTCACGAATTTCGTTCAGGACTTCGACGGCGTTCCGACGCAACTGGCGGGGAACCGGATCGAGATGTCGGCGCGGAACCTGGCTGGGTTCGGCATCGCCTACGCACCGGTGCGCGGCTTCGTCGGCAACGTTGACGTGAACTACACGGGGAGCCGGTACCTGAACAAGCGCAACACCGCGCTTGCGGGAGGTTTCGCCACCGTCGGAATCGGCGTGGGATACCGCACGCCACGATGGGAGCTGCGCGTGAGCGCGCGCAACCTGGGCGATCGTCGCGACCCGATCGCAGAGAGCGAATTCGGCGACGCGCAGTACTACCTGATGCCGAGCCGGCGCGTCGACACTTCGTTGAGACTGCACTTCTAGAAACCGGCGCGCGCAACCTTCGAAAGCTGACATGAAAAAGCCCCACCCAGGCAAAGCCCGGATGGGGCGAGATTCTAGACCGACATCGTAATCCGCGGTGCGGGTCGAATCGTTACCAGGTCAGAGTCGCGACCGACTTTTCCGGAAGCGCCACTTCGGCCATCATGCCAGCCATTTGCAGGCGGACCTTGGTGTCGGCGCCGGTATTCGTGAGCACCGCGACGTTGGCGCCGTCGGGGTTCACGAAGGCGACGTGCGACACATTCGCAACCGTGCCCTTGGAATCGATGCGACGTGCGCCGCGACGAACGGCCTTGGAGTAGTGCGCGAACGCCCAGTACTGACCGCTGCGCGTGATCTCCTTGGTCTGCGAGTTGATGGTGACCACGCCGCCGCACGGGAACGGGCCGATGTTGGGCTTGCCGACTTCGTCCAGCGCCAAGTTCCAGCCGATGATGCAGCGCGACCAATTACGCAGGATACCCGTGTACTGCTCCGACCACTTCGTCCAATCCGTCAGGTAGTTCGGGTCGGTGTAGTCGGGGCCGCCTTCGGTCCAGTAAGCGTGCTTGTTCGGGTGGGCGTCGTGAACCCGCGTCATCATCTCGGGGCTTCCGGCGTAGCCATGCCAGGCCACTCCGTCCACGTATTTGTTGGTGCCCGGGTCATCGAGTTCACAGATCGCGCGTCCCCACAGGTTGTAGTTGTGGTCGATGATCCAGATCTTTGTCTTAAGGCCGTTCGCCTCGAATGCGGGACCGAGGTGACGCGAAATGAACTCGATCTCGTACTCCTGACCGAACAGGCAGGCAGGCATGCGAGCGTCCTGGTCGGTGTCGACTTCGTTCTGCGAACTGACGGCGTTGATGACCACGCCCTCGGCTTCATACGCCTTCAAATAGTTCACGAAGTACTGCGCATAGGGACCGTAATAGGTCTTGCGTAGCGTGCCGCCGAGCATGGAGTTGCTGGTCTTCATCCACGCCGGAGGACTCCAGGGTGAACCGAGCAGGAAGAGATCGGGATTGATCTTCCGGGCAAGGCGCATGGAGGGCAGGATGTATTCCTTGTCGTGGTCGATGGAGAAGTTCTTCAGCTCAGGGTCGGGGCCGACTTCGCTGTAGCTATAGGCCTTGGTGGCGTAGTCGCTTGCGCCGATGCAGGTGCGGCAGACGCTTAAATTCATCTCGGAAGGCGAGAAGAATTCGTGCAGCAGTTGCTCGCGCGAATCAGGCGTGAGCTGGTTGAAGTTGTAGCAGGCGGCGTCAGTAAAGGCAGCGCCGAAGCCAAGCACGTCCTGGTAGCTTTTGGCCGGGTCGATAGCGATCGTTCCGGCGAGTCCCGAACGGGACGGCTGCCATCTGAGCGGTGCTTCCTGCGCGTACCGCTTCGTGCCGGAGGTGACGCGCACCGCGATGCTGCCCTTCGGCGACTTGCCAGCGTTGAGCGCCTGCGCCGAGGTCGGCAGCGCTTCAGCCAGGGCCATTCCCGCAGCACCAGCGGCCGCTAATTTCATGAAAGCTCGACGAGAGGTCGACATTACTTCACTCCTGGTTATGAAATCC
>JAEZPW010000176.1 GCA_023441255.1 Acidobacteriota bacterium
TTCCTCGCTGCGCTCGGAATGACAACCATAAGTGGTGGGAAGGTAGTATTCTCCCCGACCTTATTCTCAGTTCATCTTCGACGTAATTCTCAGCGACCACCACCAGCGCTAGTGCTTATTCGCCAGCACTAGTCGTTGCTTAGTGCCGACTGGATTTCGTCGATGCCCACCCAGTCGGTGGGGTAGTCGCCCGTGTAGCAGGCCGTGCAGTAATTGATACCTTCCCCTTCGCCGGCGGCTTTTTTCAGGCCTTCAAGTGAAAGGTACGCAAGAGAGTCGGCGCCGATGAACTCGCGAATCTCCTCGACCGACTTGTTGGCGGCGATCAACTGCTTTCTGGTCGGCGTGTCGACGCCGTAGTAGCACGGTGAGATGGTGGGCGGGCATGAGATGCGCATGTGCACCTCTTTTGCCCCGGCGTTGCGGATGAGGCGCACGATCTTCTTGCTGGTTGTGCCGCGCACGATCGAGTCGTCGATGAGGATGACGCGCTTGCCCTCGATGATGCTCTTGACCGGGTTCAGCTTAAGTTTGACGCCGAAGTCGCGCATGCCCTGCTCGGGTTCGATGAAGGTACGGCCTACGTAGTGGCTGCGCACCAGGCCAACGCGATAAGGAATCCCGCTCTCGGCGGCAAAACCGACGGAGGCGGGAACACCCGAGTCGGGAACGGCGACAACGATATCGGCGTCGACGGCGGATTCGCGAGCAAGCTGGCGTCCCATGCGCTCGCGGCTCTCGTTCACCGAGCGCCCGAAGACGTAGCTGTCGGGACGCGAGAAATAAACGTGCTCGAAGATGCAGGCAGATTCGGGCTGCTTCGGCGCGAACTCCCGCGAGGAAATCCCCTCGCCACCGACGATGACGAGTTCGCCGGGCTGGACATCGCGGATGAACTCGGCGCCGAGCAGGTCGAAAGCGGTAGTCTCGGAGGCAAAGACAATCGAATCCTGGCGAGTGATGGGGGTAGCCGGGATGCGTCCCATGGAGAGCGGGCGAAAGCCCCGCGGGTCGCGTGCGGCAAAAACGCGGTCAGGCGTGAGCACCACCAGTGAGAAGGCGCCTTCGACCTGGCGCAGCGCGTCGCAAATGGCTTCGACCAGCGCTTGCTCTTTCGAGAGGGCGATGAGGTGCAGAATGACCTCGGTGTCGCTGGTGGTCTGGAAAATGGAGCCGTTGCTCTCAAGCCGGTGGCGAATGTCGCCGGCGTTGACCAGGTTGCCGTTGTGCGCGATGGCGATGGAGCCCTTGTTGCACTCGACCATAAGCGGCTGGCAGTTGAGGATTGCCGAGTCGCCGGTGGTTGAATAGCGCGTGTGGCCGATGGCAAGCTGGCCTTTGAGTTTGTCGAGCACGGGAGCCGTGAAGATATCGCCGACCAGTCCCATGCCGCGGTGCGAATTCAGGCAGGTGCCGTTCGACGCGGAAATGCCCGCCGACTCCTGCCCGCGGTGTTGTAGCGCATGCAGTCCGAGGTAGGCCAGCTTGGCCGCTTCCGGATGCTGGTAGATGGCGACGACGCCGCACTCTTCACGAAATTTGTCGAACATGGGGTCCTGTCGAAATCGCTCTTGCTGTTGGCTATCGGCTGTTGGTTTCACAATCAGCTTCGGTGAGTACAGCACGTGCTTTCCCCCCACGGGGAGAAATGCATGGGTCCTTCGCTGCGCTCAGGATGACAACTAACACCCGAAAGCCAAAGGCCAACAGCCAATAGCGCCTTCAGCTTCTTTGCACTGTTGCCGGCACCAACCGCTCTTCCGTTTCGACGTGCAATGCCTTTTCGAGCGCATGGGCCCAGGCGTCTTTCAAGTCTGACACCGGTGCGGACACCACGACTTTGCCGTCGATGCTGAATTCAAAGTTTAGGGGAACGGTTTCGCCGATCTGTTCTGCTGCTACACCGTATTTTACGGCAATTTGCTGTATTTTCGCGACGTTCTCGGCCCCGCAGCTGAGGACCACACGGCTGGCATCCTCGCCAAAAAGGATGAACTCTGCGGGAAGGCTTGCACTTTTTAGATTCACGCGAGCGCCGACCGTCTTCAGAAATCCTGATTCGGCAAGTGCCACGGCCAGACCGCCGTCTGAGCAGTCGTGCGCGCTCTCGACGAGGCCGGAGTTGATGATCTCAATGAGCGCCTTTTGCAGGCCAGCTTCTTTCTCGAGATCAATCTCGGGCGGATAGCCCCAGACGGTGCCGAAAATCTCCTTTGCGTATTCAGACGAGCCGAACTCGGCTTCGACATCGGCGATGTCGGCCTCTTCGCCTGCGTGCAGAAGGACGATCGCTTTCCCGGCTTCGCGGAAGTGGGGGCGCATCGCCTTGTTCACGTCTTCGAGGATGCCAACGATGCCCATCACCGGTGTGGGGTAAATGCCTTCGCCCAGGGTTTCGTTGTAGAAGCTGACGTTGCCGCCTGTGATCGGCGTTTCGAGTTCTTCGCACGCCTTGGTCATGCCGTCGATAACCTGCGAGAACTGCCACATGATGTGCGGCTTCTCGGGGTTGCCGAAGTTCAGGCAGTTAGTGGCGGCGACGGGCTTCGCTCCGGTGCAGGCGACGTTGCGCGCGCTTTCGGCAACGGCGTGCATGGCTCCCGTCATGGGATCGAGCCAGCACCAGCGTCCGTTGCCATCGAGCGCCATCGCGAGACCGCGGTTCGTAGCGGGAGTCGGGCTGTCCGCGTGGAGGGGCGAGTTGTCCTTGATGCGGATCACGCCGGCGTCGCCGAAGCCGGGGCCTACGACAGTGTTGGTCTGCACCATCGAGTCGTACTGTTCGAAGATCCAGCGCGTGGAACAGATATTCGGGGAGGCCAACAGGCGCTTCAGGTCGCCGGTCAGGTCGGCGCGCTGTCCGAGGCTGATGTGCTCCGGCATCTCGCGGGCAACCGGGGTCTCCCAGCGCTCCAGCGGACGCTTGTACAGAGGTGCTTCGTCGGTGAGCGCCGGGTTGGGAATTTCGGCAACGACCTGCCCGTGCTGCTTCACGCGCATTTTGTTCTCGGGGATGACCTGGCCGACGATGACACCGTCGAGGCCCCACTTCTGGAACACGCGCAGGACTTCGTCTTCGCGCCCCTTTTCGGCGACGAGCAACATGCGTTCCTGCGACTCGCTCAGCATGATCTCGTAGGCGCTCATGCCCGTCTCGCGTTGGGGAACGAGGTCGAGTTCGATCTCGAGGCCGACGCCGCCGCGCCCGCCCATCTCGCAGGTAGAGCAGGTGAGGCCGGCAGCGCCCATGTCCTGTATGCCGACGACTGCACCGGTTTCCATGGCTTCGAGACAGGCTTCCAGAAGGAGCTTTTCCATGAAAGGATCGCCGACCTGCACGTTGGGGCGCTTCTCTTCCGAGCCTTCGTGGAACTCCTCGCTAGCCATGGTGGCGCCGTGGATGCCGTCGCGTCCGGTCTTGGAGCCGACATAGATGACGGGATTACCGACGCCCGCGGCCTTTGCGTAAAAGATCCTGTCCTTGCGCATGAGGCCGAGCGCAAAGGCGTTGACGAGCGGATTGTTGGAATAGCAGCTCTCGAACTTTGTTTCGCCGCCGAGATTAGGCACACCGAAGCAGTTGCCGTAAGAGGCGATGCCGCTGATCACGCCTTCGAGGATCGAGTGATTGCGGTGGACTGTGGCCGTGCTTTCGGGATCGGCCGTGGCGTCGCCAATCTCGGCCGTGGGATGATCGCCATTTCCGCTTGTGTTGAGACGGGTCTCTGACCCGTCCTCGCCGGGTCGAAGACCCCGCGCGACACCCATAGTGCCGGGCGTCACCAC
>JAEZPW010000179.1 GCA_023441255.1 Acidobacteriota bacterium
GCAGGGACGTGTTCACCTCTACGAGGGTCACCAGGTCTGCGACGTCGTTTTTCCGATGCGAGTCTTTGGACGCCTTGGGGTTGGCGCAGCGATTCTCACCAATGCTGCCGGCGGAATCAGCCATAAATACAAGCAGGGCTGTCTGGTCATCCTCAACGATCACATCAACCTGAGCGGCTGTAACCCTCTCTGCGGGGCCAATGACCCGCGCTTTGGCGTCCGTTTCGTCGACATGTCGGCGGCCTACGACCCGAGTTACCAGGAAATCGCTTTCCACGAAGCCCACAACCTGGGAATCGAGGTATTCCACGGCGTCTATGCCGCACTTCCGGGACCGAGCTACGAAACGCCCGCCGAGATTCGGTATCTTCGCCACATCGGCGCAGACCTGGTCGGGATGAGCACAGTCAACGAGGTCATCACCGCACGCCACATGGGCATCAAGGTTCTGGCAATCTCCTGTGTGACCAACATGGGGGCGGGCATTCTGGACCAGCCAATCACGCATGAAGAGGTGTTGCAAACCGGAGCGCGCGTGCGCACGAGCTTTGAAGCGCTCTTGAGAGCCGTGATACCTCGACTAGCGGAAGACCTCGGAAAGTAATCGCCGGCCAATCCGGCACACGGACCTCAGGCGACCGTCGCGTTAGTGCTGAACCGGAGGCTTGTCAGGCGAAAGTAGACTCGGATGCGAACTCGGATGCGAAAAGGATGACGACCATTACACACCACCCAACACCCTACCTCATCGGAGTAGCCGGCCCGTCGTGCGCTGGCAAAACCGAGCTTTCGCGTCACCTCGCCCGTATTCTCGATGCCACGCTCCTGCCGCTTGACTGCTACTACCGCGATCTTGGCGACCTCACGCTGCAGGAGCGGGCGCGATTTAACTTCGACGAACCTTCAGCTCTCGATCACGATCTCTTCGTTCACCACCTGCGCGAACTGGCCGTAGGTAGGCCAATCGATAGGCCGGTTTACGACTTTGCGACGCACAGCCGCACTCCTCAGGTCGAACGAATCGTTCCCGGGCACTCCAGCGGTCAGTTGGAACTACCTGGCGCTTCCGGCCCAATGCACCGGGAGTTCATCGTGGTTGAAGGCCTCTTCGTACTGTATTGGCCAGATGTCCGCAACGTATTCGCCACAAAGGTTTTTGTCGATCTTGCCGACGAACTTTGTCTTGAGCGGCGCATCCAACGCGATACCCGGGAACGCGGGCGCACTCGCGAGTCGGTCATCGAGCAGTTCACGCAAACCGTTCAGCCAATGGCGAATATCTACGTTCGCCCCACACGTCAGGTGGCCGACATAGTTGTTCCGGGTGACAACGACATAAGCCTCTCTGTCGCCACAGTCCTCGATCACATCAGCCGTCATGCATTTGAAGCGAATGCAGGCAGCGATTAGCTGACTTTACTGGCGGCCGGCTGGGTACCATAAGCGAAATACCGCGCTACAATGGACGGTGATGCGTCAACCCACCGATTTTCAGGACATGGCCCCCCACGGCACCGTATGGTGGTGCCCGCAATGCGGTCGCATCTCCGCCGACCGCCATGGCAAGATGTCTATGCTCGGCTGGACCGAGCAGTGCACGCTCGTTGCTGTTCTGGTTGTCGAATCAACCATGAAGTTAGATCCCAGCGGGCGGATAGTCCAGGCGGACCTGGCGCCCAACCAGCCTCCACCGCTTCCGGGCAGTCGTCAGGCAAGCGAGACGCATTTCTAGCCGGGAACGACAATCTCAGCATCGATCGGGGCCGGGGCCGGTCGTCTCAGGTGCGACACCCGCAATCAATGACCTGAATGTGCAATACCGTGGTATTCTCACTTCGCCTGCTCCACATTCCAGCCCACTGCTGTCCGGGCGAGTTGAGGTTCTCCGATGCCTCGTTGCTTACTCCCGGCCATATTGGCTTTGTGCGTCGTGTTTGCAGTTGCGCTCTCTGCGCAGTCCAAGCCTTCCGCCCCGCATACTTTCAACGTCCGTGATTTTGGTGCCTCTGGTAATGGCACGAGTCTGGATACGGCAGCTATTCGCAGTGCCGTCCGTGCTGTTGCCGACTCGGGCGGAGGCACCCTGGTGTTTCCCGCTGGTCGCTACCTCACGGGAACGTTTGAACTGCTCAGCAATGTGACGCTCGACCTTCAACCCGGTGCCGTCATATCCGGCAGTAAGGATATTCGTGACTACGGCAAGATCGGCGACTATGGCCTGGACAAGAACTACGGTGTCAGCTCGTCGGGTGAAGGCGAACTGGTTGGCATAATCGTGGCCCGGAATGCCGAAAACATCGCGATTGTGGGCCGGGGCGTGATCGATGGAAACGGCGACGACTTCATGGACCTCCGCGAACCCCATGTTGCCGCCGATTTCGATGCAGAGTATGTACGCCGTCCCGAGGCATTCAGTCGCGCTGTTCGTGACATCGAGTATGGCCCCGTCGAACCCAAACTCCACGGCGCTGGCCGTCCCGGCACCATGATCATCTTCATGAACTGCCGTAACGTACTTGTGCGCGACGTAACACTTCGCAACGCGCCCAATTGGACCCTGCACCTGCAACAAACGGAACAGGCCGTCATCACCGGCCTCCACATCGTCAACAATCCGCTTATACCAAACAACGACGGCATCGATTGCATGGGCTGCAGGCACGTTCACGTATCCGATTGTGATATACGGACCGGCGACGACGATTTTGCGATCGTCAACAGCGAACATGTGAACGTCACGAACTGCTCGATGTCATCCCGCTCATCTGCTATCCGCCTCGAAGCAACCAAGTTCAGTACGTTCGAAAACCTCAGTATCGAATCCAATCGCGGCATCGGCGTATTCCATCGGGGCGGCGAAACGACCGATTCGGTGCTCTTTTCCAACATCACAATGCGCACCGAATTGATGGCGGGTCACTGGTGGGGCAAAGCCGAGCCCATTTACGTCGCGGTGAGTCCGTGCTCGAAAGCAAAGTGCGAAGGTGGAGTACGGAATGTAACGTTCTCCAACATCACGGCCGAGGCTGAAAGTGGCATGCTCATCCTTGGGGCACCGGGCGGCCCGGTTGAGAACCTGACTTTGGAAGGCATTCAACTACACATCCGCGCGCCTCGGCCTGCCCTGGCCAACTCCGTCGGGGGCAATTTTGACCTGCGCTGGACGGCCACGCGCATTCAGGACGGGATTTTTCGCCACGATATCCCTGCCGTTTACTGTCGCCACGTATCGGGACTCAAAATTCACGGCCTGCAACTCCAATGGGGAAACAATCTGCCCGAATACTTCTCTGACGGCGTCTATTGCGAGGACTTCCGCGACATCTCCGTCGAGGGATTTGAAGGCAGGCAGTCTCAGGATGAATCAGGCGCTGCCCTTGCTTTCGCCAATGGTACAGCCATATCGATCAACACCTCCAAGGCGTTGCCCGGTACGAACACTTTCCTGCGTCTTTCTAACGTGACCGAGCGACGCCTCGGAGACCTCGATCTCGCTGCCGCCAAACGGGCCGTGGTCACGGATACACCCGTCGCGCGATCCGGTGCTATGAAGCAACCTACTGCGCGGCCGCGTGCCGCGAGAAAGCACCGCCACTCCGCTCGCAGTTCTGGGCCAGCAGCTAAATAGCGACGAGAACAGGCGTTCCCTGATCCCCCTCCAAACGCGAGTTCTCTATCCTTTGTTCCGGAGGTGTCCGTGTGTTTAAATCGCGTGTTCCGCTATGAAGATCACACTCGCTTTCGCCATCGCACTTGTATCGGCTTTCGCCTTCGGCCAGAACCAGCGAACGATCAACTTGCCGAGCAGCAAAATACTCACGCTCCCCGTGCCCGGGACCCCGCAGCGCACCAATTCCTTCCCCACCACCATGGCGGCTAGCCCCGACGGCAATTACCTTGCGCTGCTGAATAACGGTTTCGGCACCGCCGACTCCAAAGGGCAACAGTCGATCGCCATTCTTGACCTGCGTACGAACGAACTGAAGGACATCCCCGACGCGCGCCTCGGTCCGCGTGCTGCGCAGACGTACTTCCTCGGTCTCGCCTGGAGCCGTGACGGCAAGCATCTCTACGCTTCAATGTCTTCTATCTCCGATCCTCTGGGCGAGAAAGAAGGTCACACTGGCAATGGCATCGCCGTTTACGCTTTCGCTGGCGGCGCACTCACCCCCGAACGCTTCATCAAGATTCCCCTCCAGACGCTTGCGCCCGGCAAGAAGTCAAACAAGATCTGGAAAGGGCTGCCCGACGGTAAAGCTGTTCCGTATCCGGCAGGAATTGCGGTTGTCGGAGAAGGTGAACAAGAGCAACTGCTGGTTGCCGACAATCTGTCGGACGATGCCCTGCTGATTGAAACAGCGACCGGCAAAGTCGTCCATAGGTTCGACCTTTCGGCCAGCGAGCAGGTGCCAGCGGCTTATCCATATGGGGTGGCTGTCCACAGCCGAGGAGGCCGGGCATGGGTCAGCCTTTGGAACTCCTCTAGCGTTGCTGAACTCGATCTCGATCACGGCAAGGTCGTCCGCACGATTCGGCTGCGCGCCGCCAAGTCTCCCGACCAGGCTGGCTCCCATCCAACCGCGATGGCACTGAGTAAGTGCGACGACATCCTTTATGTTTCACTCGCAAACACTGATGAGATTGCAGCAGTAAGTACTTCGGGTGACGAAGTCAAATACGTCTCGACGCGGCTGAAGGAGCAAAAGCAGGGAGGCGCTTTCCCAAACGCCCTCTCACTTTCTCCGCACGGTGACTACCTGTTCGTAGCCAACGCATCTTCGGACGCCATTGCTGTCATAAAGACCGAGCTCGCACACGCGTGCGAAGTCTGTGTCGATGCCTGTGGTGGTAATGACGTTGCGCACCTTAGTTCCGCCAAGCTTCTCGGCTTCATCCCGACCGAGTGGTATCCAACCGCACTCGCCGTGCACAATGGGGACCTTCTCATTGCCGCCGGCAAGGGACAGGGAAGCGGTCCCAATGCGATCAAGCTTTCGCCCGGCACGGCCGGAAGACGAGATTCAACCGGCACTGCATACATTCCTTCGCTGATCCACGGTTCGGTAGCTCGCGTCCATATCGACGACGCACTCAAGAACCTGCCGAAACTGACGTCCGCGGTCGAAAAGGACAACCTCATGTCTGGTCGCGCAGACCGCATCGAGTTCTCCGGGAGTCGCAAGAATCCTATCAAGCACATCATTTACATCATCAAGGAAAACCGTACTTACGATCAGCTCTTCGGTGACATCGCTGGAGCTGACGGCGACCCGTCGCTCGTCATGTACGGCGAAGACATAACGCCGAACCACCACGCTCTGGCCCGCCAGTTCGGCGTGCTCGACAATTTCTACGACTCGGGCGAGGTCAGCGGAGACGGTCACATCTGGTCGACCGCCGCCATCACGACCGACTACACGGAAAAGACTTGGCAAATCGGCTACCGCTCGCGCGAACGCAGCTATGACTCCGAGGGGACTGTCTCAGATGGCATTCCGATGGACCAGGGAATACCTGACGTAGTCGAACCCAGCACCGGCTTTCTCTGGGCTAATCTGGCTCGTCACAAAAAGACATACCGCCATTACGGCGAATTCGTAATTTCGCGCTGGTGCAACGAAATCGTTGAAGAACAGCAGTCGCCGCTCGCGGGCACCCCGCGCCTCAGCGGAGATGTCTGCCAGCGAAGCTTCATCAGGAAAGGTGCGCCCCTGCCGCCCAACGTCGGCTTGCCGAAAGGTGGCCCCTCGCCCTACCCCTGGCCAATCCCCATTCTTGCTCGAAATGAGGCTTCCAAGCCCGAACTGCGCGGCCACTTCGATCCGCGCTATGCCGACTTTCGCATGGACTACCCGGACCAACTCCGGGCTGACGAATTCTTGAACGAGTTCGCCGATTTCGTGAAAGCACGCGAGCAGAAGAAGGGCCGACAGCACGAGTTGCCCGAGTTCATCACCCTGCGTCTTCCCAACGACCACACCAGCGGCACGCGTCCCAACAGCGCCACTCCTGCTGCTGCCGTAGCTGACAACGATCTTGCACTCGGCCGAGTGGTGGAAGCCGTCTCCCACTCACCTTACTGGGACGACACGGCTATCTTTGTTCTTGAAGACGACGCGCAGGACGGTTCCGACCACGTCGATGCGCACCGCTCGATTGCGCTCGTAATCAGCAAATATTCGCCTCGCGCCCTTGGCTCGCAGACCTCCTTGCCATCCTCTACACCGTTCATCGACCATGCCTTCTACACGACGGTGAACTTGATTCACACGATGGAAGTCCTGCTCGGCTTGCCGCCAATGAACAACAACGACGCCCGCGCTGCCGTGATGGCTCCGCTATTCAGTGGCGACGGCACACAACGGCCTTTCTCCGCGGACTACCGCAACCGCGACAACGGTTTGATCTATCAGATGAACACCGAGAAATCGCCAGGCGCGAACGAATCTGCCGCGATGGACTTCACGCACGCAGACAGCGTCGACACGGCTTTGCTGAACGCGATTCTCTGGCGCGATCGCAAGGGATCGCAGCCCATGCCGCCGCCCGTGCACACAATGTGCGGCAGCGGGCATTCAGCTTCAGCGATGGACTCAGACGACGAACGCTAATTACAGAATAATGACAGGCGCAGCGGGATCAGCTTTTCGTGCTCAGGCAGATCCCGCCCGGTCACCTGCGGCTGCTACCCAACATCGATCCCAGCACACCGCGCATGATCTGTCTTCCAAGCTGACTGCCCACCGACCGTGCGGCGCTTTTCGCCATCGCTTCGACCAGACCTTGGCGGCGGTATCCGCCACGCCCCGTGCCGCCTCCGAGTACCCCGCCCAAGGCGTCTCCGATGTTTGTCCAGGAGAAGCCTCCACCCGCGTTCGGAGCCGGTTCGGGCGCTCGTTCCGGCGTGCCGTATTGAGACGTGTCAGCCGTGCGCCCCCGGCGTTGGTCCCTCATAACGTCTGTTTTTTGTTCGGCGCGCGAGGTCAGTCTTTCATACGCCGATTCTCGGTCGATCGCCTTTTCGTAGTGACCAGCAAGAACAGAACTTTGAATGATGTTCTGCCGTTCGTCTGGCGTGATCGCGCCTATGCGGCTTTGCGGCGGCAGCACCAATGCGCGCTCCACCGGTGCCGGAGTACCCTTTTCATCAAGGAAAGAAACTAGTGCCTCGCCGACCGCGAGCTGTTGTATGGCCTGCTCGACGTTTAGTTTAGGATTCGGTCTGAAAGTCTCTGCTGCAGCCGCGACGGCCTTCTGGTCTCGCGGCGTAAATGCTCGCAACGCGTGCTGGACACGATTGCCCAATTGTCCCAGTACCTTGTCAGGAACGTCCAGCGGGTTCTGCGTTACGAAATAAACTCCCACGCCTTTCGACCGGACCAGTCGCACCACCTGCTCGATCTTGTCCAGCAGTACATTGGGTGCATCTTCGAACAGCAGGTGCGCCTCATCGAAGAAGAACACCAGCTTTGGCTTTTCAGGATCTCCAACTTCCGGCAGATGCTCAAACAGCTCGGAAAGCAGCCACAACAGCAGCGTGGCATAGATCTTTGGAGACTGCATGAGCTTATCGGACGCAAGCACGTTTACCACGCCGTGACCGTTGCCGTCGGTCTGCATCAGATCATCCAGCTCAAGCGCCGGCTCGCCAAATAAGCTCTCGCCGCCCTGTTGCTCCAGGGTAAGCAGCCCGCGCTGGATGGCGCCAATGCTTGCCGCGGAAATGTTCCCGTAACCTGTCTTGTAGTCGGACGCATTGTCCCCAACGTGCTGCAACATGGCGCGCAGGTCTTTCATGTCGAGCAGCAAAAGGCCGTTGTCGTCGGCAATCTTGAACACGATCGACAGCACGCCTTCCTGAGTGTCGTTGAGGTTCAACATGCGCGATAGCAATAGCGGCCCCATTTCGCTGACCGTTGCGCGAACCGGGTGACCCTGCTGACCGAAGACGTCCCAGAACACCACCGGGCACGCTCGCGGTTGCAGAGCCACACCCAAATCGCGGGCCCGTTGGTTGACCTTGTCATTGTTCCCACCCGGCTGGCTGATGCCGGCGAGATCACCCTTAACGTCCGCCATGAATACCGGCACTCCAATCCTGCTAAATCCCTCTGCCAGCACCTGGAGGCTGACCGTCTTGCCGGTGCCCGTTGCACCCGCAATCAGTCCGTGACGGTTTGCCATCTGGGGAAGCAGGGCCAGGTCTTCGTTCCCGCTTTTTGCCACTATGATCGGTTCGCTCACAATCGTGCCTCTCGCGTCAGCGTAAGAATGCAAAAATCGAAAATACGCCGGGAGGAGGAAAAACTGCAACGTGTTCACCCGAGTTGCGGGAACCTCCCGAGTTGTTGCACACGGCCAGCGACAAAAAACGGGGCAGATGTGTCTGCCCCTGCTCCGTGAGTTTTGTAACTTTGTCTAGCCCCTTACGGTTAATACCGGGCACACGGCCTGTGCCGCGACGAGGTACGCTGTGGGCCAAGGGAGGTGCGTTGCCGCGGGCGTGTGGCTCTTTCGTTTTGCGCCCAGGATCAACAAATCGGCCTGCTCTTCTTCAGCTACTTTCAGAATCATGTCGGACGCCGGTCCAAACTCGACCACGAACTCGGGGTGGCACCACGAACCGGCGCCGGGTGGCAGCAATTCCGTCAATCTCTGCCTGCATGCCGAGGTTACTTCATCGAGGTACTCCATCGCGCCTTCCGATATCTCGTGGATCGCATGCATCATCGTGAGTCGTGCCTGTGTCATCTTCGCCAGCGACAACGCGTACGGCAATGCGTGCAGCGAAGCAGGGGAAAAGTCCGTAGCGAAAACGATGTGTGGAAATTCTCCGTATTCCAGGCGCGCCGGCATCACCTCGGGTCCCACCGTTAATACGGGGCAAGCCGCCAGTCGGAAGATCTGTTCGGCTACCGAGCCCAGTAGCAGTTTCCTCACGCCACGTCGCCCGTGGGTACCCAGTACGACAAGATCGATATCGTGCTGCTTGATCGTTGCGGGAATCACGTCTTCAATGTCGCCACGTTCGACAAGGGGCTCCCGGACCAACTGCCTGAGCGAATCGCCCTGAACAAGTCGTTTGAGTTGCTCCTCGGCTGCAGCGAGAGTTCCATCCAACTCCGGGGCACGATCAAGCGGCACCGAAATGTGCGGCGTCGGAGGAAGAATGTGCAGAAGGTAGAGCTTTGCGCCGTGCTGCTGAGCCATGGTGCGCGCATACTGCAATGCCACATCGGATGAAGGAAGAAAATCCGTGGCGAGGAGAATGTTGCTGATCTGTACCGGCTTGGGAAGCATCGGCTGAAGCCTTGGTGCCGCACTCATTCGGACACCTCCTAATGTCCAGCTCCGACCCCATTCGGCGCAGGACAATATTTCCTTGTCTGAATCGTAGGTCGGCCTTCAACCCCAATCTGTGACTGCAATCACTCGATCCTGTGCCGCGAAACCTTTTCACCGCCTGGTTTCAAGAGATTGGTTCAAGAAGACACAACGAGGACCTCCCGACGCAAGAAGGAACGGCCTTTCACCATCGTCACTTTAAGGTGTGACTTTTTCCTCAGCTTCAACCAGAGTTGCGCGTATGATTTAGGCTTAAGGCTTGTGAACGAAGATCCTGCCGACAGATGCCGGACAGATCTCAGTCCGGAGCCCCAATCTTCAACTCGGAGAGATGATGATCAAGCACCCTAAGGGCACGAAGGCGCGGGTCCTGCTGTCTTCGGTATTTGGCCCCTACGCTCGCGACGACGAATTTGGAAGCCGCGCCATCAATCCCATGGAGCTCTATCACAATCAGGTCACGCGCGCGCAAGGCACGTTTTCCCTTCGCATGTTCCATCGCTCATGGGGCATCATGATGATCCAGGAAAACATCTCTGCGCCGTGCACCGTGCTCGACTTTCCGACGCGAAAGGCCTTCGAGCGTGAACTCAAGGCCGGGAATTACGACGTCGTGGGGATATCCTCGATCATCGTGAACGTCGGCAAAGTCCGCGAGATGTGCCGCATCGTTCGGAAACTCGCACCGCAGGCCCAGATCGTCATCGGCGGACACGTGGCTGCGATACCTGGCCTCAAGCACATGATCGACGCCGATCACATAGTTCAAGGTGAAGGTATTGCCTGGATGCGCGAATACCTTGGCGAAGACCCGAACGCACCCATTCGTCACCCGGAGATCGTTTCCGGGTTCGACCTGCGGGTCATGGGGTTAAAGGTGCCCGAGAGACGCGGCCAGACCGCCGCGACCGTCATTCCCTCCGTCGGTTGTCCCATGGGCTGCAACTTTTGTACAACATCGGCTTTCTTCGGAGGCAAGGGCAAGTTCACAAATTTCTACGAAACCGGCAGCGAGCTTTTCGACGTGATGAATCACATGGAGCAGTCCATGGGAGTGCAGTCGTTCTTCATCATGGACGAGAATTTCCTGCTCAATCGTCCGCGTGCCATGGAACTGCTTTCGCTGATGAAGCAGCACAACAAGAGCTGGGCCTTCTACGTCTTTTCGTCTGCTAATGCTATCCGCAAGTACACGATGGACGAACTCGTAGAACTGGGAGTCTCCTGGCTCTGGATGGGCCTCGAGTCGCCGAAATCGGGATATTCGAAACTGCAAGGCTCCGACACTCTGAAACTTACGCGCGAACTCCGTCAGCACGGTATCAAACTTCTCGGCTCGACCATTGTTGGTATGGAACACCACACGCCCGAGAACATCGAGCAGGAGATCGAGTACGCCATCGCCCACAATACCGATTTTCACCAGTTCATGCTCTACACGCCCGTCCCGGGCACGCCGCTCTATCAGCAGATGGAACAAGAGAACCGCCTGCTCGATGTACCCCTCGCGGATATTCACGGACAGTGGAAGTTCAACTTCAGGCACGGCGCTATCAGCCGTGATCAGTCAAAGAACTTCCTCGACTGGGCATTCCGGCGTGACTTCGAGCGCAACGGCCCGAGCCTCTTCCGTATTTGCCAAACCACGCTTCAGGGTTGGAAACGCTATAAGAATCACCCCGACCCGCGCGTACGCCAGCGTTTTGAGTGGGAAGTGAAGTCGCTCAAGAACGCGTACAATGCCGCGCTGTGGGCGATGGAAAGGCGCTTGAAAAAGACCAATGCTGAAGTCAGCGCCAGTGTGCGTTCGCTGCGCAAGGATATCGAAGGAGAGTTCGGCACGTTCACCCGATGGATGGGGCGCCTCGCCGGTCCGGTGATGCTCTGGCTCGACCGCCGTGAACAGAAGCGCCTGGCGCACGGCAAGACGTACGAACCGCCCACGCTCATCGAACGTCGTAACTGGGCAATGTAGCGGTCGAAGCCTTCCCGGACCAGGATTCCCGTCCGTTCGCAGCCGGAACCCAATGACAGTTTCGGCTGCGAACAGATCGTCCAACTACCGTTTCAGCAGTTCACGCGCCTGTTGAACGACATTGTCCACCGTGAAGCCGAACTGCTTGAGCAAATCTTTGATGGGAGCCGACGCGCCGAAGTCCCGCCTTGCGACCACCCGGCCTTCCGACCCGATGTACTCCTTCCAACCGAGGCTGATGCCCGCCTCGACAGCTACACGTGCGTGCACATTGGGCGGCAGCACCTCGTTCTTGTACTCCTCCGGTTGCTGCTCAAACAGCTCGAACGACGGTACGCTCACAACCCTGCAACGGACACCTTCGGACGACAACCGTTCGTAAGCGCCAACACAAAGCTGCACCTCCGATCCTGTGCCGAGCAAGATCACCTCAGGCTCGCCTTGGCAATCTGCCATCACGTACGCTCCGCGACGCAGGCCTTCAGCGCTGGCGTATTTCGTGCGATCAAAAGTTGGGATCGCCTGTCGGCTCAGGATGAGAGCCACCGGCTGATGCGCCTGCTGCATTGCCACTCGCCATGCCTCGCCTACTTCGTTCGCATCCGCCGGACGGACCACGATGAGGCGCGGAATTGCCCGGAGTGACATCAACTGCTCTATAGGCTGGTGCGTTGGGCCATCTTCGCCGAGCCCGATCGAGTCGTGTGTGAACACGTAGGTGACAGGCAGATCCATCAGCGCGGCGAGGCGGATCGCCGGACGCATGTAATCAGAGAAGATAAGGAATGTCGACCCGAAAACACGCAATCTAGAGAGCGCCATCCCATTCAGCACAGAGCCCATGGCGTGTTCGCGAATGCCGAAATGAAAGTTTCGCCCGCCGTAATTCTCATATTCGAAGCTGTCCGAGTTCTTGATCAGCGTCTTTGTCGATGGCGCTAGATCGGCCGCTCCCCCCATGAGCCAGGGCACGTGTTTGGCGATGGCATTCTCGACCTTTCCTCCAGCCTCGCGGCTGGCCATGCCCTTCGCATCGGCGGGAAAATGAGGAATGTCGGCGTCCCAGCCACCCGGCAGTTCGCCTTTCTGGATCATGTCCCACTCACCTGCAAGTTCCGGTGAGTTCTGCCGGAACCACTCGAGTTTCAGGTTCCATTCGTTCTCCCATTGTTCACCGCGCTGAACGGCCTGGCCCATGTAATCCTTCACTTCGGGTGGAACGAGGAACTGCGAGTCGGGTGGCCATCCGTAGGCGATCTTCGTCAGTCGGATCTCTTCAGCCCCCAGCGGCTCACCGTGAGCGCCCGCGGTGTCCTGCTTGTTCGGAGCTCCCCACGCGATGTGGCTGTCAACGATGATGAGTGATGGCCGTTCCGTTTCTTTTTGAGCCGTTCGGATCGCGACGTCCAGCAGTTCAAGGTCGTTTGCGTCACCAACGCGCTGGACGTTCCAGTGATAGCCCATGAATCGGGTCGCAACATCCTCGCTGAACGCTAAGGCAGTGTTTCCTTCGATTGTGATCCGGTTGTTGTCGTAGATCCAGATCAGGTTCGAGAGGCCAAGGTGTCCTGCCAGGGACGCGGCTTCGTGGGACACGCCTTCCATCAGGTCGCCATCGCCGCAGAAAGCGTACACGCGATAATCAACCAGCTTTTCGTCTCCGCGGTTGAAACGTGCCTCAAACCACCGCTCGGCGATTGCCATGCCTACCGAATTGGCCACCCCCTGGCCAAGCGGCCCGGTAGTGGTTTCAACCCCGGGCGTCAGTCCGTATTCCGGATGGCCCGGTGTTCGCGAATCCCACTGTCGAAAGTTCTTCAACTCCTCAAGGGACAGGTCATATCCCGTTAGGTGCAGAAGGGAATACAGCAACATGGACGCGTGTCCGTTCGACAGAACGAAACGGTCTCGATTGGGCCAGTTCGGATTCCGGGGGTTGTGGCGGAGGAATCTGTTCCAAAGCACGTACGCCACCGGCGCGAGCGCCATCGGAGTCCCAGGGTGTCCGCTGTTTGCCTTCTGGACGGCGTCCATAGAGAGCGTGCGGATGGTATTGATGGATAGCAGTTCGAGCTGCTCCGAAGGCTTCTGGCTCGCAGTGGGGCCGCGCTTGGCGGGTGTCGCGGTGTTGTGCTCGATTACTTCCGCGGGCGCGCTTACTCCGGACTTGGCCTCGTTGTCAGATGATGTCATTGCGGGATCTCACTTTCATGGTACGTCGCGCGTCACTCACCGCGTAATCGCTGCGACGCTTTCAGCGATATACATCGATAGTTGGTTGAAAGAGCATGATAAAGGATGCACCGCGTTCAGGTCATCGTGGCAATTAGCCTCGCTTGCCAGGTAGCAGGGCTGCGCGTTTGCATGAACACCGCAGACAAACGCCCTGCACTGCTGTTCATCACAGGTGTGTGACGTCGAAGCCCAATAGCAGAATGGTCGCGTGCCTATGGGCAGCTCTGCTTGCCTTGCCTGTCGCTTCTTCTGCCCAGACTACTCCGACCCAGCAACCGCAACAGACACCCAAAACAGCCCCGCAGGTTGAGCAGGTCTTGCCGTCGTACGAGGGCCAGACGGTCACATCTGTCGAGTTGGCGGGACACCCGGATTTGGATACCGAACAACTGAGGCATTTGCTTGTGCAGCAACCCGGGCAGCCGTTTTCAGAGGCTAAAGTCCAACAGACTATTCAGGCCCTGAAGGAGACTGGCCGGTGGGACAACGTTCGTCTTGAGATCCGCCCTGATCCTCACGGTGTTCGCGTTGTGCTGAACCTCGAGCCCGCTGTTTACTTCGGAATATATGAGTTTCCCGGAGCCGACAGACGGTTCCCGTATTCCCGGCTATTACAGGTCGCAAGTTATCCACCTCGAGGGGCCTATACCCCGGTTGACGTCAATGAAACACGCGACGCCCTGGTGACCTTCTTCCGCCAGAACGGCCACTTCAAAGCAGAAGTACACCCCACACTCGAGTTGCACCAGGACTATGGGCTTGTGGACGTGATCTACAACTCAAACCTTAATGAACGAGCAGACTTCGGCAACATCAACATTGAGGGCACGACGCCCGAAGAAGCGGCTCACCTCAAAGAGGTGCTGCAGTCTTTCATGGCAAGGCTCAAAGGAGCAGCCATCCGTCCCGGTAAGACCTACAAATTGAAGACAGTCAAGAATGCGACGCAACGCCTGCAGGACAACCTCATTTCACGTAAGCATCTCGCCGCTCAAGTTACTCTGCTGGGGGCGAACTACGATCCCGAAACAAATCGGGCCGATGTCTCTTTTCATGTCGATGCCGGTCCCGTCATCAGGGTGAATGTTGAGGGGGCGCATCTCTGGAGTTGGACAAAGAAGAGGCTGCTTCCTGTCTACCAGCACATTGGATTGAGCCCTGAGCTGATCCAGGAAGGCCGGCAGAATCTTATCTCGTATTTCCAGTCGAAGGGATACTTCGACGCCAACGTCGATACCACGATAGAGCAACAACCCTCCGGAGAGCACATCGTCTATCGGATCGATAAGGGACCTCGTCACAAGGTGTCCGAAGTGAGTGTCGCGGGCAATAAGCACTTTTCGAGCAAAGAACTGATGTCGCATGTCGCTGTCCAGGAGGCTGGGTTCTTTTTCTTTTCTCATGGCAGGTTCAGCCAGAGACTCGTTCGCCAGACGGTCAAGAACCTCACTGCCCTGTACGCGGCGGACGGGTACAGCAGCGTCGAGGTGACGCCGGAAGTCAAGAACCAAAACGGCAACCTGGCGGTCACGTTCCGAATCAAGGAAGGACCGCAGGATATCGTAGAGGCCCTCAACATCGAAGGCAACGACACCCTGAGCCAAGAGCAACTCGCTCCTAACGGGCTCAGACTTCGCGCCGGGCAACCGTACTCCCAACGGCTCGCCAACGAAGATCGAAATCACATCATGGCTCGCTACCTGGAGCTGGGATACCTGAATGCGAGCTTCCGGGAAACAGCTCGACAGTCGAATAGCCCGCACAGCATTGTCGTCGTTTATCACATTACCGAAGGCCCGCAGGTGCATACAGTCTCAAGAATCACACTCGGGCGCAGAGATACGCAACAGCGCCTTATCAACCGGCAGACGGCTGCAATCGAGACCGAGAAGCCTCTTAGACAAACCGACATGCTTACGTCCGAAAGCCAACTGTACGACGTTCCCGGGGTGTTCGACTGGGCCGAAATCGACCCACGCCGGCAGATTACAACCCAGACACAGGAGGACGTCGTCATCAAGGTTCACGAGGCGAAGAAGAACACCATCAGGTACGGCTTCGGGTTTGAGGTAATTAATCGCGGGGGCAGCGTGCCGAGCGGCACAGTCGCTGTGCCCGGCTTGCCTCCGATCGGACTGCCCTCGTCCTTTAAAACTAGCGAGAAGACGTTCTGGGGACCGCGGGGTACCTTCGAGTACACGCGCACCAATTTTCGCGGGAAAGCAGAATCAATCAATATCACCGCGCTCGCTGGCAGGCTGGATCAACGCGGGGCGATCACGTACACCGATCCGATGTTTCGATGGACGAGTTGGTCATCCAATTTCTCTCTATCCGCGGAACACAACAGTGAAAACCCGATATTCACGTCGCGTCAAGGTCAGTTCGAGTGGCAACTGCAGCGGCCGATTGACGCCAAGCGGACAAAGACCTGGTTTGTTCGCTACAGCTATCGGCAGACAGGTTTGACTCATCTGCTGATCCCGGAGCTGGTGCCCCCCGAAGATCAGCACGTTCGCCTTTCCACGTTGTCTACCTCTTACATCCGTGATACTCGTGACAACCCGCTCGATGCGCGAAAGGGCATCTATCAGAGCTTCGAACTGGCGATCAACCCTAGCGCGCTCGGTTCCAATTTCAATTTCGCCAAGCTGCTCGGCCAGACAGCCTATTTCAAGAAGATGCCGGCAAATATCATCTGGGCCAACAGCTTGAGGCTGGGATTCGAGAAGTCTTTCTCGGGGAGTCACGTTCCGTTGAGCGAGCAGTTTTTCTCTGGCGGGGGCAGCACGCTTCGCGGATTCCCGCTAAACGGCGCCGGGCCCCAACGGACCATCCCTGCCTGCGGTGATCCGGCTGATCCCTCCACCTGCTCGTTGATAACGGTGCCCGTCGGGGGAAATCAACTCGTCATCCTAAATTCCGAATTTCGTTTCCCACTTGATGCGTTGAAGAAGAATCTCGGATTTGTGACCTTCTACGATGGCGGGAACGTGTTCCGCACCGTCGGCTTCCATGGGCAGTACACGAACTCCATCGGAGTCGGTGTCCGTTACGGCACTCCCGTCGGGCCCGTGCGCATCGACATTGGCCACAACTTGAATGCGCCTCCCGGAATCAAATCAACTCAAATCTTCATAACCTTAGGACAAGCGTTTTGAGCGCCTTACCAACTCCGCCGTTAGACCAGGAACCGCCGGAAGAACGGCCTCGTCCGTCTCGCTGGAAGCGCATCGTAAGCTGGATTGCTGCTGGTTTTGGGG
>JAEZPW010000207.1 GCA_023441255.1 Acidobacteriota bacterium
GTTGTAGATAGATTCCGGCTCGTTGAAGATCGCGTTCGGGCCCTGGAACAGCGAAAGGAACGGATTCGGTTTCAACTCGTTGAGATAGTCCGAAACAGGGCTGGTATTTTCGTCGCCTGGACCCAACTGATTCACAAGCTGCTGCCGGACCGAACCCGGAAGCAGGTCTCGATTGCGCGTCGCACCGCCCCATGGCAGATGCGTGCTGCGGTTCGCGGAATAGTCGGCCGAAATGACCAGACCGAAAGGCAGCAGGTGCTGAACGCCGAGGTTCCATTGGTAAATCTCAGAGTTGTGGTCCGGCTCGGTGCCAAGATCGTTGGCGTTGGCGAAGCCCCACTCTGCCAGTTTGCCGTAGGTCGTACCCTGCGGCTGCGGAACCTGCCCCGGGGGCAGTTGTGGGAACAGGTTGGTCAACGTAGCGTACTGCGTTTCGCCGCCGTCGAGCGAGAAGTGGAAAATCGCGTCCTTGCGGAACGACGTCCCTGAGTACTGGAAGTTCGTCGCTGCCGAGAGGCCGTAGAAAACTCCCGCGCCGCCACGAAGAACAGTGTTGTTAGCCAGCTGATAAGCAAAGCCGATACGCGGTCCCCAGTTGTTGCGGTCGACAGGGATGTTCCGCATGCCGGAGCCCGCAAAAATGGTGGTGCCCTTCAATTGCGTGGGGCCGAGGCCCAGTGCCTGCAACTCGGGAAGACCGCTGCTCAGGTCCACTGTGATTCCGCTAGGGCCACTGAAGTCGCTGAACTGAATTCGATCGTGGCGTTCGCTGTACGGTGTGCTCCACTCGTAGCGCAGCCCGAAATTAAGTGTGAGGCGCGGTGTGGCCTTCCAGTCGTCTTGAAAATAGAACGACGTCTCCTTCGACTTGTTCGCAACTGCGTACTTGATGTTGAGTTGGCCGTCTGACGGGAACCCCAAGAGCAGACCGGCCAGACCGTTGCCCTCGTCGGCATTGCTGCCGAACAAATCCGAGGAGGTAATGCTTCGGGGGAAGTTGAAGAGGCCAGTTGCGTAATCAGGCTGGTAGAAGTTGTTGTAGAAGAGTCGTTGCTCTCCACCGAATTTGAAGACGTGGCGACCTTTGACCCAGTTCATTGCGGACGAATAGATGTACTGCGTATGCCCATTTATGGTGTCGACGCAACACTCGGAATTCAGAGGCTGGAAGTCGTCGACATTGATGTTTGGCATACGCTTGATGTTGTTTGCCGTTACCAGGACTTGCGGCAATCCGAACTGAGTGGGATCTGTCCCATCCGACACGTTCTGCATGTAATACCGCTCGACGCCCACCCGGTTCGTCATCAGCAGCGTCGGAGTTATCGACCACGTGTGCTCGATCACAGCATTGCGAGTCGTGGTGTGGCTCGTGTATCCGTCGAAGAAGAAGTTGGGCTGAGTATAGTCCGCGGAATTCTGGCTATAGCGGCCCATCAGGTGAGTCTTCTCCGTGAACTGGTGGTCCAGCTTGACGTCGAACTGCGTGCTCGGCGAGTTGATCACCCGCCCCTTGTGGAAGTTCGTCTGTGTTCCCGGATCAATCTCGCCTGTAGGTTGAGGATAAGCATTCACCAGGTTCTGACCCACGGGGTTGATCAAGTTCGCAGGGATGACATTCGGGGTCGGGAACGGATTGCGTGTGCAGGTCCGTCCGTCCGGCGTGTCGACACAACTGAGATTGAACGGATTGAAGATAGAGACTGGACTGCCGTCCGCCAGAACCGACTGCGAGAAGTCGCCCTGCCGCTCCAGCGCGGTTGGCACGCGCGCGCTCACCAGGTCCTTGAAGTTTTGACGTACGCGCTCGATGTCGAAGAGGAAGAACGTTTTGCCTTTTACGATGGGGCCGCCCAGCATGAAGCCGTACTGGTCGCGAGTCGAGTCCGTCCTGGGAATGCCATCACGGTTGGAGAAAAAGTCGTTAGCATTCAGCGAGGTGCGCTGGCCGAACCACCAGCCGCTTCCATGAAAGTTATTCGTGCCCGACTTCATCACCATGTTCACAACAGTTCCGCCGTTGCTGCCGAACTCGGCTGAGAAGCTGTTGTTCTGAACCTTGAATTCCTGTACGACTTCGGTTGAGGGAACGTAGCTGACGTTTGTCGTCGCGCCTTCGCCCTGTTCGGGTCCGGTCGTGAGATTGCCGTCTAGACGCACCTCGGCAGACGCATATCGCTGCCCGTTCGACGAAAAGTTCGTGCCGTAGGGATATCCCTCGTCCGTGTTGTTGAGGGTTGTTACGCCCGCAGACAAATAGACGAGGTTCGTCACGTCACGGTTTTGGAGCGGGATTCGACTCACAAATTCGTTCGTGACGTCAGTGCCCAACGACGCGCTGCTGGTATCGAGCAGCGGGGCAGTGTCGGAGACCTGCACCTCCATCGTGGCCATCTGCGGCTTGAGTTTCACATCAAGACTCGTCTGCTGGCCGACCGCGAGAACCACGTTCTGCTGCAACACCTTTTCGAAGCCCGCAGCGCTGACCGACAGTGTGTAATTCGAGGGGCGCAACCCCGTAAAGATATAGTGACCTGTGTTGTCGGTTGTGCCGGTTCGGGAGATGTTCGTGCCGACATCGGTTATCGTCACTTGTGCGTTTGGCACTACCGCGCCGCTAGGGTCTGTCACGGTGCCGCGGATTTGAGCCACGTAACTCGCCTGAGCATGGGAAGCTGGCACAAGGGCACCCACCAGCAGAAACGTGGCAAGGATCGCCAAGGCCGCTTTTTTCATAGAGGGCCACATACGGGAGTACCTCCTGCCCGGCGGCGACGGAGCGACCGGGGACATTTCGAATTGTTACGGTTGAGTACTGTTACTTATTCTTTGGCTGCCTGTCAAGTCCACTTCGACTATTCTCCCTCCGGTGGTGCAAATCGCTGCCCCTTGCGGGTACCACTACGAGCCTTAGGGCGATGCATCTTTTCATCTCCTTAGCAGTCAGCAAGGTTCCGGATTTGACATACCAGCCAAAGTAAGCAAAAGTACGATATCGAAATGAATCGTAATGCGTCGATGTTTGGCGACTGCGAAATCGAGAGGCTACCGTGACCCTCACATTTTGTCGTGCAATCGTTTGCTCCTGTGTTCTCGTCGCCAGCACAGCCCTGAGTCAATCAGGTGAGCGTGACTGGACCCACTTCGTCCGCATCGGCGCCTACGGACTGAAGACCGACAATGCCAAGGCCATTGTTCAAGACGCCGAGGCGAGCAAGGTCTTTGGTATCGAGGTCGACAACGACGTCACCGGGCGTTACGAGAGCTTTCTCGATCCCACGGAAAAGCTGAACGCGATTCGGGCTGTTGCCGAGGAAGCGCACAAGGCCGGGAACAAGGCGTTCGTCTACATCGCAGGCACTGAATGCATCACTGCGAACGCCGACAAGGCGGTTCACACCCTTGCCAAGGACCACCCTGACTGGTTGCAGCGCAAACTCACCGGGGAACCCGCGATGTTCACTGCCGGAGCGGCGTTCTGGATCGCGCCCGGAGATGAAGACGTGTGGATCTCGCCCTACGCGATGGAGTGGCGAAAACAATATATGCAGCGGGTCAGACAGATCGCCGCCACTGGCATCGACGGAATTTACGTGGACATTCCGTACTGGATGACGCATTTCGACGGCTGGGAGCAGACGTGGGCGAGCTTTGACGACTACACCGTTGATGCATTCCGCAAGAAAACTGGGCTCAATGCTCGTACCGACTTGAAGCTGGGTGATTTTTCTGATCCCAACTTCAGGAAGTGGGTAGATTTTCGCATCGACACGATAACGGCTTTCATGCAAGAGATCGACCAGAACGCCAAGTCGGTGAACCCGAACATCCGCACCATTCCCGAAATCTATCCAGGAATCGAGGAAGAAGCAGTGCGTGTGGGGGCGGATGTGTACGAGTTGTATCCCGTTGTGGATGCCATTGCTCACGAATACGAATATGGCGGCGGAGATCATACGGCCTCCAACCGAACTCCCCTGGACTGGTTTTTCTACCAGATAGGAATGCACTCGTTTCGCGCGTTCGCGCAGGGGAAGCCGACATGGATACTCAACTACTCGTGGGACGGAGACAAAAACATCAAGCCTCGCGATTCCATGCTCAACCTTGCCATGTCTCAGGTACTGGCCGGCGCGAATATGTGGGACGCCAAAGGCCACAGCATGTCCAACTCGAACGACATCCGAACTCGAACGGAAATCTTCGACTGGGTACGACGACACGAGGACCACTTCTACCAGCCCCGGACGCCGATCACGCCGGTCGGCATCTATTTCTCCCCAAAGACTCGCGACTACTTCGCGGAAGAATTCATATCTTCGTTCCGCGGAATAGCTATGCTCCTGATGCAGAGCCATCGCGAGTTTCAGATCGTCACACCGCGCACTCTGGGCAGCTTCAGAGGACAGACCTTGGTGCTGCCGGACGTCCGGGTGCTGCCGGATCAAGAAGCTTCAGCGATGCGCGCTTACGCCCAGCGCGGTGGGAAATTGGTAGTTACTGGAAAATCCGATTTGCCGCTCGGAGACAAGGTCACACGATTCGCCGACTGCCCGGGCAAGGCGTACATCGCATCGCTGCGGCACGACTTCGATACAGCGTCCCCGCAATCGCAGTCGCGGTTCCTAATCGCTCTTGAACAGACTCCGCGAGTTCGGGTGGAAGCCGGCCCCGCTGTTGCCACCTCGATTGCGATGGTCAACGGCACGCCACATGTCTACTTCGCCAATTTCAAAGGCTTGAAACCCGGCAAGAATGCCACACCGGTCCCGGAGACAAGCGCGCAAGTGACCGTCAAGTCTGGCGGCACGCCGGTGTTGCATTTCTTGCCGTTCATCGGGCAGGAGATGCAGGTGAGTGGCGTTCGCAAGGGGACACATGTTGTTTTTTCGATCCCGGCAATCGAGCGCGGCGCGGTGGTTTGGATCACCGGAATGTCTGAATAGAGCCGAGTGCAAACTGCGCGACTGAGCGCTTGTAACGCGTCGCATCCAGTCTTCGTTTGAAGCTGATGTGCAAACGTGCAGCCCAAACACGACTACGTGACCGGGGTCATAGCCGATGGGATAAGTTGGCCAGATACTGAGCCTGAATCATGAGAAACGTTCGGCCCGTCGCCCATATTGGGAGACTCACCATGCAGAGCCGACATACATTTCTACTATTCCTACCGCAATTTTTCGTTGGCGATCCCTTTTCGAAGGTTGATCAGGAGTACCTATGAGTGTTCTGAAAAATGAAGCTCTCGGTTACCACTCTGGCGTGCGCCCCGGAAAGATCGAGGTGCTGCCGACAAAACCGTGTACTACGCAACGAGATCTGAGTCTTGCTTATACACCAGGCGTCGCGGAACCGTGCCTGGAGATAGAAAAGGACCCGCAGGCTGCTTTCAAATACACATCCCGGGGAAATCTCGTCGCCGTCGTCAGCAACGGCACTGCCGTGCTTGGACTCGGCCACATCGGTGCGCTTGCCGGCAAACCCGTGATGGAAGGTAAAGGAGTCCTCTTCAAGCGCTTTGCCGATATCGACGTGTTCGATCTGGAGGTGAACTCCACCGATCCGGAAGAAGTCATCCGGCTATGCCAGTTGCTTGAACCAACGTTCGGAGGCATCAATCTCGAAGACATCAAGGCGCCGGAGTGCTTTCACATCGAGGAACGTCTGAAAGCCACGATGCATATACCCGTTTTTCATGATGACCAGCACGGAACCGCAATCATTTCCGGAGCAGCGCTATTGAACTCGCTGGAGATCCTGGAGAAGGACATTGCACAAGCGAGAGTCGTCGTCAACGGTGCCGGAGCCGCAGGTATCGCCTGTGCCGAGCACTATATCCGACTCGGGGTTCGTCGCGAAAACGTGATCGTCTGCGACACCAAGGGTGTCGTATACAAGGGCCGCGACAACAACATGAATCGCTTCAAGGAGAGACTGGCAGCAGGTACCACCTGCCGCACTCTGGTAGAAGCCCTCAGGGATGCCGACGTTTTTGTCGGTCTCTCTGTTAAGGGAGGCTTGTCCCAGGAAATGATCCGTTCCATGGCAGACAAGCCCATAGTATTCGCCATGGCAAACCCAGATCCCGAGATTGCGTACGAAGACGCCAAGGCTGCACGCCCCGACGTGATTGTCGCAACCGGGCGCTCGGATTACCCCAATCAGGTCAACAACGTCCTGGGCTTTCCGTTTATCTTCCGCGGTGCACTCGATGTGCGTGCCACGGCGATCAATGAGGAAATGAAGCTGGCCGCGACCTATTCACTAGCCGCGTTGGCGAAGGAAGATGTTCCGGACTCGGTCTGCCGGGCTTACGGAGTGGACCGTCTTCGTTTCGGCCCAGATTACGTGATTCCGAAGCCCTTCGATCCACGTGTTCTGGTCTGGGA
>JAEZPW010000245.1 GCA_023441255.1 Acidobacteriota bacterium
CCCCCGTGGCGGGGGGGGGGGCGGCGAACCCCCCCCCACCACAACGAATCATCTAATACAGATCAATTGTCGCGCTCAATGGAGAAGTTATGAGACGAAGCAACGGACGACGCCGTTCTGAGATCACCCCTCTGCGGAGGGAGCCGGAGGAAGAGCGCAACTACTGCCCAGCGTGCCGACAGGTGTACTCAAGCAAGGAATCATGTGACTGCCATGAGTCACCTCTCGAGAAACAGCGCAGGCTCAGGCCGGCTGCCTAACAATGATTGCGAAATCCTGGGGCACACAGGCCCTCAGAGCTGAGGACCAGATTCAGAGTGAACCCAACCAAAGCCAATCCTTTGGCACCCGCCGGCCGACTTCGCGACCGCGAAGAGCGGTTCCGCACGACGGTGGACTACGCGCCGGTGGGGATTTCACACACAGACATGCAGGGTCGCTGGCTGTATGTGAATCAGCGCTTTTGTGAGATCGTCGGCTACACCCGCGAGGAGCTGTTACAAAGAACATTCGCTGATATCACCCATCCGGACTCCCTGGCCGAGAATGTCGCTCTCGAAGAGAAGCTGTTTGCCGGTGAGATAGATCGCTTTTCGATGGAGAAGCAGTACATCCGCAAGGACGGAGAGCTTGTGTGGGTGAATCTCACCGTCTCGCTAGTCCGTCATCATGAAGGTCATCCGGCGTATACGATCGGTATCGTCGAGGACATCACGGAACGGAAGCAGAGCCTTGAAGCTTTGCACAACGCCGAGAAATTGCTGGCTGCCGGTCGGCTCGCCGCGACCATCGCCCACGAACTGAACAATCCGCTCGCCGGCATCTTTAATCTCGTTTACCTTCTGCAGTCCGATCCGGCAATGAGCCGGGCCTCCCGGCAACTCCTCGACACGCTTGATGTTCAGCTGCAGCGCGTGGCTGACGTAACGAAACGCGCATTAACCTTCTATCGTGAGACGAGCGCTCCTGAGCCGGTGCAGGTCTGTCCGGTGCTCGAGGAGGTCCTCAGCGCCTTCGAGGCGCAGTTGAAAAGCGCTCACATTAGCATCGAGGTGGAGTGCGTGCCAGACGCAACGATCATGGGTTTTCCTGGTGAGTTGCGCCACACCTTTGCTAACCTCCTGACCAATGCGATTGACGCGTTGGGCGAAATAAATGAAAAGCGCTCGCTTTATGTCGGTGCGCGGCTGGGTTTTGATTGGAAGAAGCCCGATCGCAAAGGAATCAGAGTTTGTTTTCGCGATAACGGCTGCGGTATTCCGCGCTCCAGTTGGGCAAGGTTGTACGATCCGTTCTTCACGACCAAGCTGAAGGCCAATGGATTGGGTCTGTGGGTCGCGAAAGGAATCATCGAAAAGCACGGCGGTAGCATCCGCTTGCGCAGTCGTACCGCCGGGCCTCGTCGTGGCAGCTACTTTTCGATCTTTTTGCCCTATCAGCCACCTGATCGCAGCCAGACTGAGCCGCTGACCGCACAAATTGGACGCGAACTGCTGCAGAACCGCGGATCGGCCTCGTAAGACGCAGATTACTGGTGTTGGTGTGTCTCTGTGGCCGCCGTCTGTACCTCATGGCCGGCGTGGGCCGCCCCTCCGCTCACCGCCTGATGCAGACCCTCCACGTAGTGAATGAATTCCACGTAGGCTGCGACGTACGATCGTCCGGCCTCCGTGCTGTGATCGGCATGCTTGCTGGCGGCCTGCGCCGCGGCAAATCGCCGTGGAATGTTGTTTGCCACTTCGGTCGTGACTTGCTTGATCAGCGCATCTGCCGAACCGGTCTCCAGCGCTTTGTCAGCCAGTGCAATGCCAGGTTCAACTTCTGTCCCCGCAGGTTTCAGGCCGGTGTAGGGTTCGCCCTCGCCGGCTCGGTGTATGCGAACTAGCGTTTCAAAGAAGTGCATGTCTGCCAGTTCCCGCGCTTCAGGGCCCAGGGCGCGCACTTTCATGGCGTGCACAAACGCTGACCTGATCTCGGCTTCGTCGCCCGGCTGAACCCACTTCAGCACCGGAGTGACATCGCCGGTATTGAGAGCGAGTTTGGCTGCCGTGACGACCGGGCCATCAGTCGTGTCGCAGTGCGCCGCGGCAAGTTGTGGCAGCAGAACCGCGACCGAGATTATGGCAATAACGAGGATGAGATTACGGGCCTTCGCATTCATGATGTCGCTCCTCACGTTAATATCAGGACCCGATGGAACAGCTTCCAGGCGATCGCGCCTTCGTGTACGACTCAAGGTAGATTCCTATGCTGCAAGTGCATTGTGAATGGCGATTCACGGCGGGGATACGACTTTTATCACACCGCCCCGCAACAGCACTGTGGCTTAGCACAAGCGACGAGCGGAACCTCGAATTGTGCCGGCCCCACAGGTAAGCGTCGGAGCGATGAACAGGGCCAGCAACGTGCCAGCCTTGTCGTTTCGCTCCGTGTAGAATCCTTGCGTGCGGAACCCTGCTTCTGGCTTCAGACGTCTTCGCGTAGTGCTCGTGGCCGCCCGCAATCCTCTGAACATCGGGGCAGCTGCTCGCGCCATGAGCAACTTCGGTATAACCTGCCTTCGTGTGGTGAACCCCTACTCGATTGCTTTTCGCGAGGCGCGTTCCGCCGTGGGGGCTGCAGCGGTCCTGGAAAGTGCAGAGGAGTTTGCCACCCTCGCCGAAGCCACCGCCGATTGTTCGCTCGTGGTTGGCACGACCGCCGCGACTTCTCGCCATCTGCAGCAGAATTTACGCACTCTGCAGGAGGGCGCTCCGCTACTTCGAGATCGCCTTCAATCCAGTGCTGTTGCCGTTGTCTTTGGGTCTGAGAAGCGCGGTCTTTCCAATGACGACCTCAGTCACTGTCATTGGCTCCTTAACATCCCGACCCATGACCAGCACAAGTCAATGAACCTGGGGCAGGCCGTTGCCGTCTGTCTTTATGAACTGACCAGAGACACTGTTGCTGGTCCGGTCGAATCCGTCGAGTTCGCCAGCGCTGCGCAAATTGATAGGATCACGTCCGGTCTGGTTCACATCCTCAAGACAAGCGGGTACTTCAATGCCGCCAGTTCGTCGTCAGCCGAGCAACGAGTTAGGCGTTTCGTGCGCAGGCTTTCCATCCACTCTGCTGATAGTGAGATGCTACTCGGAATGCTGCGGCAGATTTCCTGGAAGCTGGACTCCGATTCGGCGTGAACCGGCCCCATTCATCGCAGACACCGACTCTGCTCACGGGCCATTTCAAAACTTGCAGCCTGGTGGGGCAGTGCTTGCGACCGCCAGGGCAAAGTGTTCATCTAGAACTTACGACACCCGGAGAGTCGCACCTTGCGCTTTGGTCTCATTTATTGGATATTGCCATTCGTCATCCTGATCTCGATTTTGACGCTGTTCTTCTTTGCTCAGCGCTTCTGGTTTAGGCAAGCTTTCTCGCTCCTCGAACGCCTGCCTTCCCGCACCTGGCAAAAGATCGGACGGGCAGCCGTAACCGTCATCTTCGCGTCTTTCGTGGTGCTCCTTGCAGACCGCATCTTCTTGCACTTGTTGCCCAGTCAGGGCCCGGCTTCGCTCTTCATTCAGGTGACGCAGCTCTGGCTTTTCGCCTCGTCCTTGGCGTTCCTCGCCATGAAAGTTGTTTATGGAGTTGAGTGGCTTTGGTCAGGAGCTACTCGCGCTTCGTCATCGAGTCCGGTCGACGGCGAACGGCGGAGCTTCTTCAAGTACGCTGCGTATGGCGCCGGAGCGATCCCCTTGCTTGCCGGCATCTACGGGTACACCGCGGAACGCTTTGATTTCACGGTTCACTCCGTCGAGGTTCCCATCCCCAATCTCCCGGCTAACCTTGATGGTTTTCGCATCGTCCAGCTCAGCGACATTCACATCGGTGATTTCATGCCTGCGCACGAAGTTCGTCGCGCTGTCGAGATTGCGAACGGCCTCAACGCCCATCTCGCCGTCCTCACCGGGGATCTGCTGACCAGCAAACGTGACCCGCTGTACGTCTGCGTTGCCGAACTCAGCAGGCTCAATGCTCCTCTCGGCATCTGGGGTTGCAACGGCAACCATGAAATCTATGCTGATGCCGAAGATGAAGCCGAACGCCTGTACCAGCGATTCGGCATGACGCTCTTGCGGCAGCGTAGCGCGCAAGTCGAATGGAATGGCGCCAGGCTGAACCTGATCGGCGTCGACTATCAACGTCAGCCTCGGTCATTTCCTGCGTCGTCGAGGCCCATGCTGGAAGGCGTAGAAGGGCTCGTACGCAACGACATGCCCAATGTGCTGCTCTCGCACAACCCGAACAGCTTTCACCGTGCTGCTGAGCTTGGCATCGAGCTGAGTCTGGCTGGGCACACGCACGGCGGGCAGGTCAAAATCGAAATCATCGATCACAGCTTCAGTCCGGCATCCTTTGTGACCGACTTCATCGCGGGGCTTTATCGCCTGCCCGCCAGTGGCAGGGAAGGTGCCGGATTCGCGCATCTTTACGTTAATCGGGGGTTGGGGACTATCGGCGTCCCTGCGAGAATCGGTGTGGACCCCGAGATAACGCTGCTCACGCTGCGACGGGCATAATATGCCCTCCGAATGGCGGCCAGTGCTAGAAGTGAAACCTGTAGCGCACCTGCACTGCGATCATTCTGGGATCGGAGTAGTGCGAGCCCCCAAAGGTGTTGCTCAGGTCGACATAGTAACGGCGGTTCATCAGGTTCGTCGCGGTCAGTTTTGCAGCCCAGTTCTCGCCGAAAGTTTTTCCCACCGCAATGTCAACGGTCGTGTGCGGCGGGAGATGATCGGGTCCGTCTCCGTTCAGAAAGCCCGCACCGTAGTTAACATTCGCTGCTATCCACGCTCTCCACGCCAGGTCGGCACGGACACCGGCACTTAGAGTGTCCCGCTGATCGTGATCGAGGAAAAACAACCCCTCTTCCGGCGGCGTGAAGTCGGTCAGCCCTCCTGAGATTCCGCCTTCGCCCTGCACCATCTGGTGCGAATAGGCCACGTGAACGTCCGCTAACCCGAACAGTCGTGGTGATCGAACTGTACTCTCGAAGCCTCGTATTCGCGCTCGATCGATCGTCAGCGGGAGGAACACGTTTGAATTTCCGAGCGCGTCATGATCGAAGAAGTTGCGGGCTCCTGTTCGGAAGTAGTCGGCTTCGAAGGCCCATCCGTTCACAGGGATGGTCATGCCGACATCGTATTGCTCGTCGCGTTCTCCGTGCAGTGGCAGGAACGCGAATCCTTGTTCCGCCGCAACCTCCAGCAACGGTCCGGAGACGGTCGAGAGCGGTGGCGGCTGATAGAACCGTGAATATGTTCCGCGCAGCACCCATCGGAGCCTCGGAACCTCGATTGCGGCCCCCAATCTCGGGCTTGTGGCAGTCTCGAGAAGCTGCCCCGAGAATCGTGTCCATCTCACGCCCCCGGTCAAGGTCAACCATTGGAAAGGCTTGTACTGGTCCTCCAGAAAGACGGCTTCCAGTTGCCCGTTTACGATCTCCCGCTGCTGCAGCGCGGATTCTGGGTTGGCCCCGGAAACGAGTGCCAGGTATGTGTTGTCGTGCTGTCCGAACGCATACAGTCCCACTTTCGCGTTGTGCTTACCTTTCACCAGGGCAACCGAGACCTGTCCTCCGGCATAGGTGGAGGCGCGGTTGTTCGTCGCTGATATTGGATCCTGCGGTCCACCTTCAAATGCTGCCCGGTTGAAGTGGAAGAACGGCGTTACCGTAAACAATACTGACTGCGATATGGTCCGCAGGAACGTGAAGTTTGCGAATGCATCCTGTTCCCGTTCGCGGTCCCGTATGCCGGAAGCCTGCTGATCGGGATCATTCGGAACTTGGTAATAGTCGGCTCGCACCGAACCTACGAAGCGGAGTTGGTCCTTCGCATCGGGATTGAACGTGATTGAAGTGAACGCACCTGCGCCTGCGGCCTGATTGTGAAGGAGAGCGCTTGTGGGTGTCTCCAGGCCGTAATCCGTACGGTTGGCATTGGCACTCACGTAATATGCAAAACGGTCAGAATGACTGCCGTATGTGATCTGGTCGTTCGTCTGGTTGAAACTGCCGTAGCTCAGAACCAGTTCGCCGCTTTTCTTCATTTCGAAGCCCGAGCGCGGAACGACGTTGAAAACCCCGTAGGTCCTGTCGCCATACTCGGCGCCGAAACCTCCCCGTTGAGCCTCGATGAAATCAGCATCTTTCGGGTCGAACTGCGGGCCCACATTGCTTGCGATATTCGTGTTTGGTACCGGAACCCCGTCGATCGCCCAGGTAACCTGGTGACCGCCACGGACGTGCAGTTGGTCGTGCACCACGTATGAACCGGGAACGAAATCGGTGATGAACGAAAGGCTGTTCGTCCGGTCTGCCCCGGGAGTCTGCGCGATCTGGCTCTGCTTTACGAGCGTCAGCGGCGATGACGCAACCGGGGCGACCTCCGCAGGTGCAGCGCTCACCTGGATCTCTTCTTTCGCAGTTGCCAGTTGCAATTGCGTGTGAAACTCCTGCACACGATCGGAGATGGCTGTTAGCGTCCTTCGCTCGGTTGCGAACCCGGGCGCCTCGATCGCAAGTTCGTATTCGCCTACCGGCACCGCAAGGAACTGGGCGACTCCGGCTTGATCAGTGACAGTCTTGCGGCTCCACGACGACGTCGTACTTCGCAACACGACACTTGCATTGGCAACTGCGCGGTGCTGCGGATCATGGACGATGGTCTTGATCGTGCCGAACACACTTGCGTGCATCATCGACGCCAATAGCAGGGCAACGACACTTGCAATGACTCGCGACAAAGCGGACCTCCGGCCCGGAGCATGGCTCCATAGTCCCCTACAAAAGTGCTGATCTTGGAAGTTCAGCAGTTCGGGGGCGGAGGTCTCGTGAAAGGCAACTCGCGCCAAGTTTCACGAACAATCACGGCCTCAGGTAGGCTGACTGCCGGTTCGATTGGCAAGTCGTCGGATAGCAAGCGGCTTACGCCCGGCATGAACGCCGTTTGCCAGGCAGGCAGAAAGCGGACTAGCTGGGCAGGGCAGCGTGGGCCCGTGAAGATTGCGCCAGTTTTCTCGGTGGTAACGTGTACGGCGGCGCAGGAATGTTTGCCACCAGGGCGGCAGCAGGCGGGTACACTCTCGAATGCTCCACCCCATGCGGACAAAAGCGGCATGGCGAGCAGCACTGCGACGGCGATGTGTGCCGAGGCCCGACGCACTTTAAGGAACGCCCCCGTGTGCCCCTGGCTTCAAACCGAAGCACGCGTCATTAGAGTTGAGGGTGATGCAGGAAGTTACAAAGAAGATGTCAGAGGTGTGCGCGCGTCAACCCTCGCGTGTGCGGCGCCCGTTAGTGGCGTCTCTTTGTACCGTTCGAGGTCACAACCAGCTTGCCGTGCTTTACCCCTCGAGTGCTCAACATACTCTCCGCGAGTTGCTTAATCTCACCACTCCGCCCCTTCATGATGACTACTTCAAGACAATTGCTGTGGTCGAGGTGCACGTGGGTGGCGGCAAGCACTTTTCCGTGTGCATGATGTTGCAGTCCTATGAGTTCGTCTGCGAGCTTTGGACGGTGATGATCGTAGACCATGGTGAGCGTACCGACGATCACGCGATTATGCGCCGTGTCGTCCGCCACCAGTGACTCCCGAATCAGATCGCGTATCGCTTCCGACCGGTTCTTGTACCCCTTGGCTGCGATCACCTTGTCGAACTGGTCCAGTAATTCGCCTTCCAGGGAAACGCCGGTCCGGACTAATCTCGGCATCGCTGTTCCTCCTGCGGTTAGCATACAATGTGTTGTAACACGAATCGCAGAAGCGTGTTACAGGAACGACTCTCGCAAACGCTGCAGCGGAAATTGACGATGCACATACCAGACGGATACCTGAGCCCCGCTACTTGCGCAACGCTATATGCGGCCGCCACCCCTTTCTGGTATGTGTCTTTGCAGCGGGCCAAAAGGGCACTCCACACCGGCACGATTCCACTTATCGCGCTGTTCGCCGCGTTCTGCTTCGTCGTAATGATGTTCAATCTCCCGCTGCCGGGTGGGACGACCGGCCACGCCCTCGGTGTCGCGGTTGCGGCCATCGTACTCGGTCCTTGGAACGCAATTCTTGCACTCTCGGTCGCACTGTTCATCCAGGCGGTCTTTTTCGGCGACGGAGGGATCACCGCCTTAGGCGCGAACTGTTTCAACATGGCGGTCTGCGGGTCCCTTGTTGCCTGGCTCGTATATCGGATTGCGTCGGGGAAGGCCTCCGCAGACTCTCGGCGGCACGTATTTGCAGCCGCAATCGCGGGCTATACCGCCATCAACATTGCTGCTCTACTGGCGGCCATCGAGTTTGGTATACAGCCGATCTTTTTTCACGATGCGACTGGCGCTCCGCTTTACGCGCCTTATCGGCTTGGAATCGCCATTCCGGCCATGATGATCGGTCACCTCACTTTCGCGGGCGGCGCCGAGGCGTTACTTTCAGCGGGAATCGTCGCCTTCATTCAGCGCACCAGTCCGGATTTGCTCCGCGCACGCGTTGCGGATGCGCACACCGAGATTACCCGCCGTCCCTGGCATCGCGCCCGCCACTTGTGGGCGACGCTTGCACTACTCTTGATCCTGACGCCACTCGGGGTGCTAGCCGTCGGAACGGCCTGGGGCGAGTGGTCGGCCGAAGATCTCGCCAATTCCGAAACCCGCCGCCAGATTGCCGCCTCATCACGGAATGAGTATCCCCCCGAAACTCCGCCGACCGGTTTGCAGCGGCTTTCCTCCGTCTGGACGGCACCGTTCCCTGA
>JAEZPW010000273.1 GCA_023441255.1 Acidobacteriota bacterium
CTACACAAGAGCGCTACACAGGAACCCCACACAAGAATCCTTAGGGTCACTCAAAGTCTGTGTGATCACTTGCCCGCAGCAGCAGTTGCAGGTCGCGAGGTCGCGAGCGCGGTGCCACTTTGTTTGCCCATGTCCGGGAGCAGGGCGACGTAGCGGTCGCGCTCGGCAACGAAGTCGTTCCAGTCTCGCTTTGCCACGGGCATTGCCGGGGGCAGGTTCAGACGTTCGAAGTTCACGAAGTTGCCGCGCTGCCGCAAACGGAAATCCAGGTGAGGTCCGGTGGCCAGGCCGGTTGCCCCGACCAGGCCGACGGTTTGCCCCTGATGCACGCTCTGGCCCCGACGGACGAGAATACGCGAGAGGTGCATGTAGTAGGTCTCGTACCCATTGCTGTGGGCGACACGTACAGCATTCCCGCCACCGCCGCTCCATCCGGCCGAAACGACCTTGCCGTTTGCGATCACCTGTACGGGCGTGCCGGTCGGCGCGGCATAATCGGTACCAAGGTGCGGGCGATAGATCTTCAGCACCGGGTGAAAACGGCTGCGCGTGAAGTGGGAACTGATGCGCGCCGCAAACTTCAAGGGCGAGCGCAGGAAGGCTTTCTGCAAGGACTTGCCGTCTCCGGCGTAGTAAGCCGGCTTGCCCTGGTCATCATGAAACAGGATCGCCTGGTAAGGACGACCAGCATTGTTGTATTCCGCCGCCAAGATGCGCCCGTAGGTCGACGGCTGCCCGTTCGCATACTCTCTTTTTTCGATCACCACCCGGAAGGTGTCTCCCGGCCGCGGGTCGGTGTAGAAGTCGAGGTCCCAACGGAAGATGTCTGCCAGACGCATGGCCAATTCGGGGGTCTCCCCGGCATCCATCACGCCCTCGAAGAGTGATCCCTTGATGGTGCCGGCCACTCCGGCAACTTTGGTCTGCGACGGTATGTCCTTGATCTGCGCACGGAAACCTTCGCCCTCGCGCTGAATGAACAGTTCGTGGTCAGAATCGATGTGGTACCGCACTGACCGAAGTTCTCCCTGCAAGGAACTTGCGAGAACCAGCTCGTTTCCCGGCATCAGCCGGCGAAACTTGAACACCGGCTGGGCCGCTGCGATCAACTGCTCTGCTGTTGTGGAGTCAATGCCCTGGTGTGCGAGCAGCTGTTCGAAAGTTACGTTGGGCTGCACTTCGATCTCGGAAACTATGTCGCGCTGCGAAAGGATTGCGCCAACACGGCGCGATTCGGCAATTTCCGCTATCAACTGACGCTCGGCTGCCTGTCTGCGCTGATACGTGGCGAACACCACACCGCCACCCAGGCAGGTGATCACGACTGCGATGACTATGAAGGTCCGGCTCACTAGGCCCTCTCCTGGCTTTTCAAGAATTACGTACATCATGACGACAGCGCAGCTGCCTGCTACAGGAGTTCTTGGATTTGAGCCATCAACAGAGGAGAGGGATGCTTCGGCTTCCGCGTGTGCCGCCGGCCGTGAACGGCATTTCAGGGCCCGACCGACCCGAATAACGCATGAGCGACAGGCGTCCGGCGCAGAGCGTCGCGAACGCGGCGATGCTGAAGAGGAGTGCGAGGCTGGCTTCCCAGGCGCGGAGAGCGGTAAGCGGATCAGGAACTGCCGGCAGCAGGATCGCTAAAACGATCACCCCAAGAACAATCAGGGCCAATGCGAACCTGAAGCGCGCCGCCATACCCGCAACATAACTTTACGGAGCGAGCAGGGTCAAACCATTTTTCCTATGGGAACAGAGGTGATAAAGACCCTAATGCCGCCGGGTGCAGTTTCACTTCACGAGCTTGCCACGCTGAACGTGTGCCAGTTTCTCCGAGTGACGACGTTTGACGTTGTCATTCCGAGCGGAGCGAGGAACCTCTACCCGAACCACAGCTGCTGCGCCGTAGAGATTCCTCGCTTCGCTTCGGAATGACAATCACCTGAAGGTCCTTTTCGCTGTTCTCACTTGCCGCCGCTGGCGGTCTTTTCGTTGCTGGGCTTCGTCCACTGATCCACCCAGTCATTAACGGTCTTGTACCAGAGCTGCGAGTTCTGCGGCTTGAGTACCCAGTGGCCTTCGTCCGGGAAGTAGAGCATCTTCGACGGAACGCCGAGGCGCTGCAAAGTGGTGAACACTTGGAAGCCTTCGCTGACGTCGAGGCGGTAATCAAGCTGGCCGTGAACGACCAGCATGGGCGTCTTGAACTTGGTTGCGCGCAATTGCGGCGACCACTTGTCGTAGAGTTTGCTCGTCCAGGGCTTGCCTTTGAACTCCCACTCGGGGAACCACAACTCTTCGGTGGTTCCGTAAGCCGAAACCGGGTTGAACATGCCGTCGTGCGAAACGATGCACTTGAACCGGGTCGTATTGCCCTGGATCCAGTTGGCCATGTAGCCGCCGAAGCTGGCACCCATGGCGCAGGCGTTGTTGGTGTCGGCCCAAGGATACGTCTTACCCACATAGTCGAGGCCGATCATCAGGTCCTTGTAGGCGCGTCCGCCCCAGTCGCCGTTCACGTCGTCGATGAACTTCTGCCCGTACCCGGTCGAACCGCGCGGGTTGATCATCACCACCACGTAGCCGTTCGCGGCAAACAGTTGCGGGTTCCAGCGGTACGACCACGAGTCTCCCCAGGCGCCCTGCGGCCCACCATGAATCAGGAACTTCACCGGATACTTCTTCGTCTGGTCGAAGTTCGGCGGCTTCACGATGAATCCCTGCACCTGCGCCTTCTCCGAGCCCTTGAACCAGAAGGACTCGATAGGGTTCATCGCGACTTGGGCGAGGAC
>JAEZPW010000015.1 GCA_023441255.1 Acidobacteriota bacterium
TGCCGAAAACCACGAAGCGATCGTCGACTCCGCTCACCAGGTCGATCACATCGCCGTATCGCGTATAGGAGCCAGCCTGCCGAACATAAGGACCGGCGCGACTGGTCTGCTGGTAGTCGAAGGTGAGGTCGCCGGGAGTCCTGGCCTCGAACATGCGAGGATAGCCGCGCCACGCTAGTTGGGCAGAGGCGAGCGGCACTTCGGTCAACTTAGTGTGAGTCGTGTCAGGCTCGCTGGTATCAAAGAGAATCTGGTCCCAGTAGATCTGCAGGTTTGTCGTCAGCCGAATCTGCCTGGTACCTCGCGGCAATTTGCCAGTCAGGTCCACGGTCATGGTCCGGCGCAGGCCTGCGGGGAAGCCGATGTCATCAACGACACGAGTCCAGTGGCCATCCGTCGTTTGCGCATCGAGATAGGGCGCGAACGGCTCGACACCTGCCTGATATGCCGCATACATCGAGTTGGCCATGAAGTACTCGATATAGCCATTCATCAGGAGATGAAGTGGGCCGCCATCGTATGGTTGAGGGAGTTCGAGTGTGAGCGAGTGTGGTTGTGTGAAGCCCATCCACTTCATTGTCGTAAACCCGGTCACGTACTCGTGATCGCGGGCCACCAACTGTGATCGAACATCGCGTCCGGTGTCGTCCCACGCAGCTGCTGGCGGGCTTGCGTTCCTACTGGTGATCAACTTGAACGCGGGGAACGGTGGATTGCTGGCGAAGTACTCGTTCGGATAGACCTCCACGTTCCCGGGATGATCGACTGCCAGCAATCGAACCTGATCAAGGTACACGACCTCTTCCATCGGTTCCATGAAGCGGAAGCTGAGCCGTCCGTGCTTCCGTGCGGGACTGACGCCTTCAATTTTTATGTACTCGGTCGGATCAGGTGTGTTCTTTTCGGTCGGCGATATCCAATGGCCTACAACACCGGCGCCGATCATGTCGGCGACGAACTGGTATTGTTTTCCGTCCCAGACGAATAGCAGCGGACAGGAAGAGCCGCGCCGGTCGATCTCGCCGATTGCTTTCGCCGTGTTGGCCGGAATCTGTGCCTCGTCCTGCACAACGCCGGTTGGCCACAGCAGGCGGACGACATCCACCGAGTTTTCGCTGCCAAGACCGGCGATAATTTCGGGTGAGTTCTGACCGTTGTAAGCTGCGGGACTGACCTCCCATTTCTGCCATACGGCGCCGGCGAAAACTTCGACCTTGGTTCCAATCGCGCTCTTGTTGTCGGCCAGTCCCTTTAGCGACAGACGCAGGAAGTTGTTCTGGTTGCCGCCCTCGTTCCGAACGAGAACGAGTTTCCCGTCTGCCTGGGTGATCAATAGATCGACGTCGCCATCGCGGTCATAATCGGCGGTCAACAGGCCTCGCGGCAACGAGACCGAGATGGCGTTGAGACCCGTCTTTGTGGTGACGTTCACAAAGCCGGAAGGACCTTCATTGCGGAATAGATTGACGAAGCTGTGGCCCTTGTTGTCGCTGCCCGCAACTGCGAGATCAATCCAACCGTCGTTGTCGTAGTCCAGTGCGGCGACGCCGAACAGTGGGCCTTGGTCTGCACCAGGAACATTCACGCGCTCGAAGCGCTGCCCACTCACGTTGCGATATAGGACGAGACCGTTGGGAGTAGCAAGCGCGATGTCCATCCACCCGTCTTTGTTGAAGTCCAGGATGGCCATGCCGCGGCCCGAAGGCACGTCAGCACCAATCGGAAGCTTTTTCCAAGGGCCTTCGCGGGGATTGACGAGGATCGTGCCGGGGCCCGAGAGAACGACGTCTGAAGCGCGATCATTGTTGTAGTCGCTGACCATGGCAATGCCGGCATCTTGTAGCACGTTGAAACCGAGAGCATCAGTGACATCCGTAAACGAGCCGTTGCCATTGTTGCGCCACAAGTGCAATCGCGAAGCTGCAGGGTTTCCGGGTTTGTCTGTGGCGACAAGCAGATCAAGATCGCCATCGTGATCGTAGTCGAGGAAGGTAAGAGAAGATGGTCGCGCACTTCCGGTGGACAGACCGCTGGAGGCGGTGACGTCTACGAAGTGGCCTTTGTCATTCCGCAAGAGGACAAGGCCTCCAGAGATCCCAAGGACCAGGTCGGTGAAACCGTCGTTGTCGAAGTCACCGGCGGCGCAAGCACTCATCGTGCCAGACAGATGAGGCATTGTGGCAGCTGCAACATCGGCAAACCGGTCGCCGAGGTTGTGGTAGAGAGCCAGGGAAGATGAAGCACGATCCGGGAACGATGCCAGCAGGTCGGGGCGGCCATCGTTATCGTAGTCCAGGAAGCACGCGACAGGCGCCTCGGGGCTTGAGTCCATGGTGTCGCGAGGAGGTAGGGCACGCGACAGGCCAACCTGCGCAGTGACGTCACTGAACTTCACCGGAATCGCAGGAACAGGATGCTGTTCGCCACGGACAGGCACAGCGACCGAAAGCACACCCTGCTCGCCATAGGCAGGACTCATCAACTTTCCCTGCTTGTTCTTGGTGATGTGGTCGAAGCGAGCGAGGTGCGCCCTTGCGGCTTCCGTGTCCTTGACGCGCTGCAAGGACCGTGCAAGTCCGAATTCCGCGGAGGCATTTTCTGGAGCGAGCTGCAATGATTTCTGGAAAGCCGCAATGGCCTCGCGTTCGTTTCCCAGCTGCGACTGCATGGAGCCGACGAGATAAAAGGCGTCGGTATCCGAGGGTTCGAGTTGAGCCGCTTTCTGGAAAGCAGGCAGAGCAAGCTGCGACTGGCCAAGCGCCTTATACGTCAGGCCGAGGTTGTACCATGCCCGAGCAGACTGCGAGTTGTGCGCCGTGGCTTGAGAAAGTACCTGCCGAGCTTCGGCGTAGCGTTGGAGACTGAGCAGCGCAATGCCCTTGTTAACCTGGGCCATTTCGAGTTTCGGGTCGCTGGCAAAGGCCTGTGAGAAAAAGTTCAGCGCCTTCTCAAACGCCTGCTGGTTCATGTAGGCGGTGCCGAGATTGTTGAGGCGAATCGCCTTGGCTGCAGAGCTACTGGCCGTCTTAACGGATGCCTTATTGGCCCGGGTGCGATGCGGCGATGGATGGGGCTTAGTCTGGGCTTGCGCCTGATAAACCAGAAACGGCAGTGCCACCACGAGGACGTGAAACAGCGCGCTTAATAGGGGTCTTTTCACGCGTTCTCCCCGTCAGATCGAACTTGCGGGATGATATTACGCCTTTGCCTTCCTGAACGGTAATAGTCTGACCTGTGGCAACGTTCGACAGACGATCTACCTGACCACTGGGCCATTTCACCTCAACGGATTCGACACTTCTGTGCTGACCGACGCCGAACGTGAGCACGAGTTCACTGGCAGAGAGGTATCCGGAACCGCTGCGCATCATCTGCCACTGCTTTTCACCGCCGCCGTAGGTAATATCGACGACAGAACCGATGCCGTCACGATTTGACTTCGTGCCAGACAGCTTTATGCGCAGGGCCTGGTTATCTCCGCCTTCGTTGCGAAACAGGTATGCCGGTCCGCCATTCGTCATTACCAGCAGGTCGAGGTACCCGTCGTTATTCACGTCGGCATAGGCGGCACCTCGCGCTACCTTGGGCAGATCGAAAGCGGCGCCGGCCGAGGCTGCGACATCGGCAAACTTGCCGTTGCCGAGATTACGGAACAGGTGAGGCGGCTGGCGATACTTGATCCTCTTTTGAATGCGTTCTATATCCGGCTCGATATGGCCGTTGGCGACAAAGATGTCAGGCCAGCCATCGAGGTCGAAATCCTGGAAGTAGCATGCGAAGCCCAGGCTGAGCAGGCTGGCACGGCCAATATCAGAACGGGGCGCCTCGTCTACGAAGAGCCCGTTGCCCTCGTTGTGGTATAGCGCGATCATCTGGTTGGAGAAGTTGCTGATCATGATCGAGGGCCGGCCGGTACGGTCGTAATCGGCGGCGTCCACGCCCATGCCTGCGCGCGCAACTCCGTCCTCGCTGAAGGCTACGCCGGAGGGAAGTCCCTTTTCGCTGAAGCCACCCTTCTGGTTGTTAATGTAGAGTTTGTTCGGCTGCGTATCATTGGCGATGAGAATGTCCGGCCAGCCATCGGCGTTGGCGTCGAGAATTGCGATGCCAAGACTCTTGGAGGTCGTGTCATACATCCCGGCCTTCTGGGTCGCGTCCTCAAAGCGCCCGCCGAGGTTGTGCCAGAGCCGGACCGAAGCACCCTTGTACGATTCCGGCGTGCAGTACGATTTGCGGGCACCGTCCATCGTGCAATACAGGTCGTTCTCGGGCGTCCATTGCACGTAATTCGCAACAACAAGGTCCAGTTTGCCGTCACGGTCGTAATCTACCCACGCTGCACTCGTGCTGAATTCAGAGATTCCCCACATGCCGGCGGCTTTTGTCACATCCGAAAACGTGCCATTCCCGTTGTTGTGAAACAGGTGGCTCTGCCCCACGGCGGTAATGAACAGGTCGTCGTAACCATCGTTGTCGTAGTCTCCGACCGCAACACCCATTCCATACATTGGAATGGATAGGCCAGCTTTCGCGGTGACGTCAGTAAAGGTACCGTCGCGATTGTTGTGATAGAGCTTTAGCGTCGTGCGACCGTGAACGCTGTGGCCGGGCCAGTCCTGGCCATTCACCAGGACGATGTCGGGATAGCCGTCGTTGTCGTAGTCAATGAAGGCGCAGCCCGGTCCGAGCGTCTCGGGAAGGTACCGCTTTCCGAAAGATCCGGTGTTGTGAACGAAGCTGATGCCAGCAGCTTTCGTCACATCGCTGAAGCGGACTTCAGACCCGAACGCAGTAGCCGGGAGAACAATGAGCACGGCCACGAACAAATGCAGATTTATCAGGCTTCTTGCGGTTCCAGACAGGGTCATTGCTGTCCGCCTGAGGAGTCAGTCTTTTCGGCCACTCCTGCTCGCTTCATCGTTCTTGCTGGCAGCTTTTTGACGGACGAAGCTGCAACCCGGCTCAGGTCCACTGAGTCATGTTCATGGATGGACTGCCGCTCGTTGTTGTCTTCGGGATGTGTGCGCCGATATTCGCCGGTAATGGTCTGAGAACTCTCGTCCGCCTTGAAGCGTTGGTAGAGCTTCTCGTGGCGCTCTGCCAGATTGCCCTGCCCAAGGCCCCGATAGGACAGCATCAAGTTGTAGTGCGCCTGCAGGTCTTCCGGGTCTATGGCCAGCACACGCTGCAACTCGTGAACGGCCTCAGCATACTTGCGCTGCAGGAACAAAACACGGCCGAGCTCATTGAGCACAACGCGATCACGCGGAAATTGCTGCAGGACGGTGCGGAGCCGACTGACGGCTTCGTCATAGTGGCCCTCGTTGTGCAATACCTTGGCATAGAAGAAGTTGGCGCGCGCGAGTTGCGGCTGAAGCTGCAAAGCACGCTGCAGCACGTCACGAGCTCTCTGCATGTCGCCTTCCTGAACGGCCACGCGTCCCAGGTTCACCCAGCCATCAGCATTGGACGGATCTATTTCAGTGATCTTCTCAAATGCACGGCGGGCGCCGAGCAGGTCGCCTTGCAGCAGCAAACCTATGCCGTAGTCGTTCCAGCGTGTCCAATCCTCCGCGTTCAGGTCCACACGCGGGCCGGTCGGTTTGGAATTCCGCGGAAGAACATTCAAAACAGCCTGCGATTGGGAGATGGCGACGATAGGCAGGTCTGGAACTTGCTTGAGCTTGCCGGAGACATGTTCCGTGCTACCGTCGAATACATATCGCGTGTCGTCGTAGTGCGGCGTGACTGCCGCCGCATTTTGCTGGGTGTCTGGAACGCCCCTGAACGAGAATTGGGTGTTCCACCAGGAGAACTTGCGATAGCACAAGCGAGCCTGCAAGGTGACGCGATTGCCGGCATTGTCGGGAATCTTCAGGCGGTAGTGGACAGTGTCGGCAGCTCCGGGAGGTATGAGACGAACGTAAACGGTGGCACGCGAGGACCAGGCGTTTCGCTTATTGATGGGATTGCCGTGGCCATCGATCAAGAGCGAGCGGTAGAAATGCGCGCCAGGTTCCACCGGGCCCTTGCCGTCGTCCTCAACCATGCCGCTCCAGAACAAGGTCTGCCCTTTGTCGTCGACGGCCTTCAGTTCGAGCCACGTATCGTATGCGTCTACCGTGCCGCCAGGGAAGAAATGTCCGACGCGGCGTGTTCGAACAACTACGTCGACGCGAACGGTATCA
>JAEZPW010000034.1 GCA_023441255.1 Acidobacteriota bacterium
CTTCGTGACCGAGGTAAGAGGTCGTGATCCAGTAGTCGCCCGGAGTTACGTTCACCTTTACGCTGCCGTCTGCGGCGGTCTCGCCCGAAAAGGCCGACGATGTCTCGCCTTTTTCCTCGGTCGTCACCTCGACGATCGCGCCCGGTAGCGGCGTGCCTTCGTGCGTGACGACAACGACAAACTCACGCTGCATCTCCAGGCGCCCGCCCTTGCAATCCGTTTCCGGACACGCCAGCGCTGACGATGACAATGCGAGGACCACAGTGACCACCAATAGTGCGGCCGGTTTCATGCTCTGTCTCAATTGAGAAGGATTCGTTACAGTGAGCGAGTGTAACTCGCAGTCCTCGAACCGTCACTCCGGATAATCGCACAATCCCTGGTGCCCCACATCTGCCGACTTCAGCAGATGTGGGTTAAGCGAACGGTGCCTCAACGTGGTATTCACGCCCACGTCTGCTCATAACCGCAGCCGTGGTTCAACCGCCTCAGGAACAACCACCCGAACGCTGAGCGTTGGAAGACGACATCGGCTCCCGTTGCTCTGACGCTTACTTGGAGTCTTCCCCAAACTTCAAGTTCCCAAACCGCGCGACTGCGAACTCTTTCGGTGCGGCTCGCTTGCCCAGCACGGCGTCACCCATCATTTCGCCCACGGCTGGACCGTGCTTGAAGCCATGTCCTGAGCCGCCGCCCAGTATCCAGACGTTGTCGGCGGCGGGATGGCGGTCCATGATGAAGTCTTCGTCTGTGGTGTTCTCGTACTGGCACACTCGGCTTTCGACCACGGGTGCGGCTTTCAACCGTGGGAAACGCATGGCGAGATACCCGCGTGCAGCAGCCAGCGCGCTGTCGCAGGCACGACGGTCGCCGTGCGTAGGATCGAACGCGGGGCCGCGCGCGTCGCTGGCCAGTTTGAACCCGCGCCACTGGTTGCCCGGGATGCCGTAGAAGCGCGGCACGGTATTGTCGATCCACACCGGCATGGACGGCTCGCTGAAGCGCGTCTCCCCCGCCGGCACGCCGAAGAAGAACACTTCCTGGCGCGTGATTTTCATAACCGGACGCAGCGCAGGAAAGATCTCCGGCAGCCACGGCCCGCAGGCGAAGACATATTGGTCGGCAGTGACGCGTTCGCTGCCGTTGAGGATGACGGCTTCCATGCCGCTTTTGGCAATCGCTGAGGGCAACGCGTGCGCCTCGCGGTAAGTTCCGCCTTCCTGCACGAACGATCGCAGCACAAATTCGCAGGCACGGCGCGCCGTGAGGAAGCCGGCATGCGGTTCGTAGATAACCCAGCTCACGCCTTCGAAGTTCACTTGCGGCCAGCGGCGCGATGCCTCCGTCGTGGAGACCTTCTCGAACGGCGCACCGCAATCGCGCAGGACGTTCAGTGCGCTTTGTTCGTACCGGTCCTCCGGTGGCGTCATCCAGAGCACGCCCGCCTGCGTGAAGACCGGCTGAGGCCAGCGTCGCTCGTTCTCCTTCCACAGGCGCAGCGAGTCCATCGCCATCTGCGTGTAAATCTTCGACGGCCCATACGTCGCTCGGATAATGCGCGTCTCGCCGCCGGAACTGGCGCGGGAGTTGCCGGGTCCCCACGCATCCACCAGCGTGACGCGTGCTCCCTTGCGCAAAAGTGACAGCGCGGTCCATCCACCAAAAGCGCCTGCGCCCACCACGACCACAGAAGTCTGACTCACGTTATTGCAGATGCTCCCATCAGCAAAGTTGTCGCATGGCGATGCTATGGAAGTCCCTCCAACTTCGGGGTAGAGTGCTTGAGCGTGCCGTCCGGCCCCACAGCAATGCGGCATTCCGCGCTGAGCATTCACCACTCAGGAGCCATCATGCACGAGCCGACGCTGGATAAATTTCCCAAGAAAGTTCTTGCGAGTGTCACGATGGAACGGGCGTTCATTGTTTCGCGCCTGGTAGTTGCTGCCGAACGGCTGCAAGTGTTTCGTCTGCTGGAGAAGGCGTTGCCGGCAAAAGCGGTCGCGCGTGCGCTCGACATCCATCCGGCATATCTCAACACGTTCCTGAACTCGCTCGTAGCTCTCGGGCTGCTGCGAAGACGTGATGAGATGTACTCCAACACTCGACTAGCTGAAAAGTATTTCGTTCGCGAGCGGTCCGTCCACTGGACGCGCCAGTATTCGAAAGAGTGCGTGGAAGGCTATGACGCGCTCACCGTGCTGGAGGAGGCACTGGCTTCGGGGAAGAGCTGCAAGTCGATCAAGGGGCTGAACAAGGTCACTTACACCGAGGCGATGAGGCGTGATCCGCAGCGTGCGAAAGATTTTACGCAGATGCTGTTCCATTATCACCGGGACGATGCTGAGGCACTGGCCAAGTGCCTCGACCTGTCCAAGATGCGCTCGCTGCTGGATGTGGGCGGCGGCTCGGGCGTGATGTCGATCGCACTGGCGCGCAGGAACCCGCATTTGCATGCGTGTGTCTTCGACATCGCACCGGTCTGCAAGGCAGCCTCCAAGAATATTCGTTCCGCCGGGATGTCGAAGCGAATCACGACGCTGGCGGGTGACATCCGGCAACCGTTCCCCGAAGGTCACGACGTCATCATGTTCTGCGACATCGGACCGGTCTCGCCGGAGCTTTTGCGCAATGCTTACGAGAGCCTGCCGGCGAACGGACTCACCGTGCTGGTTGACCGATACCTGAACCGTGAACGCACCCAGCCTCTCGATCGCGTGATCTCGCAATTCATCAGTGGTTCCTTCCCGCAGGCGACGTCGGCAGAGATGGTGCAGGTGCTCAGGGCGTGCGGTTTTGCACGTGTGAGGGCCACCAAGGTGTACCGCGACTTGTGTTGCATTACCGGAAGCAGGCGACGCTCGTTCTGAGTGCGCCATTGGTAACAACGTCAATCATTGACGAACTCATCCGCAGCTGCGATATTGGCGGCGCGTACAATCGAGCCGTTCACAATTCAAGTTCAAGACCGAAGCTTCGCAGGTTCATGCGAAGGCGGTTCGCAGGCCCTTGTGTCTGGAAAGAAGGCTAGTTTGATGACTCGCCGTGCCGTTTCGCTGCTGGTTCTACTGCTGACCGCTTGTCTGCTGTTTGCGCAACGGGGCCAACGCAACCCTATGGAACCCATGCGCCCGGAAGGCGACGAGACGTCTGACAAGCAACTGGTCGTGCATGTCACTGATTTGAACGAGAAGAACGCCGGCGAGCACATTGACGTGCTGTTGCAGTCGTCGCAGGGCGGAACGGTGGCCGAAAGCTTCACCGACAACGAGGGCAAGGTACTATTTCTGGGCGTCCGGCCCGGCACGTACACCGTTCGGGTGCGTGGGTTGACCATAAAGGAGATGGTGACGAACGTGTTTACGCTCGATTCGATCGAGCGCGTCCACCACGAATACATTCGGGTAACGTTCGATTCCGATCTGGATGCCGAGTCCAAGCCGGCCACGGTCTCAGCCGCGGAACTCGAAAAGGTGCCGGAAAATGCGCGCAAGGAGTTCGAGGAGGGCAACAAGGCGCTGTCACAGGGCGACCGCGAGAACGCCATCGAACACCTGCAGAAGGCCACCTCGCTCCACCCGAAGTTCGTGATGGCCTATAACAATCTCGCGGCGGCCTACATGAAGACCCGCGACTTCGGCCACGCGCGCGAGGCACTCAACGAAGCCCTGCAGGCCGATCCAGAGCGCTCGTTCACCAAGGCAAACCTGGTCAGGCTCTCACTGCTGGAGCATAAGTATGCCGAGGCGATTCCGCAGATCGAAAAGGCGCTGGCGAAAGAACCGAAAAACGCTGAGTTCCTTTTCCTGATGTGCGAGGCCCAGTTCTTTTCCGGCAAACACGACCTGGCCGTGGCTTATGCACGCAAGGTCTACGCGGGCGCGCACAACGGGTTCGAGCTAGCACACATCTTCGCCGGTCGAGCGCTGGAAGCGCAGAAGCGTCCGGAAGAGGCGAGGGGCGAATACGCACTGCTGCTGCGCGAGTCGCCCGCGTCGCCGGAAGCGGCGGAAGCAAGCAGATCGCTGGCACGGCTCGACAGCGTGGTGGCGGGGCAGCAGTAGGGAGTCATCGCCGCTTTCGTGGATAGTTCTAAATGGAGCACGAATGGACACCAATGCCGCTGTTGCGGATCACGCCCACAATCGTTTGTTCTCGCTCACGAGGATGGTTTACGCCCTCGGCGGGGCGTTCATCGTGTACGAGTTGTTCGGGCTTTTAGCGTGGTTTCTGTTGAGAAATGCGCTGACTCACCCGCTCGGACCGTTGCGACTATCGGGATTCTGGTTGTTGCATGGAGCGAATCTCGCCTTCGTTGTGTCGATGATCGCCGCCACGCTGCCATACAGTCCCAAAGGACAGCTCTTCAGCTGGCGCATAGACGAGCAAACGCATGTCGCCGGCGCCACGATGAGTGTGCTGTGGGGCATCATCGGTGGAGCGACAGCTTTGGCATTTACGGCTCCGGTTTTCTGGATGGGAGATAAGCAGCTAGGCCCCATTACCCTGCTGATCGCGGATGCGATGTCACTGATCGGTGTACTCGAATTACTGCTCATCATACTGGCACTTGCGATCAGCAGCGAAGTTCTCTTCCGTGGAGTCGTGTTCAGAACGTTCGAACGATGTGCAAGCGTTCCAGCAGCCGTGATCGCCAGTTGCTTTCTATTTGCAGTTGCCTGTCCTGTGTTTGGTTATCCCGCTGCTATCATTCTCGGTGTTGTAGCCGCAGTTCTGTTCTACCGGACACGAAATCTGCTGGCTTCGATTATCGCCAACGCTCTCTTCACCCTCGGCGGCGGTGCCATTATGTTGTACCGAGGCTTTATGCACTAGAGATTACTGTTGATAAACGGGCTACAGCTCACAATCCCTTTGTTCGTCGAGGAGAGCCTCGATGGATGCTATCTCTAAGCATTTCGTCACAGCGAAGCACTGGCAACTATTGTTGGTCGTCTGTGGTGTATGCGCCGTCGCCGGGATACTGATGACCACGGTCCCGGCTTCAGGTGACCACGAGAGCTCAATGGGATTTTGGCTTCCCGCAATCGCTCTCAATGTTCTCCTGAGTGTCTACGCAATCCTTTGGGCCTGGTCCTATGGTTTGTTTCTGAGTTCGATCACACCGGCCGCACTTCGGCTCAAATTGCGGTTCTTCCGTATTGCGGTAGTTCTCCCGTTCCTGTACGTGCCGCTATTCAACAT